>SFGJ01000043.1 GCA_004557655.1 Clostridiales bacterium | reverse complement strand
ACATAACCCGCAAGGGAAGCTGATCTGGTTTTCCGATCTGGATTTCGCGCTTTTGTCTTTCCGGCTGAAGGCAACCTATTTCGGACTGCTGCCCGTTGAGGAGGACAAGCTGAAGACGGCACTGAGTTATTGCAATATACCTCTGATAGACGAAAATAGTTAACCGGCTTTTTGAAAATATCCATCCGCGGCAGGATGAAGTCGTGCAAATCGCGGGCCGGGCAATTTACCGGGATCTGCGCGGCAGTGTTTTTTACGCTTGGCAGAACGATGCCATAGAGGCCGATATTTTTTCATATTCGGAGTCTGGGCTGTGTGTATGGGTAAACGGCGAAACGACCGTAAGCGTCTATGAATAAAGTGAAGGAGAAATACATGAAAAGGAAACTATTGTCCCTGTTTTTAGCATTGGCTGCAATCTTATCACTTGCAGCCTGTCATGCAAAACCTGACAGTGATGACGGAAGCTGGGCGGTGTACTGGTATCTCTGCGGCAGTGATTTGGAGACCAACGGCGGCTTTGCCAGCACTGACCTCAGTGAGATGATGGAGGTGCAGCTCCCCGAAAATGTCAATGTAGTCATTCAGACCGGCGGCGCTGCTGCTTGGCAAAACGAAAATATGGATCCCACCAAGCTGCAGCGCTGGCTGTATAACAGTGAGGGTTTGCAGCTGCTTGAGGAGCAGGAAACCGCCAATATGGGCGATGCCGGCACATTAAGCGATTTTCTGTCCTTTGCCAATTCCAACTATCCTGCCGATAAGATAGCGGTTACCTTTTGGAACCACGGCGGCGGCTCTGTTTCCGGTGCGGCCTTTGACGAACTTCATAATCTGGATTCTCTGGATCTGGCTGAAATGTATCAGGCCTTTGATGCAGTCTGGCCCGCGAACAAGGAAAACCCCGCATTGGAGCTGGTCGGCTTTGATACCTGTCTGATGGCCACGGTGGATGTAGCGGCACTCTTCCGGAATTTCTCCAAGTACCTGGTTGCATCTGAGGAAGTGGAGCCTGGAAACGGCTGGCTTTATTCCGGCTGGCTCGGTGAACTGGCAAAAAATCCGGCCATGGGAGGCGAGGAGCTTGGCATTGCTATCTGCAATACATATTATCAGGGCTGTGAAGCAGTGGGCACGCAGGATCAAACGACCCTGTCTTTGACCGACCTCACAAAGCTGACTCCGCTGCTGGAGGCATATGAATCTTTCGGCCAGGAAGCGTTTGCCGCCGCTGCAAAAGACCCCGGCTTCTTTGCTCAACTCGGCCGCGCGGCTTCCCAGAGCGAGAATTACGGCGGCAATACCAAGGAGCAGGGCTATACCAATATGGTCGATATGGGACATCTTGCCCGGCAGACCGCCTGGATGCTTCCTTCTGCCCAGAGAGTTTGTGATGCGCTGGATGTATGCGTGATATATAAGGTGAGCGGTATTTATCGTGCCGAATCCACGGGCCTGAGCTGCTACTACTCCTACAACGGCGATCTCGATGACCTCAACGGATATATCAACATGGGCACGGGTATTGCGTTCAAGCATCTGTATGCCTACGGCCTCACCGGCAAAATGGCTGAGGGCGGTGATGCCTATCTGGCATCGCTTAACATTCAGCAGCTTCCTGTAATCACTACATTGGCTGACATGAACTGGGACGGAGCGCCGCTGGATCTGAACGATGAGGGGTCCTCTATTTTAACGCTTGGTCCCGAGGCCAAGGACATTCTGGCAGGCATCGGCTTCTCCCTGTACTATGTGGATGAAACCAATGACCGGATGCTGCTGCTGGGTACCGACAACGATTTAACGGCCGACTGGGAAAATGGCGTTTTCTACGACAACTTCCGGGGTGTCTGGGGTGCCATCGACGGTCATCTGGGTTATATGGAGCTTTCCTTTGAGGGCGAGGACTACAATCTCTATTCTGTGCCCATTCTGCTCAACGGCGAAGCATACAATCTGCAGGTAGCATACAACTTCACCGCGGAGAAATGGAGTATCCTCGGCGCATCCCAGGAACTGGACGAGTCCGGCATGGCCAGCAAGGAATTACGCCTGCTGAAGGAAGGCGATGTGATTACCACAATCTGGAAACTCGCATCTTATAGCGGAGATGACGATTTTGCGATGCACGCCGCGGAGGATGTCACCGTGACCGCCGATACGGCATTCGGTGAAGCTCCCTTGTTTGACGGAAAATACTCCATGATTTTTGAAATGTGGGATGCCGCGGGCAACTATGCCTATTCCGATGCCGTCACTTTTGATTGCTCGGGCGGCGAGATCATTACAACGGTATATGAGGATTAGCAGGAGGGAAATAGTATGAAAAACAGATTTTAAGTATTTTTCTATGCTGTTGCTTGATAGCCGCATTATTCCCGGCAACGGTTTCCGCCGATAGTACGGATTCCATTACCGTAGGCGGGGTAACGCTGGACGCCGGCGCGCCCTATTTAGCAAACGGCGCAAGCACTGCCTGTGCGGATCGTCCCGATTCCGGAGGGTATGCTTTCTATGACGCTGCCACCGGCACGCTGACGCTGCATAATGCAGTCATAAGCGGAGCGGCAAGCGACACCCATAACTATGGCATTTATTCTGAGAGCGATATAACCGTTGCACTGGAGGGCAGCAGCCGCATTACGGCGGGTGATGCTGCCACAAGCACTTTCCAATGGCGGGGCGACAGCAAGGGCATTTTTTTGAATAACGCGGCGCTGACCGTCTCCGGCAGCGGCAGTCTCACCGTCCGCAGCGGAAGAGGTGCCAGCAGTTACGGTATCTATGCCCAAGGTGTTACGATCAAAGGCACTGTTGAGGTTAGTATTACTGCCGGATGTGCAGACGCAAGTGCGCCCGGCGTATGCTATAGCTGCGCCATTTTTTCCGGCTGGGAAGTATGCTCCATCTACGGCTGCGCCAATGTCACAGCTGCCGGCGGCACAACTGAGAGTGAAAATGCAAAAAGCATAGGCATTCACGCATGGCGGGCCATGACGATCGACGATTCGAATGTGACGGCAAAAGGAAATACGCAGGCCATGAACATTGCTCCCACCATCACGAACGGTACAATCTCGGCTGCCACACCTTTGCCGGCTGGAATACCAGGGCTGACGGCACAGGTATCAGCTATGCGGCGGGCAGTGGGACATTCAGTATTTCTGATAACACCGTTCTCTACGCGAAGTGGGCGGAGGCGCACAGCAGCAGCTCCGATTGGATGTCCGACAAGGATAACCATTGGAATGTTTGTTCCGATTGCGGCAAGAAGCAAAATGTTGCCGCCCATGAATTTAAATGGGTGATCGACAAGGATGCCACGGCAACCGAAAGCGGCAGCCAGCATGAGGAATGCACGATCTGCGGGTTTAAGAAGGCTTGTGTTGAAATCTTGCCGGTCGGACCGTCCGCGCGCAAACCGGGGACAACAATCGTGTGGAGAGTTCCCTTGCCGTTATGCTCTTGGCTTTGGGAGGTATCGCGGGAGCGATCACGATCGGCAGGAAAAAAGCCGTATGGCAAAATAGGACCGGGCATTAGCTCAGGCAGACCAAACTCTCACCATGTGGACACAGGTGATTTGGGAGGGCAGTGACATTCGCAAAACGGATGGAAGCTCTGTCAATCCCTTTTGAATAAAGGGTAAAATGACATGAGATCTGTGATTGCATCCAAAAATATCCAAACCAAAAAAGAATGCGATTTATCGCATTCTTTTTTGGTTTGTGCGCCGATCCCGCTTGCACAAGTAAATAATCGGATCTGCTTATAAAAGAATACTATCTGCTAATGTGTCAAGAGGTAACAAAAAAGCGCCGTATTTCTACGACGCTTTTGTCTTGCTCGGGAGTTATTGATTTTAAGTTTTCACTATGCTTTTTGTTTTTGCCTGCGATAGATTTTTAAGCATAGGGCACGGCGGCTTTGTCCTCTCCGCATAGATGCCGCCGACATACGGCTTCATTTGACATCACATCTACCGCCTGCCTGTGTATTTTCACACCGTTTGGTTTCAGGGGGTGCGTTTTCCTTCATTTTACTGCCCTGTACCACTCATTTTGACGGCGTCGTCACTTTGCTTTCCAGATCGCAATGTGTTACATCATTCCAATGACGGCGGATGACAATATCAGCAGAAAGGTCAGTGTTGTTATATGAAATTGACCATTGTGTGTTGCTTGTGATGGCGTCGGGGTCGGGATCTTGTGCCGCCGATTTCATTGCGTTCCATACGGTATCGCTGGTGTAATTGCCTTTTTCATCCTCAAACACCTTCAACACAGCATCATAACGCTCTCTGCCGTGACCGTAGATGTCGTTTTTCTGATTCGGAAGCACCTTATCCTTATGACGAATGAAGAAATTAGTAATCGCCTCTGAAGGAGTATCTATAAGCTCTCTCGGTTCTCCGTTAATGTCATACTCTATTACTCTGCCATCGCCTGACGCATCGGTTATGTAGAAATGGTAATCTCTACCGGATGATGCGAACATATCATAGCTGCGTAAAAGCTCCACTGCTTCCTCTGTGGTCGCCGCCCTGTCAAGAACAAGGCGTATTGCAAGCGTAGTTGAAATGACAGGCTTGCCTGTGTTTTGATGTACAGGCTCGCTGTCAAGCGTCAACACAGCGATAGACACGCCCTTCTCATTCATACCGTCAAGACAGATAAACGGAGCTGTCAGACTCGCCAGCTTTTTTTTGATATTCTCATCAGGTACATTTGCTGAAACGTTGTCAAGTGCGGCAAAGGCAATCGACTTATATCCGTCCTTTGGCGCACAGTAAACCAGCATGGCAGATGTATCTTTTCTAAAATCGTAATTACGTCCCATATGAACGTCGCCGTCCGTATCGGTCAGAGTAAACGCCGTGCAGCCGAAACTGGGCGCCTTGATCTTCACAGGCAGCAGCGGAAGAGACTCTTTCAGAATCGCGTCGATCATTGTCTGATCGTCCTTAATGCCGTAATCGATAATATCGTCAAGGCTGTAATCGTATTTGACATCCATGCGATAGAGATTGTATCCATCCGCGTAATCCGTAAGCTGCTCCATGCTGCCGATGGTCTGGATCCTTGTGAAATACACGCCAAAAAACACAAGCAGGGCAACTAAAATGACCGCCAGAATCGCCAACAAAACGAGTAAAATACGCTTCTTCACTTTATTCATGTCTTTTTCTCCTTTTCTGTTCGGTTTCAACACCTTTGATCACGGTGACAGTCAGCAGACCGCCGCTGACAAAGACAAGTGCAAACCACAATGCCCTATGGCTGTTGTCGCCGGTCTGCGGTGAATTGTTGTTATTTTCCGGTTTCGCATTCACAGTAAATGTTGTGGTAGCAGTACCGCTTGCCGATACAATGCCTATTGTATGCTCGCCGACTGAAAGTGTTGCTACATAATCAGCCTTTAAGGTTACAACCGTACTGCCTTCTTTAACAGTATAATACTTTTCATCAAGGGCTTTACCGTCAAGCTCAACCCGAATGAAATCACTGAACGCCGCATTTGATTTGAAAGTAAGCTCTTTCTTATCTCCTGCGGTTATGCTTTGTCCTTTACCCTTAATGATTTCAGGCGGGAGCTTTTGGGTTACTGTGTCGTTAAGTTCGATTTCGTTTTCGCCGTTTTCGTCAGCAAAGTATTTATCGCAATCCTTGCAATGCCAATACTCCTTGTTTCCTGTTGCGGTTACGGTTGCGTCTGTTGCAGGAATCTTTTCAAGGTTATGATTTGTGCTGTCAAGCTCGCCGTATTTTTTGCCGCAGGTATCGCAAATTGCTAATTCTATGCAGGTTGCGACACCGCCTGCGTGTTCGTTTTGAATCGCAACAGTCTTTTCGGCAGAGAAAACGAAGCCGTCGGTGGTTTTCGCATACGCCTTCAGCTTGAAGCTGATT
>SFGJ01000042.1 GCA_004557655.1 Clostridiales bacterium | reverse complement strand
CGGATCAGCCGTAGGCTTGTTGCTGGCTGGCAGCCCTTTGGAATGAGCATAAGCAGTAGGATTCAAAATCTGATGCTGTTTCAGCCACTTGGCAATTTGTGTAGGTCCCAAACCGTCAACACAGAGGGAGAAAATCTTTTGCACAACCGCTGCGGCTTCTTCATCCACAATCCATTTCTTTTTGTCCTCCGGGTCTTTGATATACCCGTATGGGGGAATGGTAGTCAGATGTTCGCCGGATTTTCCTTTACTCTGCCATGTGGCGCGGATCTTCTTGGAAGTATCGCGGGCGTACATTTCGTTGAAAACATTGCGGATAGCGGTAAACTCATTTTCGCCCCGGGTGCTGTCAACGCCGTCATTGACGGCGATAAAGTGTACGCCAAACTCCGGGAAAAGAACATCCGTATACATACCCACTTGCAGATAATCACGCCCGAAACGGCTCATATCCTTTACAATGACGCGCTTGATCTTGCCTGCCTTAATATCGGCAAGCATACGCTGGAAACCTGGACGGTTGAAGTTTGTCCCGGAATAACCGTCGTCCTCGTCATAGTGCCGGATAGCG
This sequence comes from Clostridiales bacterium, assembly GCA_004557655.1. Taxonomy (GTDB): domain Bacteria; phylum Bacillota; class Clostridia; order Oscillospirales; family Oscillospiraceae; genus Vescimonas. The sequence goes on along the minus strand of SFGJ01000042.1, from coordinate 13,417 downwards.
GTATACCCGTGGTCTTTACAGTAGCGTTCCAGAATCTTTTTCTGGAAAGCGATTTGTCAAGGGTGTTTTTTCTTTGCCATGTTTGAATCTGTCTTGCAGCAATATTTGTGCCTACATATAGGATGCCAGAGTATCGAAAACATTGAAACTCTACGAGTAATCGTATATAATAAAAATGGTCATACATTTACCAAACACAAACGATTTCCATACAGGAGGTGTGGCGGCTGAAAAATGGGGTGTGTCCGAGCGCCGGATCAACCAATACTGCTCCGAGGGGCGCATCCCCGGTGCGGAACGGTTTGGCACTTCGTGGGCTATCCCGGAAAGTGCGGAGAAACCCGGCGATCCCCGCAAGCAGAAAAAACAGGCGGCTCCCCCAAAGCCGAAAAAAGCGCCGGAGCTGTTCCCCGGCTTTATGCCCCTGATTAACACGCCCTTTGAGCCGGGGCGCTGTATGCAGACGATTCAAAAAATGAAAGCCGGACCGAAAAGGGACATCGCTCTGGCGGAGTATCACTATTTCAGCGGACAGGCGGAAAAAGCCATGCAGGAAACCGAGGTTTATCTTACGGCGGCTGACAGCGGCATCCGTCTTTCTGCCTGCTGGATTTTTGCATATTCCTGCCTGACCATGGGACGGATTGACCATGCCCGATATGCACTGGACGAGATTAAAAGCACATTGGCTGCGGATGGGCAAACCGCCTCGCCGGTTCGTGCTATGGAAGCCTTTGTTGCGTTTGGGGCGGCGGTGCTGCTGCACCTGCCGCTGCCGGAGGAAATGCCTCCCGCAGAAGATTTTCTGCCGCTGCTGCCGCCTGGTGTGCGAGCCTTTGCGCTGTATGTGCAGGCGCACTATCTCTACTTGAAAGAGGAATACAGCCACAGCGCCGGGATCGTCGAGGCTGCCCTTGCCATGGGCGCATCCGCTTATCCCATTTCCGCCATCTACCTGCATCTGGTGGCGGTGATGGACTACATGAGCATGAAGCAGACCGACCGCGCTCAGGCGCATCTTCTGACGGCATGGGAGGTTGCACGCCCGGACGATCTGATCGAGGGCTTTGGGGAACACCACGGACTTTTGGGGGCCATGCTGGAGGCGGCCATCAAACCAAAATGGCCGGAAGATTTCAAAAGAATTATCGACATTACCTATCGTTTCTCTTCCGGCTGGCGTAGAGTTCATAACCCGGTCACCGGGCATGATGTGGCGGACGATTTGACCACCACCGAGTTTGCGATTGCGATGCTGGCAGCCCGTAACTGGACGACCCAGGAAATCGCGGAACACCTTGATATTTCGGCAAATACGGTCAAAAAGCACATCTTTGAAGCCATGCGGAAATTGGGTATCAAGAACCGGAAAGACCTCAAAAAATATATGCTGCAATGATGCCCCGGAGGGAAAAAACCACGGCTTTTTCCCTCCGGGGGGCACCCGTTTTGGGGGGCCAAACGGGTAATAGGCAAACCTGTTTTTTTGTAGTATAAATGAAGCTGTGTTAATTTCCGAACACAATAACATGAAGGCGGCGATGCTTACAGGCAAAGGGCGGGGAGAAAAATGAAAGTTTACAGAAAAGGTCTTGACAAATGGGATTTAACCCCCATAATTAGACAGACAGACAGACAGACAGACAGACAGACAGACAGACAGACAGACAGACAGACAGACAGACAGACAGACAGACAGACAGACAGACAAGGTAAGTCTGTCCGTTTTTCCTGCCCTGAATTTCATATTGCCATACAAAAGGACGTGCTGCGTCCACAGGTTTTCTGTGGGCGTGGTGCGTCCTTTTTTTGTTTGGAAATCCCCGCGATTACCGGAAAGGGGGTGTCCGTAGTTGTGCAGCCATCGGACTTTGTATGGCGGTTATAAAAAACAGATAAAGGCGCAAATGCGCCACACCCTCACCGGCGTTTTCATTCCAGAGGCTTGATGATACCAAAACACCGAAACCAATGGGAAGGAGGCTGTGTGATGGAGCAGTACAATCGGTATGAATTTGAGGGCGAAGTGATTGAAGTCCCCGTATTTTGGGACGACCATCTCCAAAGAGAGGTGGAGGACTACGAGGACTACTGCAAACAGTCCGGTCATACCCCGTCAGGCCGTCCTGTTCTTTTGACTTTTGAGGACGCCTGCCCCTATGCGGACATGGTGGACGATGACCCGGCCAGCGTGGACTGCGGCTCCTGCCGTCATTACCACCAGTTCCCCGGCTCTCTGCTGGGGGTCTGCCGCAACGAAAAAATGCGCTCCGGCAGCGGGCAATAGCGCCGGAGCAAACACGGTCACCATGATGGCGCGCTGCGCCGAGAAAGGAGAATTTGATATGAGTGAAAGCAAAAAACTGAACGAACAGATTGCACAGGATTTTTACAACAACTTCAAAGGAAAACTTGAGGACGAGAAACTGGATCAGATGGTGCAGGAAATCAAATGCACCGAAAACAAGTACCACACACAGGGGTCTTTGATCTGTGCGGTTTTCTATTTCCGTGTGACGGTTGGCGGCTATGGCGATGTGAAAAAACAGTTCACCGGAAATGGCGGCGGCGGTGGTTTGCCCGGCGCACAGGCTTTGATTGGAGACCTTTATACAAGTGATCTGGAAAGATTGTACCGTGATACGGACAGCTTTCAGTTTACGGTTACCCCGGTATATACAAGCGTCCTGTTCTTTGATAAGAGTTCCCGTCTGCTGGGACACTATCAGGCGGGGGCGGTTTCCACTCCGACCGGCGGTATTGGCGGTGGTACAGGGAGCTGGAAATAAATGAAATATGAGGGACTTAACATTATGAAAAAACGATTTTTAGCCGCGCTGCTCTGCCTGTGCCTGCTGGTGGGGCTGGTGCCGGGCATGGGCACCACGGCTTTTGCCGCCAGCGACCACAATATTGGCGACATCGTGACCTTTGCCGGGTATGACTGGTACATCATTGGCACCGAAAGTGAGGGCGTCACCGCCCCGGCGGGCTGCTACACTCTGTTTGCGAAAAACAATAACTTCGGCTCTACCGCGTTCCGGGCGGGAGCCGAAGATACGGACAGTACAGCGAATTACTATAAGGACAGCGACCTGCAAAAAAAGATGGAGGAAGTCGCAAACGGATTTTCCGCCGAGGACAGGGCCAACATCGCCGCCCGTGACACACTGGACGACATTGCGGGCGATTCCCCCACAGGCCAGCTTTTGTGGCCTGTCAGCGAAGCGGAATGGAACAGCATAGATCAAAGCCTGCGGGTGTTCCCGGTTGATTATTGGACCAGAGAAAACTATGCCTATAACTCAGCAGGGACTGAGTATTATACTGTGTGTTACGCGAGCCCAGTCACCAATACCTACGCCGTCCGCCCCGCCCTGTATGTGAAAGCCGAGGCGCTGCCGGAAAAGGTTGAGGGAATCCAGGTGGCCTTCGGCGGTCAATGGTGGTATGTCGTGGGTCAGGGGGAAAAAGGCTCGGTGCCCGGCCCGGAGAACACCGTCACCCTGTTTGAAAATCCGTGGGAAAAACTGGGCGCCCAGCCCGTTTCGGCGTATACTTCTGCATCAAGCTATCTGAAAAGTTTTCTGCAGGAAGAGATGGCGGTTTTCGGCAGCAAGTATCTGAATTTGGCCGGCAAGGAAAGTTCCCTCATCGTTCCCCGCACCCTCACTTCTGCGGACGGCATCAACGGCCAAACGGCGCATGATCAGCCGTTCTGGCCTCTGTCCAAAGACGAAGCGGACAGAACCGACGCTGAAATCCTCAAGAGTGAACTCTATGACGATGTGTCGTCTGTCGGGCGTTACTGGCTGCGTACGACAAACAACGCTGGGGGTTTTTCTTTCGTATATGCTGTGCAGGGAACAGACGGAAAAGTGGTGAGTGATACCCAAAACAAGTATTATGGTGTGCGCCCGGCGTTCTATCTGGACATTTCCGATGCGTTCTACCTTGCAAAAGATGTCAAACGGGTAACGATTGGCGGCAACCCCTATCCGCTGGTTGTTGGAGAAGGCTTTGACGATCTTGAGGTATATAAATATACCATTTTTGACGATAGCCTGAAACTGTCCGTGACCGCCGATCCCACACAGGCGGCCCAGACCGGCGAAACACTCTCCTTTGGCTATGCTGCCAACACCGGCGAAAATCAGTACCTTTCCTGCGTGCTGACCCCGGACGACAGCACGGACGTTCTCTATTACAACAAGCTGGTCGAACTGAGCGATACCGCCGCCGCCAGCGGCACGGTCAACATCCCCCTGACCGGCGTTTCGGATGGGAACTACACTCTGCGGCTCTATACGGAGCAGGAAAACAATAGAAGCACCGACTTTGCCAGCCGAGCAGTGAATGTGAAAATCACCGTGAAAGACGGCGTGGCTTCCATCCGTGATTTGGGCAACATTCAGCTGGTGGGCGATTCTGGCGGGCAGGATGGCCGCGAGGTGGAACTTCGCACCAATGAGGAAACCCGTCAAATTCAATGGAAATACACAGACGAGCCAGACACCGCATGGCGTGACCTTGTGGCGCTGGATGCAATCACTGGCGGCGATGGCGCAGACGGTGCAGACGGCAGAGAAGTGGAACTGCAAGTAGCCAATGGCTATATTCAGTGGCGATACACCACCGGCGCAGATACCGATTGGAAAAACCTGATGCCCCTTTCCGACCTGAAAGGCGAGGACGGCGAAGATGGCCGTGAGGTAGAACTGAAAAATGACGGCAGCAGCATCCTTTGGCGCTATGTTGGCGAGGGCGATGACGCATGGCGGCCTTTGGTTGACCTCTCCGATATTACCGGCTCGGACGGTGCCGACGGCAAGCAGGTGGAACTTCGCGTTGAGGGCGGCTACATCCAATGGAAATATGACGCTGACAGCGATTGGCAAAACCTGATTGCCCTGTCTGCCCTGCAAGGCATTAAAGGCGACAAGGGCGATAAGGGCGATCCCGGTGAAGATGGCGATACCCCCTACATAGGCGACAACGGCAACTGGTGGATCGGCGGCGTTGACACCGGCATCAAGGCCGAGGGCAGCGACGGTGCGGACGGTTCCGATGGCTCCGATGGTAAAGACGGTCAGGACGGCAAAGACGGCGAGGACGGAAAGGATGGCCTGACCCCGTATATCGGCAGCAACGGCAACTGGTGGATTGGAACCACCGATACCGGCATTAAGGCCGCAGGTGTCAATGGCGCAGACGGCAAAGACGGTAAGGATGGTATCAACGGTAAAGACGGAGCCAACGGCAAGAATGGTGCGAACGGTAAAGACGGCGCGGACGGCGTTGGAATTGCCGACATCAAGCTCAACGAAAATGGTGAGCTGATTGTCACCCTCACCGATGGCACCGAGAAAAATCTCGGCAAGGTAAAGGGCGAGGATGGCGTTGGTATTTCCGGCGTTTCCATCAATGAAAACGGCGAGCTGATCGTTACCCTCACCGATGGCACCGAACTCAACGCCGGTGCTGTTCCCACCGCCGCAGCGGATGATTCCAACCTGAAAACCCTTGTGTATGTTTCGATGGGAACCGCCGGTATTTCTCTGGCTGGATTGATTGGTCTGCTGGCTTTCCTGCTGACAAAGCGCAAAAGCCTGATTGGGAAGTAAGACAACTCCGTTCTTAAATCCAAAAGGCACTTCCAAAAGCTGCATAAATTTACGAAACAGCAAGTTCAGCAGAAGTCACGGCACATTTACCGTTTTACTCCCATGAGGGGCGCAGGTTTTTCCTGCGCCCCTCATTTTATCTTTCCGGCTCATTTTTCTTTCGAGAGGTCTGCTGCCCTTTCTGTGCCTGCTGCATCATTCTCCGTACTGCCTGCCGCTCTATATCTTCATTCAACATCCGGAAAACCACCTTTTTGCTGTCAAACATCAAAAGCGGGCTGTACTTCTCGCCGTAAACCTCCTGCGCCCGGTGCTCCGCTTCCTGCTCCTTGCCGGGGCGGATGGACTGTTTTGTTTCGTAGAGCTGCACCAGGTCAAAGCCCTGGGCCTGCTCCCGAAGCCCAGCATACTCGTTCAGGGCAGCGTCCAGCTCGGCAGAATATTTCTGTTCCTGTTCTTCCAACCGTTTTAGGCTCTGTTCCATAGCTACAATGTCTTTGGGAAATTTATCGGCGGCATCTTCCTCGGTATATGCCAGCGAGGCCAGAAGCAGATTCTTTTCAGAACGCAGTTCCTCCAAATCCTCTGTCAGTGCCGTTATCTTAGTCGCAAGTTCACGGTGCCGGAACACATGGACAGCAGAGAGCGCCTTTTTCTCGGAAAGCAGACTGCGGCGCTCTTTCGCCTTATTCCGGATGTCTTTTGCAAGCTGATTGTACTGTGTGAGGGCAGGACGCAGCGTATTCAGCGAAGCGTTCAGGCGTTCTTTGCCTTTGCGGAGATACCCCATCTGATAGCAGAATAGCAGCAGATTTTTACGCAGGTTCTCCATGGCCTCGGCAAGCGCCGGGATGGTATTTTTAACTGCCTGCGCCAGCTTTTTGACCTGTCCTCTCAGCTCCCGGAGCAGGGCATTGTCTGCCTTGATCTGCCGGTTCAGTTCACATCGGTCAGAGATAATACCCTTTTTCTCCATGGCTCTGGCAACCACACCTTCATGGACCGTGGGCCGCTCCAGCAGACCACGCTCAGCATGGCTGCGGTGGTCGATGCGTTCTTCATGCCCGGTGCGCTCCAGATGGCGGTTTGTCACATCCGCCCAGGCAGCCCGCCACAGAACAAGTTGCTCATCGCTGTTCCATCGTTCCGTGATGGGATTCTGTCTGCCATATTTGGTACTTTTGGGATACTTGGACACCCGTTCATAGCCTTGGGCCTGCGCTGCGGACGGGGCCATATACACCTTCTTTTTGCCCACTTTGTACTGGTACTGTTTCTCCCAGCCGTCGGCCTGTGCCTGTTTGAACTCAGCGGCGGTAAAGCCCCGTTCCTCGCCGTCTTTGACGCAGAGATATTCTTTCTCGGTCTTGTACTGCCATTTTCCCTTTTCATCCAGCGGGCGGACCGTCAGCAGGATATGGGCATGGGGATTGTGTCCGGGAGGATACGGGTCATGGATAGCAGCATCAGCGCACATTCCGTCTGCCACAAACTGCTCCTTGATGAAATCTTGCAGGAGTTGGATTTGTTTCTCCCGGCTCAACTCTATGGGCAGCGCCGCCACAAATTCACGGGCAAGGCTTGAGCATCCGGGAACAGCTCAGATAGGCCGCAGCAGCCACGGCGGAGCGCCCGGCTCCACGGCTGACCATCTTGGCCTCCAAATGATAAATCGCCATTGTCTACCATCCTTTCTGAAGGGCGACTGTGAAACGCAGTGGCCCTTCTTCCGTACTCGATTGCAACAGGTGCGTCGTGAAATACGACGCACCACCAGCAGGGGTGGAACAAATCGTTCCACCCCTGCATCTGTGTCAAGCTGCCGGTGGCAGGTTGACGCAGGCAGGCGGCGGGATGGGGTGGCAATATACCACCCCATGAACAGGGGCTTCCAAAACGGAAACCCCTGCGCCGTCTGCATGGACAAGGCTGGCAGTTTGGCAGAAATGCAGCCTTGTCCAGCGGCTCCCGCAGGAGCCGCAATCCCCCTCGGAGAGCGCACGTGCCCGACCAGCGGGAGGGCTACCACCGCCTGCTTTAGCAGGTGGTGAGTAAGTGCGCCCTTCGGGATAAAAAAGAGGAAGGCCCCCGGTTTCCCGGAGCCCTCCCAGCCGTTTTCAATCGTATCCTGCCAGCTTTCGCCGCAGGTATTCTTCCAGATTGTCAAGCCCTACCGCCTGTACTTCCGGCAGCACTTTTTCCAGCACTGCGCCCTCCTGAATGAGCCGCCTTGTCCGGGCTTTTCGCTCCTTCACCCGGTCCCGTGCCTGGGCTTCCTCCAAGCGGTGCTTTGCCTGCAACAGTTTCTTTTCTTCACTTGTCATAGATTTACCTCCGTTTCTGCCAGATCAGGTCATAGCCCAGCACATCGGCCAGCTCCACAATCTCCTTGTAGCGGATAGATTCCCGCTGGAGCTTGGCGGACAGGTTGGAAACGCTGTCCGACCAGCCGTATTCCTCATGGAGCCGGTCAACTACCTCCTGCATGGTGTATCCCGCCCGGACGATCTGTGCCTTAATCTCGTTGCGTACCGTCATCATAAAAAATCCTCCTAAATTTACTTGATAAAAAAGCGAAGCCGGTACGCCCTCTGGCATAACCGCTTCACTGTGTCGTGAAAAATTCTCTCGTCAACAAATCCGTTCAGAATTGCCGGTGTGATGTCCTGCCCATAGGTCGCACCTTCCGACTTTTCCGTTTCGTGTGACTTGGCTTGAAACCGTGCATTTTTCCATGATTCCATGCACCCGGTTCACCGGGGCGAGAATCACGGTTTCACAAAATGATTTCTTCCAACCGTCAAATACTTTTCGTTTCCCACTTGCCTTGATTTAACATAGGGATTTGACCGGTGATTCTGACTGCCATAGCCGCCGAATTGCTATAAAAGGGAGAACAAGGGTCAATCAAAGCGTACGTACGTACACGGTTCAGCGCCGCCATTCTTCCGGCACATCTTCCGGTACGTACGTACGCATCGAATCACCGGAAAACACTGATATATGATTTCTCACCAGTACCTCAATCCCCAGAAATCCACGCACCCGCCGTCCGGCTGCGTTGGTCACATTGTTGCAGTATTCCAGATTATAGCGGCTCTGGCAGGCGATCAGGGCTTCGCTGAAGCTGCGGGGTTTCAGGGCAGGCAGGTTGTTTTCGGTGCAGTAAATCTGGTATGCCTCATACAGTTCTTTGGAACTGGCAGATAGATCGGCTTTCAGGCGAACATATCCGTCAGAATCCAGAAAATCATAGACATTGTTGTTGTCCCGTTTGACTGCCTCCCGGTTTTCTCTGGTGCGGTCACTTTCGGTGAATTTGAAGTTGTTGGCGGCCAGCCGCTGCAACCCCTCAAAAGCCCACAGCAGAATGCCCTCTACCTCGGCTTTCATCTTCTCGGCCAGATCGGGATCATCCACACGGCCAGCAGGCTTTTCCTTTGTAGTCAGCACCAGTTGGCGGCGGTAAAAGCCGTCGCTCCGGTCAAACAGGGCCTGCAAATCTCCGTTGGAGAAGGCCAGCAGCCGGGCGCACATCCATCCCTGATAGCTCTGCTTGCCCTTGCGCTCCAGGTCCATCTTGCCCTGGGCGGTAACAATGGATTTTACATAGTTGGTCTGGCGCAGGGCCTCCATCCGCATATCATCATCCACGCACAGGAGGATATGTTCCAAATCGGCACGGGCAAACCGGTTCTCGGATATTTTCCCGATGCTGCCATCCTTCATGTTGGAACCGAACAAAGTTCCCAGCACAGCGCCGATTTGCGACTTTCCCTCGCCGCCGCTGCCCTTAATGACCATCATCCTTTGTCCCTTGTTGCTGGGAATCAGGCAGTAGCCGATATATTCCTGCAAGGTGGGGATGTCCTCCGGGTAGAGCAGACCATCCAGAAATTTCAGCCAGAGGACAGGTTTCGGAGCGTTGGGGTTGTAGGCCACGGGGAAGCGGTTTCGGACAATTTTCGGCTTTCCCTTTGCAAAGGTTCCGTTCAGAAAAAGTGTGCCGTTGGAAAGATGAATCCGATCCGGCTCCGGGGGAAAATCCTCCACCAGCGCCGCCAGTTTCATCAGCTCCACAATGTTGCTGATTTTGCGGGGAATGTTGCTGACCGCACAGCATTTCAGCTCCTCAAAAATTTCTCCCCGCAGGGGCAGTTCATCGGTCACACGGCCTTCGAGCGTGAAAAAAGCCCCGTTTGTGAAGATGATCTTATGCGTCTGCAAGAACTCCTCACAAAACAGGGCTTCGTTGATGCTTTTGCCATCGAACCAGACGGGCATCCCGTCAAGCTGCGCTTTGTTTTTCATGGGCACTATCCTCCTTTTTCAGCCTGTTCAGCCGTTCCTCCAAACCGGCAATCAGACCGTCCTTGTTCAGCATTTCTACGATTTTTACCCGCTGTTCCAGCTCGGCGGCAATCAGCAAATCCGCCAGATACTCCACGTAGTCCAGCATCTGGCAGGCTTCCACAAACCGGTCATCCAGAGCATCTTCCGGCGTCTTGGGTGCGTACTGCACCTTCCAGCTTTCCAGAAGATGCAGATAATCACACAGCACCCGCAGACAGCGCACTTCCTCCTGCCGGTATGCTTTCAGCAGAGGACGCTCCGGTTTGGGCAGGGCAGCCGCCGCAGGGGGCTTGTCCGGGTCAATCCCAAAATCCTGTGCCAGCTTCTGCACTGCCTCGTAACTGCTCAGGCCAAACAGCCTTGCCACAAGGTCGATCACATCGCCGGTGGCCCCGCAGCCGAAGCAGTAAAAATATCGTTCATTCAGCTTCATGCTGGGGTGTTGATCCTCATGGAACGGACAGCTGCACATCCCGTTTCGGTTGACTTGCAGCCCATAGTGTTCCGCTGCATCCGGCATACAAATATTCTGTTTTACCAGTTCAAAGAGTGTCATAAAAATCCCTCCGTTTCAGGGCATAAAAAAACGGCCTGCCCGGTTTGTTTGGGCAGGCCGCAGTCTTTATGCAGTTTGTGATGTTTCCATTTCCTTGGCTTTCCGCTTTTCCTGCCGGTAGAATTTCTCCCGGCAGGCGGGTTTGCAAAATTTAGCGTTGGGGCGGACAGACTGGAACGGCTCTCCGCAGCACTGGCATACCAGCTGGTACGGTTCACCCGGAACGATGAGCCCCTCGGCAATCTTCTGTTTACGCTCCTTCTGGCGCAGATACTTTTCATGGTCACGGATGCGCTTCTGGCGGCGCTTTTCCTCCGCAGCCAGTTCTTCCTCGGTGGGTTCGGGCATGGGCACTTCAAACTTCCCGATAAAGTTCAGATAAATCTCGATTTCCTGCACCCGTTCCCCGGTGCTTCTGTCCGGGGCATGGACCAGAATTTTCTCCACATATTCATGAATCATGGGTGCGGTCAGCTCTGTGAAATCTGTATATTTCTGTGCCAGCGCCAGAAAGTGGCTGGCACGGTCGGTGTCCTCGTGAAACTGGTTCAGCTGTGCCTGCTCGGAGGCAAGCAGTTGTTCCAGCTCGGCCTGTTCCTTTTCATACTCGGCACACAGCAGCTCGAACCGTTTTTCCTCCAGTTTGCCCATGGCATAGGTTTCATACAGTTTTTTAATCAGCACATCCAGCTCGGCGCTGCGCTTGCGCTCCTTGGCGACCTTGCGTTTCAGCTCCTTGGCCGCTTCCTGCTGGCGAACCTGTGAAATGCTGCGAACTTTCTGAATAAACTCCTCCTTGTTCTGGATAGCATAGCTGGCGGTAGTGCGGATGGTTTCCAGAATCAGGGCGTTCAGGGCCTTGGTGCTGACGGTGTGGGAAAAACACATCTGGGTTTCTCTCTCAAAGGTCAGGGTGTAGGTGGAGCAGTTATAGAAGTCGGTTCCATACTCCCGCCCATTCTTTTTGCGTTTGCCCCGGTGGTTATACATCTTGGCTCCGCAGTCGGCACAGAACACAAGGCCGGTCAGGGGATTGGCGACGCCGGTGGTATCTGTCCGGCGCACCGTCCGTTTCACCTGCTGGGCCAGCTGCCAGGTTTCCGGGTCAACGATGGCCTCGTGGGTGTTCTCAAAAATCAGCCAGTCGGACGGGTCATTTTTTACCCGCTTATCCCGGTAGGACTTTTTGGAGGAACGGAAATTCACGGTGTGCCCCATATACTCCGGCTTGGTCAGCATAGAACTGACCGTGAAGCCGTACCAGTCATAGGGGCGGCTGGTGTCCACGGTGTTCTTACGGCTGCCTCTGCCGTTGTGAGCCAGATAATAGGCGGGGCACTCCACCTTTTCCTGTGTGAGTATCTTGGCAATCTCATGGGGGCCGTGCCCCTCCACCGCAAGCCGGAAGATCCGCCGCACCACGGCGGCGGCTTCCTCGTCCACCAGCCAGTGGTCCTTGTCCTCTGGGTCTTTTTTGTAGCCATAGATGGCGTTGTTGGTGGTTGGCTTGCCCGCCTTGCCCTTGACACGGTATGCTGCCGAAACCTTTTTGGACTGGTCACGCAGATACCATTCGTTCATGATATTAAGAAAGGGGGCAAACTCGCCGCTGTCCTGTTCCTCGCTGTCAATGTTATTGGCGACAGCAACAAAATGAACCCCATTCTGCCGGAACATCACCTCGGTGTAAAAGCCGGTTTGCAGGTAGTTTCTGCCGATCCGACTTAGGTCCTTACACAGCAGGTGGGCCACCTTGCCCGCCTCGATGTCAGCCACAAGGCGCTTCCATGCGGGACGGTCAAAGTTGCCGCCGGACCACCCATCGTCAGTGTAGTGGACGATATTGGTGTAGCCCCGCTGTGCTGCATAGCTTTCGAGATACCGTTTTTGGTTCAGAATGGAGTTCGAATCACCCGTGAGGTCATCGTCACGGGACAGGCGCTCATAAAGCGCAGTGATTTTTTCTTCCGTCTGTCTGTTTGCCATATCAGGCGCTCCTTTCAGACGGACGGCTCATTTGTGGCAGTTCCATTATACCACATTCCGGCTGGTTTGCCAGCCCGTCGTTGCGGATCAGCCGCAAAATTTTATCTTCCATCGTTTCCTCGGCGGTTTCGCTGAGGTAGACACGAACTTTATAGGTGGTGTTGCCAATGTGCCGGGTCAGAAACACGGCGTTTTTATCTGCCATAGAACCTCTCTTTCTTGCGCTTTCGGCGCATCCGGTGTATACTGTTGTTATGGTTCCGCTATTTGTAATCTGCGATTGTGTTACTTCTTTTTTGTGTCAAGCCTGAACATGGCGAAAGCCCCCTTTCTCCAGTGTGAACGAGTCGTTGTAACCCAAGTAACTTGTTTTTAGATTACCCTTTCACTAATAGGAGAAATCCGGGGTGCAAAACGGAACCATTTTTGAAAAATCGCAAAATATTTTTTTGAAAAGAGGTGGGGTCATGGCGTATCTGTCTGATGACGAGCTTCTGGATACCGAAGGTGGCTTCACCGGATGGGACGATGGGACAGGCGCTGGGGCGGAGGAAACGCTGGAACAGGCTCTTGCGGAAGAACGTCTGGCCGAGCTGGAAAGCGAGCTGGAGCAGGACGAGCATCCCATCGACTATGAAGCGGAGCTGGAGGACGAGGAAGAAGAAGCTGCCCCGGTCAGTGATAAACGGCTCAAACGGGAGATGCGGGCTGAGGCCATACGGCGGCTGGAGGAAGCCGCCCGCACGGAGAAGGATTTCCGGGACGTGGTGGAGGAATGGAACAAGCTGGACCGGAACCGGGAGCGCCGGGAACGGGACCACGAAAACCTCCGTGGGGATGTGCCGCTGGAATATCAGGCAGTGCCGGAACCCAAGCTCATTCCCCGCTGGATGAACAA
>SFGJ01000016.1 GCA_004557655.1 Clostridiales bacterium | reverse complement strand
ACATTTTCTATACGCCCCGACACATCGGCGCTGCCACTATGGAGGCCCAGGAGCGTATCGGCGCCGAGATCGTGGAGATCATCAAGAACTTTTAAGTTTTTCCCAGACTATACAGTCGCAAACCACAACAGGAAGGCAACAGCCTACGCTGCTGCCTTCCTGTTCTTTTTATGTTCTGGTCTGTTTGTGTGTATTGTGCTGTGCCGTCTCATTTACCGGCGCTTGCCGCCCTGAGGCGGTCATCTGCCGTCCACTTCCTCCTTGATGCGCCGCCCATCATCCAGGAGGCGGGTAAGCCGCACTGCATCATCGCTCACCATTGCCTCGCGGTATTCGCTCAGCGCGCCGATGAGCTGATTCAGCTCGCTGATCAGGTTATCCTTATTCTCCAAAAACAGCTCCGCCCACATAGGAGGATTGAGCCAGGCCACCCGAGTCAGATCCCGGTAGCTTCCGGCAGAAAAACCCTTGCGCTTGCGCGCGGTGGGGCTCTTGATATACGCGTTGGAGATGACATGAGCCATCTGAGAGGTAAAGGCAATGATCTCATCATGATCCTCCGCTGTGGTAATACTGATGCGGCCAAACTGAGCCGGTTTCAAAAGATTCTTGACCCGGCTCAACAGGGCAATATCGTCATAAACAGGCGGAACGATCACCATCGGTGCGCCCTTGAAGAGATTGGCTCCGGCGTATTTGAATCCGGACTGGTGGGTGCCGGCCATCGGATGCCCTCCCAGATAGGTAAAGCCCCAGCGTTTGGCAAGACGGAAGCCCACGGAGCAAACAACGCGCTTGGTGCCGCAACAGTCAATGACAACGCCCTTGCTGCCGAAGTGGGGAGCGAATTCCTCCAGCGCGCGGCAGGCGGCCTCCGGATTGATGGCAATGAGGATCAAGTCGCACCCGGCGGCGTTCTCCTTCGTCAGTTCCTCTGTCACTACGCCGCTGACCATGGCAAAATTCAAAGTAGAGCGGTCTGTGTCAAGGGCCAAAACGGTATGCCCCGCCTGACCATACGCCTTTGCAAAGGAGCCGCCGATGAGTCCCAAGCCAATGATTCCCACTGTCATTTTGCGATAACCTCCCGGATTCTGCGTACCTTATCGGCCAGTGCGGCATATTCCTCCGGTCTCAGGGATTGCGCGCCGTCACACAGGGCGTGCATGGGATCATTGTGCACCTCAATGATCAGGCCGTCTGCACCGCAGGCAGTGCCGGACAGAGCCATGGGAGGCACCAGCCGGGCAATACCCGTGGCGTGGCTGGGATCGACGATGATGGGCAGATGAGTCAGTTCACGCAGCATGGGCACGGCAGCCAGATCCAGTGTGTTTCTGGTGTAGTCATCAAAGGTGCGGATGCCACGTTCGCAGAGTATGACCTGCTCGTTGCCCCCGGCCATGATGTATTCGGCGCTCATCAGCAGCTCCTTGAGTGTATTGGCCAGGCCGCGCTTGAGCAAAATGGGACGATGCAGCTTGCCCAATTCCTTCAGCAAATCAAAGTTCTGCATATTTCTGGCACCCACCTGGATCAGATCCACATCCTCGAACAGAGGCAGGTGATTGACACCCATGATCTCGGTCACGATGGGCAGGCCTGTCTCCTGACGGGCAATCTTCAGCAGTTCGATGCCGTCGGCCTGCATCCCCTGAAAGTCGTAGGGGGAGGTACGGGGCTTAAAGGCGCCGCCCCGCAGCATATTGGCTCCCGCCGCTTTGACGGACCGGGCGATGGAAACGATCTGCTCCTCAGACTCCACCGAGCAGGGCCCGGCGATCATGCAGAAATTTCCGCCGCCAACTTTCACACCCCCCACATCCACCACTGTATCCTCCGGATGAAATTTGCGATTGCAGCATTTGAAAGGTTCGGTGACTCGTTTGACGGAATCCACGATCTCCAGACTGGCAATGAGATCCATGTCCACATGGGTCGTGTCACCGATAAGACCCAGAACCGTCTGATATTCACCCTGCGATATGTGGATGCCCAGTCCCTGGTCCTTCAGCCACTCAATGAGCTGGGCGCGTTTTTCTTCCTTTACGCCGTTTTTCAGTACTACGATCATGGTTTTTGCCTCCGTTTATCTGAGTTAAATTTGATCTGCGCATAAATAAATGCGGCACAGGATAACCTGCGCCGCATCGAACATCCTGTCATAGCTTCCTTTGATGCATCACAAATTATCCTTACTACCGAAGATAGTAAAGTAATAGCAATACGCATAATAGAAACCAAACATACGCACACAAACCTCAAAATAAGATTTATGTCATTATATAAAATGCTGCCGGTAATGTCAACTGTACTTCAAATAATTTAAACAAATTTGACGGCGCGAATTTTCATTTGCTCCACTCCCCCATTTTTAATAAGACTTGCCATCAGCATAGCCCAAAAAAGCACCACATCCGGAGGATGCGGTGCTTGATACCATAATGCGCAATACGGCAAGTCATCTCGGCAGAGAGCCTGCCGGGAAAAGCACTTATTTTTTCATCATTCTTACCGCCGCCTGTCGAGCCAGTGCCCGGTGCAAAGCAGTCTGGGCACGCTCCCTGTCCCATGGACCGCCCTTGTCACCAAGACGCTCTCTGGCGCGCTGCTCCGCCGCCTCCGCTCGGGGCAGGTCAATGTCCTCTGCCCGTTCCGCCGTGCGCACCAGCAGCGTCACCTCATTGTGCACGATGTTGGCAACCCCCAGATTCACAGCAATGAACGACTCCTCACCGCTGTCCTTTCGGGCGGTGACCACGCCGTCCTCGATGGCTCCCAGCATAGGTGCATGATCCCGCAGCACACCGACGCTGCCGCCGGAAAAGGGAAGCTCCGCATAGCTGACCATGTCATCATACACTGTGCCGCCGGCAGTGGCGATCTCCAGATGGATCCCGTCTTTCATAGGCACCTCTTTTACATCTGCTTGCGCTTGGCAAGCACATCGTCAATGGTTCCGCACATGAGGAACGCCTGCTCCGGGATGTCGTCACACTCGCCTCCGAGAATGACCTCGAAGCCCCGGATGGTCTCCTCCAGAGGCACATACTTGCCGGCAAGGCCGGTGAAGTTCTCCGCCACATGGAAGGGCTGGGACAAAAATCTCTGGATGCGGCGGGCACGATTCACGGTGGCCTTATCCTCCAGACTCAGCTCGTCCATGCCCAGCACGGCGATGATGTCCTGCAGCTCCTTGTACTTCTGCAGCACACTCTGCACCGCCCGGGCGGTGCTGTAATGCCGGTGGCCCAGCACATCCGGCTCCAAAATACGGGAGGTGGAGGCCAGGGGATCCACGGCGGGATAGATGCCCAGCTCGGAAATGCCGCGGTCCAGAACGGTTGTGGCATCCAGATGGGCAAAAGCGGTAGCCGGAGCCGGGTCGGTCAGGTCGTCAGCAGGTACATAGATGGCCTGAACGGAGGTGACGGAACCGCTGCGGGTGGAGGTAATGCGCTCCTGCAGAACACCCATCTCCGTGGCCAGGGTCGGCTGATAGCCCACGGCGGAGGGCATACGGCCCAGCAGAGCCGACACCTCGCTGCCCGCCTGGGTAAAGCGGAAAATGTTGTCTATGAACAGCAGCACGTCCTGTCCGCTGGTATCGCGGAAATTCTCCGCAATGGTCAATCCGGACAGGGGTACCCGCAGACGCGCTCCGGGAGGCTCGTTCATCTGGCCGAACACCAGCGCCGTCTTGCTGATAACTCCGGACTCGGTCATCTCGTTCCAAAGGTCGTTGCCCTCGCGGGACCTCTCGCCCACGCCGGCAAACACAGAATAGCCGCCATGCTCGTAGGCCACATTGCGGATCAGCTCCTGAATAAGCACGGTCTTACCCACACCGGCGCCGCCGAACAGGCCGATCTTGCCGCCCTTGGAATAGGGCGCCAGCAGGTCCACCACCTTGATGCCGGTTTCCAAAATCTCCGTGGAGGGCATCACATCGGTGAAGGCCGGTGCGCTCCGGTGAATGGGCATCCGCTCCGCCACCACAGGCCCCTTGCCGTCGATGGGATCACCCACCACATTGAACATACGGCCCAAGGTGGCTTCACCCACGGGCATGGTCACGGGGGAGCCGGTGTCCACGGCGGCGCAGCCCCGGTAAATACCGTCGGTGGAGAACAGGGACAAGCAGCGTACCGTGTCCGATCCAAGCTGCTGCATGGCCTCCATGACCACCTTGCGGTCCTCCAATTGGATCTCGATTGCATTGTAAATGTCAGGCAGATGTCCGGAGGGAAACTGCACATCTACCACGGGGCCTGTGACCCTTTTGACAATACCATGTTTCATAGTAGACTCCTATCACATTTTTGCCTTTTTCAAGGCGTTGGCGCCGCCGACGATCTCGGCGATCTCGGTAGTGATGGCGGCCTGGCGCACACGGTTGAGCTGCAGGCTCAGGTCTGCTATCAGCTCGGTGGTGGCGTCGGTGGCCGCGCTCATGGCTGCCATTCGTGAGGCCTGCTCGCTGACCTTGGCCTCCAGCAGAACCGAAAAGACCATATTGTTCAAGTAGAGCTGCACCATATTTTCCAGCACGCTCTTTGCGTCCGGCTCGAAGATATAATCACTGCCGGCCCTCTCCCGCTCCTCCGTTTCCAGATTGGCGGGCAGAAGCTGTACCTGACCGGGCACCTGCTGCAGGGCAGATCGGAAGTGCTGGTAGACCAGGTGGATCTCATCCGCCTCGCCGTTTACATACATACGCTTGAGGTAGTCTGCCACCGGCAGCGACTCCGCCATACCCGGTGTATCACTGATGGCGTCAAAGGTGCGGCGCACCGGCAGGCCGGACTGAGCGATAATGTCCCGTCCCCAGCTGCCGCAAACCACCACAGTGCAGGGCCTTGTTTCCGCCTGCACAAGCTCCTGGGCATAGCGCAGCACCGCGTGGTTATACACGCCGCACAGCCCTCGGTTACCCACGAACAGCACATAACAAACGGATTTGATCTCGCCCCGGGGAATCAAGAATTGGTTTTCGTATCCGCCGTTCGCTCCGGCCATAAGCTCGCCGAGAATGTGTCGGCTTCTGTCTGCGAAGCTCCGGATGCCGTTGAGGCCGTTTTGCGTGCGCCGCAGCTTGGCCGTGGCCACCATTTTCATGGTCTTGGTGATCTGCTGGGTACTTTTCACGCTCTTGATCCGTGCCCGGATCTCACGCATACTGCCCATTCTGTCTTCCCCCCTTTCCTCAAATTATTCTTTTTCAAAAGGACTCCTTAAAGCTCTTGAGCGTCTGCCGCAGAGTATCCAGCATATCGGCAGGGATCTTCTTGCCCTCGCAGATCACATCCACTAGCTCCGGCATAGCCATCTTCACATGGGCCACCACTTCCCGCTCGAAGCGGGCCATATCCTGCAGCTCCACATCGTCCGCATAGCCCTCGTTGGCGGCAAAGATGGCGATGACCTGGTCCTCCACGGACATGGCGGCGAACTGATTCTGCTTCAAAAGCTCTGTCATGTGCTGGCCACGACACAGGGTAGACTGGGTGGCTGCATCCAGCTCGGAGCCAAATTGGGCAAAGGACGCCAGCTCACGGTACTGAGCCAGATCCGTACGAAGGCGGCCCGCCACCTGCTTCATGGCAGGCATTTGGGCAGCGCCGCCCACACGGGACACGGACAGGCCCACATTGATAGCCGGCCGGATGCCGGAGTGGAACAGACCCGTCTCCAGGAAGATCTGACCATCGGTGATGGAGATGACATTGGTGGGGATGTAGGCGGAAATGTCGCCCGCCTGGGTCTCGATGATGGGCAGAGCCGTCATGCTCCCGCCGCCGGAGGCCGCATCCAACCGGGCGGCACGCTCCAGCAGTCTGGAATGCAGATAGAACACATCGCCGGGATAGGCCTCGCGTCCGGGGGGACGCTGCAGCAGCAGGGAGATCTCGCGGTAAGCCGCCGCCTGCTTGCTCAGGTCGTCATATACGATGAGAACATCTCTGCCCTGATACATAAAGAATTCGCCGATAGCCGCGCCGGCATAGGGCGCGATATACAGCATAGGTGCCGGCTCTGAGGCAGAGGCACACACCACGGTGGTGTAGTCCATAGCGCCCAGCTCTGTCAGCCTGCGCACTACATTGGCCACGGTGGACTCCTTCTGCCCGATGGCCACGTAAATACAGAGCACATCCTTGCCCTTCTGGTTTACGATAGCGTCCAGGGCAATAGCAGTTTTACCTGTCTGGCGGTCGCCGATAATCAGCTCACGCTGTCCACGGCCAATGGGAACCAGCGCGTCGATTGCCTTGATACCCGTCTGCAGCGGCACCGTAACGCCCTGCCGGTGCAGCACGCTGGGCGCAGGGCTCTCCACGGCACGATAGCCGTCGGGTACAATGGGACCCTTGCCGTCCAAGGGACGGCCCAGAGCATCCACCACACGGCCGCTCATGCCGTAGCCCACAGGCACTTCGATGATGTGTCCCGTGCGGCGAACGATGTCGCCCTCCTGAATGCCGGCAAACTGGCCCAAAAGCACCACGCCCACATTGTCCTTGTCTAGGTCCATGACCATGCCGCGCAGGTCACCCTTTAACTCCACCATTTCGCCGGCCATAACATCGGCCAGACCCGCCACACGGCAGATACCGTCGGACACGCTGATGACCTGACCTACCTGGTAAATATCCAAGGAGTTGTCGGCCGAGCCGATGGCCTGCCGCACACCGTCCAGCACAGGCCGGCCGTCCTTACCTTCATGCTCCGCGTCGCGGACCATGCGCTCCAGGCGACGGGCAACAGATCCGTCATACACGGTGTCGCCCACACGCAGGCGCACACCGGCAACCAAGCTCTCGTCCGTCTCACTGCACAGGTCAATGACCTCGCTGCAGGCAGGGGCATCCCCCTCCGCCTCCTTGCAGGCGGAGATAAAAATTTCGTTCAAGGTCTGACGCAGTGCCATAAGCTGCTCCTGCGTCAGGGGCTGGGCTCCGGTAACGGTGACTGCCAGCTTCTTCCCGTCCATCATGGTCAGGATGTCGCTGGGCCGGGCAGATACTGCCTCTCTGGTTTTCCGAATAAACTCATCCACCAGCGCAATGCGCTGCGGTGCGAACTCGTCTTTTTGCAGCGCCTTTGCGGTTTCCTCCGCTACCTGACGGAGCACCTGGGCGCTGACCTCCCCGTGCATGATGGCGCGCAGCTGCCGCTCCCGCTCCTGCGCGTTCCGGCGCAGCACATTGGCTTGCTCCTGACTGCTTTCTGCGGAGGCAGCGCTGTTCTCCTCCACCTTCTGACGGGTATTTGCCAGCAGGTCTTCCTCCTGCTGTCGGGCCTGCTCCTGCTCCAGTTTCACCTGGGTTTTGATTGCCAGAGAATTTTCCTCCGCCCGCGCGGACTCCTCCAACTCATGGATGATCTTTTCCTTGCGTTCCTTAAACATCCGGACGATCATCTTGCGGGTAATGAGAAACAGTGCACCGAACAGGATCACGAAGTTGGCTACCGAAAATAAGAAATCTTTCAAATGCATTCCAGCCTCACCGCTCCTCTCTGTCCGCACCGCCACTCAGGAGCTGCCGCGCCAAAGCAGAAACCAACTGCGGCATCTGCTCTGCTGCGTCTGCCTGTACTTCGTTCCGTTCCCGGTCAATACGCTCCCGGGCCTCCCGCAGCGCCTGGTCCGCCTCTTTTTTTGCATTCTCCAGTACCCAGACACGCTCCTTATCATCGGCAGCTTTTCCCTCTGCAAGAAGCTGTTTTGCCTCTATACCGCGCTCTTTCCAGCTCTCACGCAGCGCAGCGTCACTCTCCTCCTTCATCCGCTGAGCCTCCCGGCCTTTTTCCAGACCTGCGTCGATGGATGACTGGCGCTGATCCATAAACCGCACCAGAGGGTCGAGCAAAAATTTCTTCAGCACAAACAGCAACGCAAAGAAGCAAACGATGGTCCAAATCACTTCTGACACATTAATGCTCAAAGCGTGTGCCTCCTTATTATTTCTATCTGTGGGATCAGACCTTTGCCACCAGCATAAAGGCAATGAGCAGGCCATAAATGGTCAGAGCCTCCATCAGTGCCATGGAAATGATCATGCTGGAGCGGATATTGCCGGCAGCCTCAGGCTGGCGGGCAATAGCCTCCATGGCCTTGGACGCGGTGAGACCCTGGGCGATAGCGGGGGCGATGGTGCTCAGTGCCACTGCCAGTGCGGCTGCCAGTGCGATGATTGCGGATGAAGTCATAGCTGTTTCCTCCAATAATTTTAAAATTCTATTTTTTTGTCGTTCTCTTACCGTAATTCTTGTGGTCGATTACTCCTCTTCGCCCACTGCCTCCTCAATATAGATGGACAGCAGCATGGTGAATACCACTGCCTGAATCAGGCAGAACAGCAGGCTCATCACCTGCATAATAATGGGTAGTATCAGGGGGAAGATGCCGGCAAGCTGCTCGGTGACCATCTCCTCGCCGTACACATTGCCGTACAGTCGCAGCGCCAGGGAAAAGGGCCGCACCACCTGTTCAATGAGGTTCAGAGGCAGCATCAGGGCAAAGGGCGTAATGAAGGTTTTCAGATACCCCAACAAACCTCTGCGCTTCACGCCCACCACATGGGTGGTGAATGCGGCGATGACGGCCAGTCCCGCCGTGGTGGACAGGCTGGCTGTGGGTACGGCGAAGCCGTGGCCCGCACCGGGCAGAAGCCCGGAATAGTTGCAGATGACGATGAATATAAAGAAAGTCGCCATTACCGGGAAATACCGGCGGGCATTGTGCCGCCCCATCGTACCGGTAAAGTAGTCCTGCAGCTTGGCCACCGCCATTTCCGCCGCGCTCTGAATAGGGCCGGGAACCGTTTTCAGCCGCCGTGTGGCCAGCCACGACACCAGTCCCAGCACAGCGATGATAACCCACATGGTGACAACGGTTCTCGTCACCTCCAGAGGGCCAATGGAGAATAGAACATTACTGGTTTCTTCCATAGGTTGTTTCTCTCACCTCAATTCCTACCGTCAGTTGACTCGGGATTTTTTGTCGGGTCTTCCAGTTGCTTCTTGCTCAATCTCAGGTTCAGCAGGATACCCATCAGCGAAAGGCCCACAGCCGTGCCTATGATGGTTCCATAAAACGGAAGAGGCAGCAAATTCCTGGTGAAATACACCACCGCCAAAGCCGCAATATTCACAAGCATCCGCAGCATGCTTGCCCCAATGACGGCGTTAACGCTGTTTTTTCGCACACCAGTCCGGAAGATCCGCACATTCCCGAAGGCCACCAATGACCCGAAAATAAAGCCGATGCCCCCGGCCAGCAGGTATGTTTCCACAGGCATTGCTCTCCTCCCCTCCGTTCTTCACCCTCTCCGCCCACATGGACTGGGTGCTGAACATAGAATAACAAATTTAGTATAGCATAGATCCGTGGGCTTTTCAATTTGATTTTTCACATTTTATTAACGTTTTCGCCGCAATCTTTTTCCCCTTGTTGTCATTTCGGAGCACAATCGCCCAAAATGGCCGCATCCAGCGGTATATACACTTTCCGCTTTCCACTATAGTAATGCACCTGCACAGGCGTGGGAAATGTCTCAGGCAAGGCCGCCGGGCATCCTGCGGCGCAAAATCAACAGGGCCATCTTGCCAGATCCGTCTCCATACTGTATGATGAGGAAAACACCGGATCCTCCTCAGCGCGGAGCCGGCCATCCGGTGAGCGGACAACACGTTCCTGCGAGGTGACATGATATGAAACGTTCCTGCGAGGTGACATGATATGAAACGTTCCTGCGGCATTATCCTGCCGATCTTTTCGCTGCCCTCCCCCTACGGCATCGGCACATTGGGGCAGGCGGCCTATGACTTCATCGACTTTCTCAAGGCAGCCGGACAGTCCTGGTGGCAGATGCTGCCCTTAGGCCCTACCGGATACGGCGATTCCCCCTATCAGAGCTTTTCGACCTATGCCGGCAACCCATATTTCATTGATCCGGAGCTGCTGCTGCGTGACGGCTTGCTGACCCGGGAGGAGCTCTCCTCCGTCAACTGGGGCAGCGACCCATCCCGTGTGGATTACGGGGCGCTCTACAACCACCGTTTTCCCCTCCTGCGAAAAGCCGCCGCAAGAGGCTGGGAGCGGGATCATGAGGCCGTGCAGGCATTTATGGAGAAAAACGCACGTTGGCTGTCGGACTATGCCCTGTACATGGCGGTCAAGGCACACTTCGGCATGAAGCCGTGGACTCAATGGCCCGACGATGCCATTCGCCTGCGGGAACCTGTGGCTATGGAGCAATACCGCCGGATGCTGGCGGAGGACATCCGCACGCTCATCTACGCCCAGTTCCTGTTCTTCCGTCAGTGGAACGCCCTGTGCGATTACGCCCACAAGCAGGGCATCGGCATCATCGGAGACCTGCCGATCTATGTGTCCATGGACAGCGCCGAGGTATGGGTGGAGCCGCAGTATTTTCAGTTGGACAGCAAAGGTTATCCCACGGAAGTAGCCGGAGTCCCTCCGGACAGCTTCAGCGAAAGCGGCCAGCTCTGGGGCAATCCTCTCTACGATTGGAATGCCATGAAGTCGGACGGCTACGGCTGGTGGATCCGCCGCATTGACGGCGCCGCCAGACTATTCGATGCGATCCGCTTGGATCATTTCCGGGGCTTTGAAAGTTACTGGGCAGTGCCCTACGGTGAAGCCACCGCACAAAACGGCCGCTGGGTCAAAGGGCCGGGTATGGATCTGGTGGGCGTGCTGGTAAATTGGTTTCCCCATATTCAATTCATCGCTGAGGACCTGGGTTACCTCACGCGGGAAGTACGGCAGTTACTGGCAGATTCTGGTTTACCGGGTATGAAAGTTCTGGAGTTCGCCTTTGATTCCCGGGAACCCAGCAATTATCTGCCGCACCTATATTCGTCCCACTGCGTGTGCTATACCGGCACCCATGACAATGCGCCGCTGTCTGCGTGGCTGCAGACGGCAGACCCGGAGGATGTGGCTTTTGCCGTCAAATACCTGGGTCTGAATGAGGACGAGGGGTACCTGCAGGGGATCCTTCGGGGCGGTATGGGAAGCGTGGCGGAGTTGTTTGTGGCGCAGATGCAGGATTATCTGGGTTTAGGAGCCGAGGCTCGCACCAACGCCCCGGGTACTCTCTCCGGCAACTGGCAGTGGCGGCTCCTGCCGCGCCAGCTCAATGCAAAGCTGGCCCACCAGATCGCCGAGCTGGCACGCAGATACGGGAGAAAGGCGGTGTAAGCGGTGCGCCAAGCCGATTTCCGGCAGCGCTAACCGTCTTAAATAAGCTAAGCCTCCGGCTTTCTGCCGGAGGCTTAGATTTTACCGTAAATCCAAGGATTCAGTCTTTCACTTTGCAATATATTGTCCGGGGAAAACGCCGCTCCCTTCTCAACGGATGCAGCTATTTTTCAGCGCCTGACAGTCGGAAAAAAGCAGACATCTTCTGCTCCGACATCCTACGCCGACTGTCTTGCGCTTGTCAAATTGTCTCCGACAGTGTAGCGATGGTCAACTCCGCCCAGGAATACTGAACCATATACTCGCCCTGATAACAGTTGACGGCATAAGGGATATGCCGCAGAAAATCATAATAGTCACAGTCCACGGCATCACGGTCGATTGCAATGGTATTGCGGCTTTTCAGAATGACATGCTCTGCATCGGCTTCGGACAGCGTTTTCTTCAGATCACTGATCAGATTGCGGAGGTTGCTCTGGCGGGAGAGGGTGTCCGGGCCATCCTCCCAAAGAACAGATGCCAGCTCACCCATGGTAACTCCTGCGCCCATGCGATCCACCAGATAGGCCAGGAGCTCCTTTGTCTTGATGCGCCTGAAGACCAGGGGGTGTCCATCGGCAAAGACCTCAAAATTACCGAAGCACTGGAAACGGATGTGCTTTTCCTGTTTTGGACGGATAGGGCAGCGCAGATGCTCCATGGCGCGGGCTACCGCCTCGGGAGTCGCCGGCTTGAGAATATAGTCGCTGGCATACAAACGGAAGGCGTCCAGCAAGTATTCGGAATAGCCTGTGACAAACACGATATTCATCTCACCCCGGATGTCCTTAAACCGCTTGGCCAGCTCAAGGCCGGTCACCCCTCGCATTTTGATATCCAAAAACGCCACATCGCACCCATTACTGCGCACATATGCCTCTGCCTCCGCCGGATCGCGGAAACCACGGACCCTCGCCTCGGGTACGGCTTTTTCGATGGCGTCCTGAAGAACTTCCAGTGCCAGGCGCTCGTCGTCTACAGCGATGATATGCATAGGGTCACGCTCCTTTCGGAATATGCACAGTGGCTGTGGTGCCCTGTCCGGGTATGCTGTGGATGGTCAGTGTGCCGCCGCACATGATCTGCAGCCGGCTGCGAACGGCAGAAATGCCCACATGGGAACGGCCGTCCTCCGGCACAGTGTCTGTGTCAAAGCCTACGCCGTTGTCGGCGACGCAAATTTCATAGCAATCCGGCAGCTCTGCCGTGGAGATGGTCACTCGTCCGCCGCAGGGTCTGTTGGCAATGCCGTGATTTACTGCGTTTTCCGCCAGCGGCTCAATGGTCAGCGGGGGCAGCAGAAACTCATCTGTTTGGATATCGTAGACGATCTCCAGGTCTTCTTCATACCGCACCTTTTCCAGCGACAGGTAGGCTTGGGTGTGTTTCATTTCCTCGGAGAAGGAGATAAGGTTTGTCTGCTTGATTGAGTCCAAATTGCCCCGCAGATACTTGGAGAAGTCGTTGACGGCGGTCTTGGCCATCTCGGGCTTCACATCGCACAATCGGTAGATGGCTGTCAGCGCATTGTAGAGGAAGTGCGGCTGGATCTGCGAGAGTAGGACATCGCAGCGCAAGTTGGCTAGTTCTGTCTCCTTGGCTATGTATTTATCGGTTTGGTCACTGATGATAAAGATCATCATAAATATGGCGGAAAGGGTTGAAAAAAGAAGCATCAGGTAGATGCCGTATACATAGATCTGCACGATCAGTGCCAGGGTGGGAAAAGCAATATAGGCGAAGAAAGCGTTGCGCTCTTTTTTGCTTAATTCGCGCCGATACAGGATGATGAGAACGGCATTGAGCAGCATATTGGCCACTGCAAAAATCTGAGACAGCCAGAATACTTGTCCCCGATGATAGAATCCCTCTGCGTCAATGGTATAGTACATACCATTGAACTGGGAGACAATCAACAGCAGCATAGATGTACAGAACACACCGGTGAACAGGGTATTCCATTTTTTTAATTTGCCCGCCGCATTGCCGCTTATGATGTGCGTGAAGTACCGTGAGAGGATATACGCAAGCCCGTAGCCAAAAGCATATTCGCAGAAGTTGGATGTCCGCAGTATGTACTGCCCGATTCCCTCTCCGTGGCCCTTCATGAGCAAACCAACCATATTGGAAGTCAGGGCAAGAAGCAAGGTGAGAAAGATGGCGTAAAAATATCCTTTTGTCTTTTCTTCCGGGATCTTGCTGACGAACAGCATCCAAATAGCGACAACGGCAAGCAGAATACCGAACACATCCGCCGCTATGGAAAAGAACTTCAGGGTATCTGACATAAAATCCGCTCCTTTGAAAAAGCACACGATAAGCCGTTTTCGATTTCTTTGTTGCACTTTTGTTGCAGTAGGAGGTGTAGGATGGAACTTACATAAGGAATTATTCCTTATTTCATCATTTTATCATAAAAAACGCAAATTGCAATTCCAATTGCGAAGAGCACCAGGAGGCACAGGAATGGAAATATTGACAGTCAGCAACGATAAGGCCTTGCTGGCGGACCTGCACGGTGCGCTGCGGTCTCTGTTCCCAACAGCGTATATTGCGCAGGAAACAGATCCCCTGATGGCAGGGAAATATGCTTTTCAAAACGACGTGGACATGTTGCTGGCAGATGTGGATATGAAACGTATGGACGGCATTCAGCTGGTCCATTTTGTTCGGCAGGAGCGCCCCCATGTGCAAGCCTATCTGATGGGTGCGGAGCGGGTGCTTTGCGGCCTGCCGCTGACCGTGCCTGATGATGTGTTGGGCTGGATTATTTATCCGTTCACGGCAGCGTCTTTGGCCGCGGTATTGTGTAAAGAGGCGGATACGGAGGATCATCGGTTATGACAGCAATGAAAGCGCTACAGTATGGGGCCCTTGTGTTTATGACGCTGCTGCCCGCGGCGTTGTCTGTGGTTCTTTATCTTGCCGAACGTCGGGCATGGATCAAAAAAATCAATTCCCCTGCCAAGCAGGTGGGGATCGGCGCGTTATTCGGTCTCATCGCCGTGCTGGCCACAGAGACAGGCATCCCTGTCAACGGCACAATTCTGAATGTTCGAAACGCCGCTCCACTGACGGCAGGCTTGCTGTTCGGCGGTCCGGCGGGCATCATCGCCGGCGTCATAGGCGGCGTATACCGTTGGTTTGCTGCCTACTGGGGCGCAGGCGTATTCAGCCAGCTGGCATGCACCCTTGGCACCCTTGCGGCAGGATTGATCGGTGCGATTTGCCGGAAGTATATGTTCGACAACAAGAAGGCCTCTTGGTTCTATGGTCTGGCTATCGGCATGACCACAGAGGTTTTGCATATGCTGCTCGTGTTTATCACCAATATGGATGATGTCTTCACCGCATTCCAGGTGGTACAGAAGTGTGCGCCTCTCATGATCGTCTGCAATGGTGTGTCTGTAATGCTGTCGCTGCTGCTGGTGTCTCTCATCGGCAAGGAAAAGGTGATGCGGCGCAAAGGTTCCTATCAGCTCTCGCAGGTGTTCCAGTTTCTCCTGCTGATCTGTGTCATCGTGGCCTTTGCTGTCACGAGCGTCTTCACCGATTCTCTGCAGACCCGCATTGCCTACGCCAATGCCGACCAACTGCTCTCTTTGAATTTGGACGATGTGGAAAATGATGTGCGGGATGTGTCAGATGATAATCTGCTGCATACCACCCAGGCTGTAGCCGGAAGAGTAACGGCCGTCAGCACCCGTGCGGAGCTGACAGCATTGGCGAAGCAGTATGATGTGGCCGGCATCAGCATTATCGGCCCCAATGGTGTAATCGTTGAGAGTACAATGGCGGAGTTTGTGGGTTTTGATATGGCATCCGGAGAACAGTCGGCAGAGTTTCTTTGCCTGCTGAACGGAGCCAAGAGCTTTGTGCAGAGCTATCAACCTTTGACTTATGACAGCACCATCTCCCGCAAATATGCCGGCGTGGCGCTGCCGGAGGGCGGCTTTGTGCAGGTAGGCTACGATGCCAACCAGTTTCAAAGTGCCATCGCCGGGCAAATCCGTCTGGCGGTGAAAAATCGTCATATCGGTAAGACCGGCGGTATTATCGTCTGCGATGAGGCGCTGACCATTATCAGCGACAACGGCGGCCACGCGGGCAAAAACGCTTTTTCCATCGGCAACAGAGCGGAGCTCCATGTGCCATCCGGCACCCGGTTTGAGGCAGTGATCAATCATGTGGACTCCTTCTGTATGTTCCGCGTGACAGAAGGTTTCTACCTCATTGCCACCATCCCCGTCACCGAGGCTATGTTCTCCCGCAATATCGCCATCGCCATTCAGATATTTATGGAGATGTTGGTATTCGCGGCACTGTTTACCCAGATCTATTTCCTCATCAAGCGGCTGATTGTGAACAACATCCATAAGATCAATATTTCCCTGGCGCAGATTACCGATGGTAATCTGAATGTCCACGTGAATGTGCGGGGAAATCAGGAGTTCGCCTCCCTGTCTGACGATATCAACGCCACGATAGCTACTTTGAAGCACTACATAGAAGAGGCTGAGCGGCGCATGGACCGGGAACTGGAGTTTGCCCGGCAGATCCAGCGTTCCTCCCTGCCCTCGGTGTTCCCGCCGTATCCCGAGCGCAAGGACTTTGACATCTTCGCTTCCATGGATGCGGCTAAGGAAGTCGGCGGCGATTTCTATGACTTCTATCTGGCTGACGGCAGCCGCCTGTACTTTCTGGTAGCGGATGTGTCCGGCAAGGGTATTCCCGGCGCTCTGTTCATGATGCGGGCCAAGACGCTGCTGCGAAATCTTGCAGAAAGCGGCCTTTGCATCGACGAAATCTTCACCGAAGCAAACCGCGGCCTGTGCCAGAACAATGATGCGGAGATGTTCGTCACTGCATGGCTGGGTCTTTTGGATCTGCATACCGGAGTGCTGCAATATGTCAATGCAGGCCACAATCCGCCGCTGCTGCGGGAAAAGGACGACACCTTCTCCTACCTGCGCACCAAGCCCAACTTGGTTCTGGCGGGCATGGACATGATCCGCTATGGGAAACATGAGATGCAGCTGCAGCCCGGCGCTCAGATCTTCCTGTATACCGACGGTGTCACCGAGGCTGCCAATATCCAGAACGAGCTCTATGGTGAGGATCGGCTGGAACAGGTGCTCAACGGCGCTTGCGGTACGCCTCAGGAACTGTGTTCCAAGGTAGCCGATGACATCGACGCCTTTGTGCAGGATGCCGAGCAGTCCGACGACATTACCATGCTTTGCGTGCAGTGGAACGGCAGCGCGCAGTAAGGCAACCAGAATACAAAAAATTTAAGGCGTTGGATGAAGATACCCTTGACGACACAGAAACGGATCGCAATTAAAATCCCCTCGCTTGGCGCCGGTGGTGCACCCTGTGCGGGTACAGCACCCACTTCAAAATTTCATCTGTCTGAAAAGCTCTCCGGCATTGGACCTACTGTCTATGCCGGAGAGCTTGTATGTCGCATCACTAAAAAGCTGCATTCCTTTAAATCCACGTGTGGCCAACACATTGGATGGTATCAGATACGGCTGTCGTTCCTTCAATTCCTGTCAGGTTCAACAACTGCGAAAGAGCAATTGCAAAGCTGTATAGCTTAGTATCGCTGCCCAACGCGGGCGCGTTTTTTATGTCGTTCGGTCTCCATCCCCGGGATAGGCAATGACAAAGGGTTGGCTATAAGGTTTTTCTTTTCCGGCGCAGGGTCCTTCCCGCCACATACCGAAAAAACGACTCATGGGAAATATGTAGTAACCATCCTGATAGTGGTCGGTGATATCGTAGGGATCCGCGAAGATCAACACATCGTCATAGGGCGTATCGGACCCGCAGGTGTCGATACCGATGATGACCTGCCAGTGACCAGCCCAGTCCACCCAGTCCACCATGATAGGGATACCCCGGTCAATATAGTCAATGACTGACCGCTCGAATCCCTCGATGGTATCGAATTTCAGGTCGGTGGCGGCGTGGTACTCCACATTCCAGCCGATGAGGTCAAACAGATCCGCGATGTTTTCCACCGTGGACCCACTGCCCTCCCGGCTCTCAATAAGCTGTCCCACCAGGCGCTCATGGTAGCGTTTTTGTCCAAACCAGTTCAGCACCATCAGGGCGCAGGCCGCACCGCAAGTGTATTCCGTGGTCTGCTGATATGTTTCAAAATGGGTGAGGATGTGGAGCGTTTCGTCGCTGACCATGTTATAGTAGTCATTGAACACATAGTAGCGGGAGTTGGCATGATCGGTGATTCCCCCGAAAGAGGAAGCACCGTCCTTGTGCAGATCAGGCGCATATTTTTCCGGGTAAGCGATGACGTGCTTCTCCGGCAGAGTCTTTTTGTTGTCCGTCATACAGCTCGCCTCCTTTTCATCCATTATATCTGCCTCACCGCAACAAAAGTGCAACAAAATGTTGGACACTGTGTTGCACTTCTGTTGCACTTGCCATGATAAACTCATGATAAAAATGGGTTGGATTGAGGGGAATCGCTGCGTGGAGCCGCAGCAGGCATACGACTGTCGCCGCAGTGCTGACCATGAAGGTCATTCGGCGCTTCCGGCCCCTCTGCATGATCATGATGGTATCGCCCTGTCCGATGTGACGGTTGCGGACATGATGTAAAACGGCCCCTTGGCCTATGCGGCGGGAATACCGCGAATTCCAGGTCTGTGCCGCCGGTTATAAAAAAGCGTCTGCCACTACGCCGCCGCGCAAAAATCCGACCCGTATCAGAAGTTTGCTGCCTGCCCCAGCTGTAAGTATACCAAGTTGCTGTTTGAGGAGATTTTACCATTAAACGCCTATGAAAACAATTTTACGGGACACACATCTGTTGGACGCCGCGGGCGTAGACAACATCTCCGCGCAGATAGCGGATGTGTTGTCAGACTATTCCTACATTACACATCGGGACATCCTGAGGCTGCGGCTCAGCGCCGAGGAGATCCTCCTGCATTGGATGCGCAACACCGCATCCGGCAAAGTGCAGCTCATCATCGAGGAAAAAGGCCATTGGCTGGATTTATCGCTGGTATTGGATGGCACGCCTTTTCGCCTGCCGCCCCCGGAGGTGTCGGAAGTCTCCGGTATCAGTGGCGTGGAGAGCACTCTGGCAAATCTGGGGATCGACTGGATCTACCAGTTTGACCATGGACAAAACAGCGCCTACATCTCCGTGGAGGCCAAGGACAGTCATCGCCTGCGTCATGTGATGACTGCCATGGCATTGGCCATCGTGACTGCAGTGGTGCTGCGGCTTGGTCTGCCTTCTGCGGTGGAACTGATACAGGACTATGTGACCCAGCCGCTTTTAGGGCTGTGCAGCAAGTTCCTGACCGCCGTGGTAACGCCCATGATGCTGTTGGCAGTTATCAGCGGCGTGCTGAGCGTAGGCAGCCCCCGTGTATTCCACCAGGTAGGGCGGTTTGCCTGCATACGATTCTTGTTCAGTATGATGGCAACCATCCTTTGTGCCAGTGCAGTGTGTATCGCGTTTTTCTCCTTTTCTCCGATGGGCGAAAAGGAAGGCGATTTAACCACATTTACCCGGTTCCTTTCCGGCATTGTGCCGGATAACGCCCTGTCACCTCTGATCGAAGGCAATATGCTCCAAATCATCTTTCTGGGCTTTGTAGTCGGTCTTGCCATGCTGTTTTTGCAGCGCAGGGCGGGGCTATCCGCTCAAATTGTAGACGAGGGCAGTGCCATCGTGTTGAAGCTGCTGACGGGCTTTGAAAAGGCGATACCTGTGTTTGTATATCTCAGCATGCTTTCCACAGGACTCGGCGCCAACATCAGTGATCTGCTGAGCTATGGCGAGATGATCGTGCTGTTTGTGGCATTCACCGCTGTGGTGACAACGGCCCAACTCATCTATGTGTCCCGCCGTATAGAGGTACCCGTCAAGGTTTTATGGGCGACCCTACGGCCCACCTTTATGGCGCAGCTTTCCTCCGTATGCTCCTCCTCCGCGTTTTCAGATGCTTACGAGACCTGCGAACGAGAGTTTGGCATGGACAAAAGGTTGGTGGGGTTCGCGCTGCCTATCGGCACAGTGATCCACAAGCCACTGATTGCGGCGGAATTTGTGTTCGTCATTTTCGCTATCCGGGATATAACCGGGGATACCATGTCTTTCGGGTCGCTTCTGCTGCTGATCCTGATGGCGTTTCTGGCCTCGGTTGCCTACCCGCCTGTATCCGGCGGCGAGATCTCCTGCTATACAATCCTTCTGCTGCAAATGGGCATGGACAGCGGCTTACTCGCGGTCGCCTGCACGCTGTCCACCCTGTTCGACATTTTGGAATCTCCCTGCAACACCTTATGCACAGAGCTTCAGTTGCTGTTGACAGCCCGCAAGCACGGTTTGATGACAGGCGGCAAAGCGTGGAAGAGAGCGGTTGGCAAATGACGAATAAGACTTTTCTCTTTGTTTTGTATGCCCAGGGCAAACAGGGCCGTAAGACCGATCTTCTCTGTGTCATGCACCCCTTTGAGGCGGCCGCGAACGCTTGCTGCGCATATGTGTAAAACAGATGCGGCTCTTTTGGGAAACGGCCACGGCATTGGCGCCATTGTCTGGCCTCCCCATGTGCGAAGATCCTTGCGCTTTGACAGAAAGCATATTCTAAGATATAATGGAGGATGACGATAATGGAACTGAAAATCAAACATGATGGCGCACTGTCGGTGATAGAACTATTCGGCAGCATCAACTCCGGCAATGCGCAGGAGTTTGAAGCCGCACTGGCAGGTGAGCCCTCGGGTGCGGACGGCATGTTGATTGATGCCGATGGGCTGGAGTTTATCTCCTCCGCCGGGCTGCGGGTGCTGCTGAGTGCTAAGAAGCGCTGTAAGGCCAAGACGTTTCGTATTATCAATGTCAGTAACGAGGTGATGAATGTTTTTGACGTCACCGGTTTTTCCGAAATCATGGACATCACCCGTGCCGTGCGGAAGCTGACGGTAGAAGGCTGCGACAAAATCGGCGCCGGCGCCTGCGGCGAAGTTTTCCGCTTGGATGACGAGACCATCATCAAGCTGTATTATCCCCGCGTGAAAAAGGAAGAGATCGAGCTGGAAAAAGCTCTGGCAAAGAAGGCATTTGTCATGGGCGTCCCCACCGCCATATCCTACGACATCGTAGAAGCGGACGGCCGCACCGGTGTGGTCTATGAGCTTATCAAGTCCAAGACCATTGGTGAGCTGATTCGCGGCGATGAAGCCCATTTAGAGGACTATGTAAGCCTGTACGCCGATGTCTGCCGCCATATCCACAGCATTGAGGCGCTGCCTGGTCAACTGCCCTCCTTCAAGGACATCAACCGCGCTGACATTCCTAATGTCACCGGCGTGACTGATGCGGAGCGCAGCTACCTGCACCGCTTCCTTGATCTGGTACCCGAAACCCTGAACTGTCTCCACGGCGATCTGAACATCAACAACATCATGGTGCAAAACGGAGAGTGCTGTCTCATCGATATGGGTGAGTTCTCCACCGGTACGCCCATGTTTGACCTCTCCCGCATCTTGTTCTCCATGGAGCTTGCCGGCGCGCCCAGGGGCGAGTTTAACCACTTCTACAAAATGCCCCAGGATACCGTGGATCGGGTTTTGCACCTATTTTTTGAGAAGTACTTTGGCTGCCCACTGGAGGAAGCGAAAAAAAATCATCCCGAAGCCGCGTGGCTGTACCCGTTAGCTTGGTTCCGCTGCTGCACCTCCCTGTTGAAGGGGGACCGTTGGGGCGAGGAAAAACGAGCTATGGCGCTGGATATTTTGCGCACAAAACTGATACCGTTTGTAGATGCGCAAGACAAATAGCATAATTTTATTAGGGAGAATGTAGATATGAGCTTAAAAATCGAAAAAAAACTTGCAGATACCACGGTCACTCTGGCCCTGAGCGGTCGTCTGGACACCAGCACTGCCCCGGAGTTGGAGGCATCTCTCAGCGCCATATTGCCCACCACCACCGCTTTGGTGTTTGACTTGGCGAATCTGGAATACATTTCTTCCGCCGGCCTTCGCGTTGTCCTCAAGACACAGAAGGAGATGAACAAGAAGGGCGGCATGAAACTCATCCATGTGCCCGAGACAGTGATGGAGGTTTTTGACATTACCGGCTTTGTGGATTTTCTGACCATTGAAAACTAAAATAACTCCCGAAAGGGGATGATCCCATGCAGAGTGAAAACAGGATCACTCTAATTCCTGACAGCGCCTCTTATGCTGCAGTACAATCCTTTCTGGAGCAGCGGCTGGACGAAGCCGCTATCTCCCTTCGCGTACAAAACCGCATCCAGGTATCCGCTGATGAAATCTGGTCCAACATCGTTCATTACAGCGGTGCATCACAGGCTTCTGTAGCGCTCTGCACAGAGGGAAACTCTCTTTTCCTGCGTTTTGCCGACAACGGTAAGCCCTATGACCCCACTGCTGTGCCGGAGCCGGATACCACATTGTCCGCCGAAGAACGACAGATTGGCGGTTTGGGACTGCACATGGTGCGGAAAATGACCCGAGCTATGGTATATGCCTATGAAAACGGTGAAAACCGCCTGACACTGACATTTGACCTGCAATAACTTAAAAAGAGCACTTCAGTCACTGCATCAGCGACTGGGTGCTCTTTTCATTATTATCACAGGTTTGTTTCGTTGTGCTCGATTGCCGCGTTTAAGCCGTCTTTAATCTCCAGTAGCCGTGAGAACCTGTACCACGGTGCCTCGGCGGCAATCATGCGCACCAGCTCCGCACAGATGTCCTTACTGAGAATGTACTTGGTGATCTTCAAGCTGCTGCGCACATTTTTTGTCAGATACAGACGGTTTACCAGGTTGAAATCTGTCAGCAGCAAGAACACGCCCTGCTGGAACTTCATCAGATCGTTGGTCGCAATGTCAATGAGTTTTCCGGTAGGGCTGGTGCGTTTGATCTGCTTTTTCAGCGCCTGCGCTTGCGGTGATTTGTCGTCCTTATCAAAGTTATAAACATGCACCTTGAAGTCATTGAGCCAGCACTCTGCCACTACCTTGCTGGTCGTGTAATTGTTGCTGAAGTCATTGATCTCCACGGCATATATGACGCCATCATCCTCAAAGGACACTTTTTCTTTCAAGCCGAATGACAGAGCCACATACAGCGACTTGGTAAAGTCTATCAAAGGAGAGTTATTCAAATAGTGCTGGGAAAAGGCACACAGATCGTACAGTTGGTATTTACCCGCCGTACCGAAAGTGGCATTGTACAGGTCAAAGAAGCTGCCGTAGGACTTGTAGTATTCCAGCAGAAAGTCCGCGTTCACCTCTGCGCTGTATTCACCATTTTTGATCAGAGCTTGTTTGTTGCGGTACATTGTGGGCAGCAGCGGTCGGTTCAGCCCGCTGACACGCTCACCGCGGTAGAAAATGTGCCTGTTCTTGTCTTTAAACGGCTCCATCAGTTCCCGCCGGAACATTTCCATGCTGTCAATAAATATTTCGCCCACGCTGTAGTCAAAGTCAAGGGTATCCTCCAACTCTGCTGCATTATAATCGTCCATGTTCAGTTCCATGTCCATTGCCTCTCCTCCCTTTGTGCTCTTGTTTCATATTATATAGTACACTGTGCAAAAGCGCAACATCCCAGAGCGATTCTGCCGCAGTAAGCCGTTTATTTGTCACCTCTGCAGCACATCCATGCGTAGCCGGCTGTGCCTGGGCGCATACTCTGTTTTTTCGCAAACCAGGCGTTAAATTCATCGGGAAGTGTGAAAAAGGTTGGAGAAAGCCGGATATTAAGCCAGTAAAGAAAACACCCGATTTCTTTCGAAATCGGGTGTTTCTTGGTGGAGATAAGCGGGATCGAACCGCTGACCTCTTGAATGCCATTCAAGCGCTCTCCCAGCTGAGCTATACCCCCAAGTCTGTATGAACTTCGCAACGCTTCGGCTGCCGACTTGCTAAGTATAGTATACTCTCCCGTGTTTGTCAATACTTTTTTCCGTAAAACTCTCTTTTTTTACTCTCCCACCTGGCCCAACTGATAAAATGCCACGGCGCTTGCCGCCGCCACATTCAAAGAATCCACCCCATGAGCCATAGGAATGCACACCGTATAGTCGCAGCCCTCGATGCTGCCGTCCGCCAGGCCGTCCCCCTCGGTGCCTAAGGCGATAGCCAGTTTCCTTTCCGCAGCCAGGCGGGGATCGTCCAGCCGCAGGGACTCCTCCCGCAGGGCCATGGCCGCCGTACGAAAGCCCATTTCATGCAGCTTTTCCGTCCAGCTCCCCTCCGGCAGATAGGTCCATGGGATCTGAAACACCGTCCCCATGCTCACCCGTGTGCAGCGCCGATACAGGGGGTCGCTACACTCCGGTGTCAGCAGCACCGCATCCATGCCCAGTGCCGCCGCCGAACGGAAGATCGCCCCCACATTGGTGGGATTCATCACCCGCTCCAACACCACAACGCGCCGGGCATCGGCGCACACCTGCTCCGCCCGGGGCAATTCTCTGCGCCGCATGGCACACAGCATCCCCCGGGTCAGATGAAACCCGGTCATCTGAGCCAGCACGGCCTCCTCCGCCGTAAAGACCGGCACTTGTCCACATCTCTCCAAGAGTTCTCTTCCCTGGCTTTCCACATGCCGCCTCTCCATTAAAAAGGAAATTGGCTCATAGCCGGCCGCCAGAGCCCGGCCAATAACCTTGGGGCTTTCGGCAATGAATATCCCCCGCTCCGCGCATTCCCAGTTGGCAAGCTGGTTTTCCTTAAGCCTTGCAAAAATATCCAGTTCCGGCGCGGAGAAATCCGTGATCTCCCGAATATCCGTCATGCCCGCTTCCTCCGTCAAAAGTTGATGACACCCAAATGCTCCAGAAGAATCTTCAGGCCCATCAGGATCAAGATGATCCCCCCGGCCACCTCCGCCTTGCTCTTATATTTCAGGCCGAAAATATTGCCTACCTTCAATCCCAAAGCCGACAGGCAAAAGGTTGTGACGCCGATGAGGCCCACGGCGCTGAAGATGTTTACCTCCGGCAGCAGGGCAAAGGTGATTCCCACCGCTAGGGCGTCTATGCTGGTGGCCACCGCCAGGGGCAGCATGGCCCTGAAGCCAAAGGACGTATTCTCCTCTTTCTCCTCCTCACGGGAAAAGCCCTCCTTGAGCATATTCCCGCCGATGAGGCCCAGCAGCACAAAAGCGACCCAATGATCCACTGAGGTAATGTACTTTTCAAATGTCGTGCCCAGCAGATACCCGATGGCAGGCATCAGCGCCTGAAAGCCGCCGAACCACAGTCCCACGGCCAAAAAATGCCTCCATCCCGGCTTCCCCACGGACAGCCCCTTGCACACCGCCACAGCGAAGGCATCCATAGACAGACCCACCGCAATGAGCAGCAGCTCGATAAAGCCCATTTCTACTCCCCCCCATACTATGCCGGGATACCTTCGCACTCCGGTGAATTTTATTCGCTCATTATCCCATATCCGGCTCCTTCTGTCAATCATTTTCCCCCGTTTACTCAAGGTTTTTCCCCGGTTTACACGGATGAGAAAATGTGGTATAGTAGCCTCAACTTTTGTGAAAAGGGAGGCACACCATGACTGGCCCTGCTGAGTCTTCTCTGTTTGCCCTTATTGACAGCCGCCTGTCCGCAGGCCGTCCTCTGACGCTTGCCATTGACGGCTGCTGCGCAGCCGGGAAAACCACCCTTGCCCGGCGGCTGCAGGAAAAATACGGCTGTCCGGTCTTCCACGCCGACGACTATTTTCTCCAGCCCTACCAGCGCACGCCGGAGCGGCTGGCCCAGCCCGGCGGCAACATGGACCGGGAGCGTCTGCTGCAGGAGGTGCTTTTGCCTCTATCGCGGGGTGAGGATGTGATCTGCCGGCGGTTCGACTGCAGCACCATGACTCTGCAGCCCCCCGTCCGCATTCCCTATGTCCCCTTCCAGGTGGTGGAGGGCACCTACTGTATGCACCCGGAGCTTGCCTCGTACTACTCCGCTTCCGTTTTTCTCCGCATTTCTGACGCGGCGCAGCGCCGCCGCATTTTAAGCCGCTGTCCGCCGGAGCAGGCGCAGCAGTTTTTTGATCGATGGATCCCTCTGGAACAGTTTTATTTTCATCAGCTCCATCCGGAAAAGCACTGTGACCTGATTCTGGATGCCCTACCCTGAATATCGCCATCCGAAAATACTCTTTGCCTCGCCCGCTCTAATGGCCGTCCATTGATCCGGCACGGGAGAAGGCCGGCAAACTTTGAGCCGGTGTCCGAAAAAAGGAGATGCTTTCGCATCTCCTTTTTTGTTTGGTTTACCGAAAGAAGAATCCTGGGTTTCCCTCCGGATCCTCTGGGTTTTGTTCTTCCTCTTGCGGAGCGTCGGGATCGGCTGCCGTCCCATCATGAACCGGACAGTTTCCCTCCGAGAGCACCGACAGCCGGAACACATCGTCTGCCACTTTGATATCATTCACCGTTTCTCTGGTAAAGTCCAGCACCGCCATTTGTATCACTGAAGAGGCCGGGCAGTTTGCGGTAGCTTCGTGCTTACCGTCCTGACAGTAATTGATCATTTTATGCATCGTGCAGCTCTGGGTAGGCTCCGTATCCTCCGCCACCAGCACTGTGCGGACCCGGCTGCCCCGGGAGTCCGCCGCGCAGACCTCTGTAGCCAGCAGACCGCTGTCAGCGCAGACAGTTACTTCCTTAAGTCCCCCACAGCTGTGGAATCCCACATTATCCAGGTCCTCGTGGATCCGGCTCATGACCTCTCTCCACAGCACGGCACAAGGATTGCCTCCGGCATAAATCACTTCATTCGACTTATAGCCGCACCACACCGCCGCGCTGTAATAGGGAGAAAATCCCACAAAATAACGGTCTCTGGCGTTATCAGTAGTACCGGTCTTGCCGCCGATACTCATGCCGGAAAAGCGTGCCTCGGTACCGGTACCATAGGCGACAACATCCTGCAGCATATCCCGCATCAAATAAGCGGTAGTTTCCTTCATGGCCGTGTTGAAACGGACCTCGTTGTCAATGACGACTTTTCCCTGGGAATCCTCCACCTTCACATAAGTCCTGGGTGCGGAGTAGACGCCGTCATTGACAAAGGCACCGTAGGCCGCCGCCATCTCCTCCGTGGTCACGCCATTATAGAAGCCGCCCAAAGCCATATTGCCCACCTGCTGCGAATCCGTTTCCGTCAGAGTGGTAAAGCCCAGCTTTTCCGTCATAAACTTATAGGATGCGTTTACTCCGTAGGCCAGATTTACCCGCACGGCGCAGGTATTCAGCGACCGGACGATGGCATCGCGCACATCGGTCAATCCGCCGTACCGCCCGTTGGCGTTTTGGGGCCAGGTCTTTCCGTTGAGGAGAATGGGATAGTCGTCGATGGATGATGCTGCCGTAAGAGTGCCGTCGTCCAACGCCGGCGCATAGGTGCTGATGGGCTTCACCGCCGAGCCGCAGGGCCGCACCTCCGTGGCCCAGTTCCAGCCCCGGTCCGCTGTTTTAATGCCTGTGCCACCCACCAGAGCTACCACATTGCCGTTATAAGGATCCACCACGGTAATGGCCGCCTGCAGAGACTGCCCATAGGAGTCCTTGACATTGAGATAGCTTGTGGTCTCAAATACCTCCTCAGCGATCTTCTGGTACTTTAGATCCTGGGTGGTATAGATCTTATAGCCTCCGCCGTATACCATAGTCACGGCCCGCTCAAAAGCACTGATGACATTGCCCTCACTGTCGGGCTTGCTGTCCTTCAGATCGTAGATCTCCACAAACTTTTGGGCCACATCCTTGATGACCTGGTCAGTGAAGTAAGAGTTGTTGGCCCTGGTCACCTGTTCGCCGTTTTCTTCCTCCACATTGGGGGCCACATAGCCCTCTACCCGCTCTCCCATGCAGTTGTAGCCGTTGGTAAAGACCACCTTTTCATTGCAGGCAGCCTCGTAGACTGCCTCATCCTCGATCATTCCCTGCTTGTACATCTCCTCCAGCACAAGCAGCTGCCGGTTGCGGTTGTTTTCCAGCGTCCAGTCGCTGATAAGGGGATCATACATAGAGGGATTGTTTGTGATGGAGATGAGGCTGGCGCACTCCGCCAGAGTCAGGTCCTTGGCGTCCTTGCCGAAATACATGCGCGAGGCCGTCTGGGCACCATAGCAGGACTCACCGAAGTAGGCCGTGTTGAAGTAGCATGTAAGAATCTCATCCTTATCATACCGCTTTTCCAATTGCAGCGCCCGGTAGATCTCCATCACCTTGCGCTTGACAGTGACCTCATCGTCACCCGTAATGTTTTTGATAAGCTGCTGGGTAATGGTGGAGCCGCCCTGCACGCCCCTTCCGGTCACTGTGCTGAATATGGCCCGAATGGTGCCCTTCCAGTCCACGCCCTTGTGCGAATAAAAACGCTTGTCCTCAATGGCCACAACGGCCTTGCGCAGATTATCCGGGATCTGGTCACCGGTGAGGAGGATGCGGTTTTCGCCGTCGTAGAGGGTTTGGTAAAGCTTCCATTCATCGGTTTCCCTATCCTTGGCATACATTTCCGTAGCAAGGGACATATCGTAGGCGGACAGATCCACCTCCACCTGATTCTTCATGGTCCTGTTGATATACATGGAGAAAATGATGGCGAAAAAGATCATGGTCAGCACCATCACCGCGAAAATCGTTCCGATGATGAATCCCACCTTGCGTCGCCGAGCCTGCGCTGCCCTGGGGCTTCTGGCTTGTCCGGCGTTTTCGGATTTCCTGCTGAATGTTTGCGACACTTTCCTTTTTATTTTTTCGGCGCTCTTCTTCAATTCGTTATGCGTGCGTTTGTTATTGCGCTTGTCTCCGCTCATAACGGGGCACCTTCCTTTCTTGCGGACTTCTGTATTTCCTACCGATTTCGGTTTTTCCCATTAAAAACCCATTGTATATTTCATTTTATCACACCTGTCAAACCCAAAAAACAAACCTTTTTTCTCCAAATCATTCCAAAAGCCTCGCCAACCGCTTAATGTTTGTGCCATTCCTTTTCCAAATGTTTCATTTTTCTCATTTTTCTTCTCAAACAGTTCTTGCAATCCCGGGCAAAATACTATATAGTTACAATGAACATCAGTAAGGAGGCGGCACTATGCGTGACGAGTTTGGTCCCAATTTTATCACCCTCACCGACGAAGACGGCAATGATATTGAACTGGAATATGTAGATGCTTTGGAGCATAACGGTACCACCTATATGGCCTTCTTCCCCACGGCGGACTCTGAGGAGGCCGCGGAAGATGCCCAGGATTTCGGTCTGGTGATCCTGAAGTCCGTAATGGAAAACGGCGAAGAGCTGCTGACCACCCCCGACACCGACGAAGAGCTCAACGAGGTCTTCGACCTGTTTACCCAGCAGCTTCTGGAAGACGAGGATGAAAATTCCTGATCTTCCTGCCGAAAATCTCTTTTATTCTCTCTCGTGTTTTGATACAATATTTTTGACGGAGCGGCAGATCCCGTCCGGCGGGCAGCAGTCTGTTTATCCTCACATTTTGTTATAGGGGATGTCGGATCAATGTGTGAACTGCAGGCCTCCCGGCTGCCGTCTGCGGCCGGACGTTGGAAGCGACGAAGCATGTTGGAGACAACCCACCTGCTGATTGGGTGCAGGTTATAACTTGGCTGCTGCCCGGCGGACGGGATCATCTTTATTAGGCTGTGGAAAGCATCCCTCTCGGTTTTTCCGACAGGGATGCTTTTTCCTCTTGCATAAATCCCTCAAAACAAGTATAATAGGCAGGAATGTAACCTACATCGCTATATGATTAGCCATTAACCACATCAACAAATGAGAGGAATGACGCATTCATGAGTGCATCCAGAGAAAAGAAAAACCGCCAGGCATTTGCCGCCAGCGGCGCCATTGATCCAAAGGTCGCCCGTGCCGCGGAGGAAAAGGCCAAGCAGCATAAAACCAACCTGCTTTATGGCTCTATTGCTGTGATTTTCGTGGTGGTAGCGGTTTTGGTCCTGCTGTGGAACTCCAATGTGATCCAAAGTGGCAAGACTGCCCTCACAGTAGGCGATGAGACCTATTCTGCCGCTCAGGTGCAGTATCACTACTACGCTGCCTATAACGAAGTGCGCAGCTCCAACTATTTCGCCTATATGGGTGTGGATACCGGCAAGTCCCTGAGCAGTCAGACCATGTCCGACACCGCCAAGTCCCTTCTGGGAGTTACCGACACGGACAGCATCACCTGGGACAAGTACCTGCGTGACAAAGCTCTTTCCAACATTAAATCCAGCCAGTCTTTGCTGGCCGCCGCCAGGGCGGAAGGCTTTACCTGGGATGACGCTATGCAGGCCGATTACGACAACGTGATCTCCTCGGTCAAATCTGCCGCCAAGTCCGCCGGCTATTCCTATAAGAATTATGTCAAGGCCATGTACGGCACTCTGGTTTCTACCGGTGTGTTTGAGGATATGGTGAAGGATTCCACCATGATCACCGCCTTCCAGAACGATTATCTGGACAAGCTGAACTATACCGACGAGCAGATCGAGCAGTACTATCAGAACAACAAGTCCACCTTCGATGTGGCTTCCTATGACTACATCCGCTTCTCCGGTACGACGTCCGCCACCAAGGACGAAAACGGCAATACCGTAGACCCCACAAAGGAACAGATGGATGCCGCTATTGCCGCTGCCAGGGATAGTGCCAACACCGCTTACGATCGCTTTAAGAACGGCGAGAGCATGGAAGCCATTGCCAAGGACTATGAGATTGCCTCCTATTCTCCCGTGACTGACGGCGCCAACACCGGCGACACGGTTTCCTCCTGGGTCTTTGAGAAGGCCGAGACCGCCGGCGAGAGCACCGTACTGGATGACGGCACCAACTACTATGTGGTGCAGTTCCACAGCCGTGACCGCCAGACCTACAACTCTGTCAATGTGCGCCACATTCTCGTTCGGGTAGATTCCTCCTCTCTGGATTCCAAGTCCGATACCTATAGTGAGGATCTGGAGAAGCTGAAGAGTGAGAAGAAGGCCGAGGCCGAGAAAATACTGCAGGAGTGGAAGGACGGCGCCGCCACCGAGGAATCCTTCGGCGCGCTGGCCGACCAGTATTCCGACGACTCCCCCGAGGGTGGTCTGTATGAGCAGGTCTATAAGGGCAAGATGGTATCCTCCTTCAACGACTGGTGCTTTGACGCTGCCCGCAAGACCGGCGACACCGACATCGTGGAGTCCAGCTATGGATACCATATCATGTATTTCGTGGGCGAGGATCTCCCCTACTGGCAGGTCCGCGTCACCAATACGATGAAGAACAATGACTTCAGCGAGTGGACCGAGTCCCTCCTGCAGGATTACACCGTCACCGAAGGCTCCGGCATGAAG
Organism: Clostridiales bacterium; assembly: GCA_004557655.1. Lineage (GTDB taxonomy): Bacteria > Bacillota > Clostridia > Oscillospirales > Oscillospiraceae > Vescimonas. Next base: position 4,822 of record SFGJ01000016.1, on the reverse strand, counting down.
TACGTCGGCTAAGCCGTCCCCATTTGCAGCCAACAAGAGCCGGCGAGGTTTCTCGCCGGCCCTGCTTTTAGAGGAAAAACCATGAATGATATTTTTCTGCGTACCCGCATGATACTGGGTGATGAGGCTATGGGCCACCTGCGTCGCAGTCATGTGGCGGTGTTCGGCTTAGGCGGCGTGGGCAGCTATGCCGCCGAAACTCTTGCCCGCTCCGGCGTAGGAGAGCTGACCCTCATTGACCGGGACACGATCAGTCCCTCCAACATCAACCGCCAGCTCTATGCCCTGCAGTCTACTGTGGGGCAGCGCAAGGCGGAAGTAGCCGCCCGGCGCTGTCTGGATATTGACCCGTCTATTCGGGTGCATCCCCTCTGCATGACCTACGATGCCCAGCATCGGGAGGAGTTTTTCGCAGCGAGGTATGACTATATCATCGATGCCATCGATCTGGTCTCCTGCAAACTGGATCTTATCCAACAGGCACAGGAGCGGGGCATTCCCATTATCAGTGCTCTGGGCACCGGCAACAAGCTGGATCCCACCCGCCTGTGTATTTCGGACATCTCCAAAACCTCCGGCTGTCCTCTGGCCCGGGTCATGCGCCGGGAGCTGAAGAGCAGGGGCATCCGCCACCTGCCGGTGGTTTTCAGTCCCGAGCAGCCCGCCGAGACCCGCCAGCTGGACACCCCCGACCCCGGCCGCCGCAGCGTACCCGCCAGCGTAGCCTGGGTCCCTTCCTGCGCCGGGCTGATGCTGGGAGGCTATGTGGTGCAGGAGCTTTGTAAGGAGGAGAAAGCACTATGATTTTATTAGGTGCTGCCGCCAACGCCGCCACTGTGGCCGTGGGCGGCTTCGTGGGTCTGTTTGCGGGAAAGCTGCTGCCCGAACGGCTGCAGAAATCCCTCATAAGCGCTCTGGCTCTGGTGGTTATCGGCATTGCCTTGCCGGGGATTGATGACTCCCAAAAGCCATTGGTGCCCATCCTCTCCATGGTGCTGGGTGTCCTTATGGGCGAATTGTTGGATCTGGATAAGGCCGTGAACCGTCTGGGAGACTGGCTGAAAAATCGCATTGGCGGCCAAGGCAAATTCACCGAAGGCTTTGTCTACGGCACCATGGTGTTCGTGGTGGGTGCCATGTCCATCATGGGCGGCCTCAACAGCGGTCTGCAGGGCGATCACACACTGCTGCTGTCCAAGTCTGTTTTGGACGGCGTGTCCGCTCTGGTATTTGCCTCCACTATGGGTGCCGGCGTTTTGTGCGCGGCGGTACCGGTGTTTTTGTGGGAGGGGCTCATCGCCGTGCTGGCTTCCCTTCTTTCCCCGTTGCTGGGTCCCGAGGTCATTGCGGAGATCAATTCCGTCGGCTCCCTGCTCATTCTGGCCATCAGCTTGAATATGCTGGGTGTCACTAAGATCCGGGTGATGAACCTGGTGCCCGCCATGGTATTTCCCGTGGTGCTGTGCACGCTTATCTAAGACTGCAAAAGGGTGTCCGCACCGGGACACTCTTTCATTTTACCATAGTTCACCCGGCTTTCCGGGCATACAGCAGATATAGTATTCCCCCCAATGCGCAGCCGCCTACCAGATTTCCGAGGGTCACAGGCAGCAGATTCCGCAACAGATCCAGCCAGGAAAGCTCCCCGTTGCCCGCAAGGAAAATACCCGCCGGGATGTAATACATATTGGCCACGCTATGCTCGAATCCGCACAGGACGAAGAGGAAAATCGGCCCGAAGAGGGATACCATTTTCCCCCCGGCAGACCGGGCGCAGAAGGCCATCCACACCGCCAGACACACCAGGAAATTGCACAGCACCCCCCGCAGAAATGCCACAGCAATGGGCAGGGCCGCCTTTGTCACGGCCGTGCCGACCACCGCATCTGCAATGCCGTCGAAAATGCCGCATTGCGCGGCCAAAAAGGCTATAAGCAAGCTGCCGAAAAAATTCCCCGCGTATACCAATAGCCAGTTGCGCAGTACACGCCCCCCTGTGATATCCCCCCGCAGCAGCGGCATGAGAAGCAGGCAGTTGCCGGTGAACAGCTCGCTCCCTGCCAGAAGCACCATAGCAAGGCCCGTGGGGAATATGGCGGCCGATGCGATCTTCCCCGCCAAAGCGCCGCCCAGTGAGGCGCCTACCCCGGCGAAAGCGATGAACATACCCGCCAACGCACCCAGAAGCAGCAGCCGGGGGCCGCCTTGCTCCGCTCTTTTTTTGGCCGCGGCACAATAATCCGCCGCCGCCTCCGTATATGTTCGCAGCATTCTACTCCTCCATCCTGCAGCGAAAGCTGTCCGCTGCTTTTTTATTATAGCAAAGGATAAAAATTGTTGCAATTCCCCTTTTCCCGTAATACAATGAAAAAAACAGAAAGGAACGAGGGTATGCTGTACGGATTTATCGGCACCGGCAATATGGGCGGAGCGCTGGCTCAGAGCTGCGCCAAGGCTGTGGAGCCGGGGAACATTTTTTTGTCCAACCGCAATCCTGAAAAGGCACAGGCTCTGGCAAAAAAAATCGGTGCGCGGGTGTCTGATAATGAAACCATCGCCACCCGGTGCGAAATGATCTTTTTAGGGGTGAAACCCCAGATGATGGAGCAGATGCTCCTTCCTCTGCGGTCCGTGTTGGCCGGACGGAAAACACCCTTTGTGCTCATCTCTATGGCAGCGGGATTGACAGTAACGGCCATTCAGAGCATGGCCGGCGGCAAATATCCGGTCATCCGCATCATGCCCAACATCGCCTGCGCCGTTGGGGAGGGTATAACTCTGTATACCTGCTCCGGAGAAGTGCAGGAGGCGCAGCGTCAGGCGGTCTTGCAGGTTCTGTCCGCTTCAGGTTTGGTGGAGGAGATGGACGAGACTCTGCTGGACGCCGGCAGCGCCGTGGCCGGATGCGGCGGTGCCTTTGCCTGTCTGTTTCTGGAAGGACTGGCCGACGGCGGTGTACTGTGCGGCCTACCCCGGGACAAGGCAAGGCGCATGGCGGCGCAGATGCTCCTGGGCAGCGCCAAGCTGGCATTGGAGAGCGGCGACCACACGGGGCAGATGAAGGACGCCATCTGCTCCCCCGGCGGCACTACCATTGCGGGCATCCGTAAACTGGAATCCATGGCTTTCCGTTCCGCAGCCATGGAGGCGGTGATCGCCGCCTATGACCGGACGGAAGAACTGAAAAAGCAGGAGACACTATGATGAAAAAAATTCTCCCCCTACTGCTGGCAGCAGCGCTTCTCCTCTCTCTGGCTGCCTGCGGCAAAAAAGCGGCATACCTCTACATCATCACCATCCGCATGGGTGCGGAGGTGGAACTGTCCGCCGGAGACGACGGCACCGTCGCTCAGATAACGGCAAAGAATAAGGAAGCCGCCTCTCTGTGCCCGGACACCAATTTCTCGGGTATGAAAATGGCAGACGCTCTGAGCGTTCTGATAAAGGCCGCGGTGGATGCGGGCCTGCTGACCGATGGGCAGACCATCGCCCTGTCCCTCTTGGACACCGGCAAGGGCAGCCCCGATATTGAGTCCATTCTCAAGGAGATCGGGGACGCCATCAGCAAGGTGCTGACCGATGCCAATGTTTCCGTGAATCTGGATGTATCCAGCAGCCAGGAAACCGGTGGTGATAGTCTCAAGCTTCCCACCCAGATGGAGATCCCTCTGTATCCGCAGGATGACCCTGCCAAGAACGACCCGGATCCTGTGTAGCCCGGCAACGATCAGCCTGTCAGCAATCCGGAGCCGGTGAAAAACGTGCCTCCTGTGGGTAGATATTTCAGCTATGACTGTAACGGAGTCTCCGGAACTGTCTACTATGTGGATTACAATGAGGATGGAACCTTTAACCTGGTCTCTCAGTTCTGCGCAACCGCCGAGGAAATGGTGAATCAAATGCCCTGGGTGTATTCCTCCGTGGAGGATGTATTGAACGATCCCACCAACGAATGGATCACCCTGGACGGTGTGGACTATACTCTGGGCGTGGGCAGCGCGAATGTTGTCAGCGCCGATTATGAATACGATCCTGCCTCGGAGACTTTGACCCTTCTGGGTGGTTTCAATGGCTGGGACGATTTCGTGGGCCGCAGCTTTACCCGTAAGTGACGAAAAGAAAAGGCAGCGCTTGTTCTGCGAATATATAATGACAAAAGAACCGCCTTGGGGCACCCTCCATAAGGAAGGTGCCCCAATGTGGCTCTTGTATCTCAATTAAATTTGTTTCTTTGAAACGGTGTAACCCTTGTGGTTACGCCGTTTTCTCTTTGCTGCGCTCAGCGAGGTGGTGCTGGAAGGCTTCTTCCATCTCCTCCGGGTTCAGCTCGTGGAGAATGCCCACGCCGCTGTAATAGATGTCCAAAAGCTGTACTCGCTTGCCGTCAAGGTATCTGGGCGCATACACCACGATTTTATCCACGAACTCGTGGATCAGCTCCGGAGTCAGGGCTTTCAGCTCCGTGATTTGTTTCACCTTCTGAATGAACCGCTGCAAGCTCTCGGTCTTATCCGTTTCGGTTTCCAGATATGCCTGCATCTCCAGGACGGCAGCCTTCAGCGTTTTTTGCTCCTCCTCGTAAGACAGAGATAGTGTGGCGTAGCGCTCGTCAGACAGCTTTCCACTGGCGTTGTCCTCGTAGATTTTCTGAATCAGAGCGTCAATCTCTGCAATACGCTTCTTCGCCTTGGATAGCTCCCGGCGCTTGGCGGCAAGCAGCTTCTTCTTGTCCTCCGTGTAGCAATCCATCTGCTTGCGGGCAAATTCTTTTTCAAATGCCTGTACATTCAGCAGGATACGCTGCATACTCTCCAGAACGATT
>SFGJ01000015.1 GCA_004557655.1 Clostridiales bacterium | reverse complement strand
AGCAGATGAGCCGGACGATAAACTCCGGGAAAGAATGTACGACGATATAGACCGCGTCATTGTTTTTGACAACGAAAATCTGAAAATTGAATGGAAGTTTGATGTTGCCTTCCAACTTTCATGACCATGTAAAAGCCGGTTTTTTGCTGGCTTTTATGCTGTTTTTGTGTTATAATAACGCAAGGGTTAATTTTGTCGAAAGTCCGGAAACCCTTGATATATAAGGGTTTTTAAAAATTTTTGGATTCCACTTGACACAAGCAGACGACCTGGGCCGGGTGGTAATCCCCAAGGAGATCCGCCGCACCATGCGGATCCGTGAGGGCGACCCGCTGGAGATCTTCACCACCCGGGACGGAGAGGTCATTTTTAAGAAGTATTCCCTGATCGGCGGTCTGGAGGACTTTGCCGCCCAGTTCTGCGACACCCTGGCCCGCTCCTCCGATTTCACTGCCGTTATCACCGACCGGGACAGCGTCATCGCCACCTCCGGCCCGGGCAAGCGGGAGCTCATCGGCCGTGCCCTCTCTCCGGAGCTGGAGCAGCTCATGGAGGGACGCAGCATTTACCAGAGAAGCAAGGGAGACGCCGCTGTGCCAGTTTGCGAGGGCAGCGACCACCTGTTCACCGCCACCGCGGCCCCCATCCTCTGTCAGGGAGATGTACTGGGACTGGTGCTGTTTGCCGCCGGGGTCGATCAGTACCCGGGAGAGAGCGAGTACAAGTTGGCCCAGACCGTAGCCGCCTTCTTGGGCAGGCACATGGAAGCATAAAAAAGGCATCTGCATCCGCTGGTCAGAATCGAGAAAATGGCAGGCACCTTCAAGCCTGCCATTTTTTCATTCCGTAAAAAGCCAATCAGTCTGTGCGAAAGTTTACTTGCTCTCAAGCTTTCTCCCGATTCCGTTGCTTGCCCTTATTGATCTGTTTTTGTCTGTGCAGCGCCCGTGTACAGCCGAGAATGAGACATAAAGACCGGGGGATCTCTGACGAGATCCCCCGGTCTTTATGTTCAATGGATTATTGCGCGCTTGCAAAACAATCCAAAGGCGCAAACAATCTTGTGTCACTTGGTTATCCCATCACCACGAGGGTGGATAGGCCTTTAATTGATTACTTTGCAGTTACAGTCCAAGTGGAACCGCTGTGGGTGACATTGTAATTTGCCGTATCCACATACGCGCTGGGATCCACATTGAAGGTACCGCCGGTGATGGTCAGGTAGTCGCTTGCATTACCGGAAGAGACCTGGATCAGGCTTCCGCCCTCGGCCACGTTGAAGGTACCGCCGTTAACAACAATTTTCTGTGTGTAGCTTGTGTTCACACGTACATAGAAAATACGGTCGACAGCGTTAAATGTTCCCCCATTTATGGTGGTGATGGAGGGCACATGGCTGCTGCCGGAACTGACATAAACGCATTCGCCGGAGGCATCTCCGTCATCATAGGCGTTGAAAGTGCCGTTGTTGATGATCACATTGCCGAAGACGTTGGCAATAACGCTTGCCGCACCCTTTCCGTCAAATGTACCGCCGTTGACCACCACGCCGACAGCATCCGGATCTTGGGTCTGAAGCTGGCAGAGAATAACCGCGTTATCATGGGTATATTTACCGCTTTCGATTGTTACGGTGGGCTTCCATACTGTAATGGCTGCAAGCTGTGTATATCCGCCGCCTGCATGTTGAACAAGTTCACCGTCAATGCTGTATTCGTCGCTGTTATTGGGGTCGCTCAGCACGAGATTGGTGGGGCCATCGGAACTACTGATGCTGCCGCTCTCAACAGCGCCCTTCAGGGTGTTGCCGTTGAAGTCAATGGAAGCGTCATTCTTTACAGACAGCTGTTTGCCGTCCGTAACGGTGACATCGCTTGCCAAAATAATCGTGCTGTTCCCCTGAGACAGTGCATCTCTGAAATCGGAGACGCTACTTGCCAAGACAGGATACTCAGCTCTCTCGTCGTAAGTATTGCCGTTGCTGTCATATTCAACAGTGTCCTGTGTAGCTACTACTGTGATACCGATGCCGTCGATGGATTTGCCCTGATACTCGTTGCCGGCGGATTCTGCCATATGGCCCTTGATGGTCAGGGTAGTAGAATTGTTAGCGGCCAGAGATACTTCCTGATCAACAGCATAGGTCTGTCCATTATTGGTGATCGTCCACTCAATGACATCATTCAACTCGGCGTCGCCCTGGATGCCGCTGATGGCGATCTTGTACTTCAGCGCCAGGTTGCCTGCGTTCTTGATGACGATGGGCTGGAGCTGATATGTACAGCCGGGTTCCCAAAGAACCTCTTCATTCTCAGCGCCTGCTGCCTTCTGCCATGAGAGAGTTGCGCCCTCAAGGGAGTTGCCCTGTTCGTCAAGCAGCTGGACATCCAGCGTACCGGCCTGGATCTTGTTCACACCGGTGCTGGCAGTGTCGGTGAACCACGCGAAGGTGGTGCCCACCAACATGGACACGCACATAACAAGCGCCAGAACGCTTGCCAGCAGTGACCGCTTGGTTGAGTTCTTTTTCATAAGAAACTCGCCTTCCTTTCAATTCTTTCCGTCCTCCCCGGGCGGAATTTCAATTTATATAAACAGTTTCCGCTGTTCATACCGTATAAAGTCTGTCCCCTCTCTGGCGAATGGGAGGGATGGGGCGGATCTCCCCGTCCAAAGCTTTCACAAATAAATGCTAAAAACCAGAGTGTCCGTAAAGGTTCTCCGGTTTTTATCAAGTTATAAAATGGGTGCAGAAATAGAGCAGGCTGTCTTTTCCTGCATATCTGTTTGTCTGTCTCATTTTGCACCCTCACACTATGTATGTCAGCATTAATATGTATATTTTACAAACAATGTAACGATTTGTCAATAACTATTTGTTCGTCATTTTCTTCATTTTTGGTATGTATTTTCGGTGTTATTGCCAAATATCCGCAGTAATTCCCTACATTATCCTTCTGTTCCTTGCATTTTCGTAATGATTGTATTTGACGAGCGAACTCTCTCGCCCTTCTCTGGTTCCATTGCCTAATAATTCGAGGCCCTCAGGTGATAAACAGCACAGAGTCTCCCTCTGCCGAAGCGGTGAGTGCGATTGGCTCCGCAGCCGCCCGCTGTTCGGTCAGTGCCTCATCCCCGCTGAAAAAGATGGTCACCGCCGGTCGGATGTCCAAAGCGGATCCATTCATCCCTGCGCCAGCTTCCCCGTATCCGACTTGCTCCCGGAGGTCCCCGGCGAATACGGCGACCGGTAAATCGGTGTATGCGCACATAGCCTCCGAATGTAGTAGGGCATAGTCAGAAAAAGAACCGGATCAATGAGCCGATTCTTTTATATGTGGTCGGGCAACCGGACGGCATACCGCCGGCAGACGGCGCATAGGGTAGCAAAAAAGAAAGGTGGAATCTCTATGCCGCACAAGCCTGTCCGTGTGTTCCTCATTCCAAAGAAAGCAGCTCTGGCCGCCGGCGCACTGCTGGCAGCGGCAGCTATATTCTGTGCCGTAAGTGTTCCCGCCGCCATCAGCGCCGCCGGAGCCGCCCGACAGCTCCCCATTTACAGCGTAGACCGTCCCGCCGAGGACGGCAAAAAATACTGCTCCATTTCCTTTGACGCGGCGTGGGGCAATGAGGACACCCAGATCCTCATCGACACGCTGGGAAAGTACAATGTAAAGGCCACATTTTTTCTGGTGGGAGATTGGGTGGATAAGTACCCCGAGTCTGTAAAGGCCCTCCATGACGCCGGGATGGAGGTCATGAATCACTCCAACCACCACGATCACTACAACTCCCTCTCCGCCGATCAGATCGTGGCCGATGTCACCGCCTGCAACGACAAGGTGAAAGCCATTACAGGCATCACGCCCACCTTGATCCGTTGTCCCTACGGCGAATATGACGACCATGTCATCTCCGCCATTCGCTCCATGGGTATGGAGCCGATCCAATGGGATGTGGACAGTCTGGACTGGAAAGATTACGATGCCAAAACCATCTATAAGCGGGTCACGGAGAAGCTGCAGCCGGGGAGCATTGTTCTGTTCCACAACGCCGCCCTCCACACCCCGGAGGCCCTGCCCTCCATCCTGGAATTCATGCATCAAAGCGGCTACACCGTGGTTCCCATAGGCGAACTGATTTATACGGAAAACTACACCATTGACCACACCGGTCGGCAGAGCTTGCTCCGTCCGGAGCCGGCAGCGTAAAAAAACGCGGGACACAAAAAACGTGTCCCGTGTTTTATCACCGCTCGTCACCAATGTCGGCTCTGTAGGCCGCCAACTTTCCGGCCAACCGGAGGTGGGCTCCCGGGTGCCGATAAAGAAACGCAGAGCGACCCGTGAACGAATCGCAGGCCACAGCCTACTGGGGGTCCTGCATCGCCGTAAAACCATTAAGATTGCTTTAGTCCCTTTATGCGCTGCTGTAACACATTGTTCTGCATAAGAGAGCGCAGAAATCCCCCTGTATATTCCGTGAAATATACAGGGGGATCAATTTTTACCTCTTGCAGAGCTTCTCCGGCAGGTGCTTATACAGCACAACGGCCAAAATGCCCAGCACCGCGCCGATGGCGGCCCCCGCCAGCACATCCGACGGAAAATGCACGAACAGGTACAGCCGGGAAAAGGCCAGCAGCACCGCCACGGGGATGGCGACATAGCCGAACTTCCTGTTGGCTGCTGTGGCCACTAACGCTCCCGTCACTGCGGACCAGGTGTGGCCCGAGGGGAAGGAGAAGTCCTTGGGATTATTCACCAACAGATCAATGCTCTCCAACCAGCAGGGCCGGGGCCGGGCCACAATATTCTTCAGCCCAATGTTGCAGATAAGCAGTCCCGCCACCAGCGCCGCTATCAGGCAGACACCGTATTTTCTGTATTTTTTGCTGATCAGCAGTGCAAGACCCACAGCGATCCAAATAGCCCCGGCCTCTCCCAACAGCGTGAGCTTGGGCAGGATGAAATCCAGCGCTCCGCACCGCAGATTCTCCTGAATCCAATGGAGAATGGTCCAGTCCGCATTTTGAATAAACTCCAGCATGACTATCCCTTTCAGTTTGTTATTTTACCGCCGTTACGGAATATGCGGAGAGGATCTTGTCCTCACCCTTCGCATAGGTGACGGTGACCGCGTCTCCCACAGAAAGGATCACGGCATTCTTATCATCCGCGGCGGAAATGGCATAGTACACCTGCCCCTCCTGCAGCCGCAGATAGTACCAGGTGTTACCCTCCACCACGGCGGAGCGGATCTCGGCAATGGTGCCGGTGACCTGGTCCTGACCGGTGGGCGTAACATCCGTGTCGTCCTTGCTGATGAGTCCGTTCCGGGCCAGCATCAGCCGGTAGCTGCTCTCACAGTCCGCCACGCTGGAGCCGGTAGCCACGATCTGGTACTGGCTGACATTGACCATGGCGTACATCTTCACCAAGCCCGCCGCATCCTTCAGCGCCATGAAGTAGGTGGGCTGATCGGCAATATTCAGCAGCAGGGGGAAGGTGGCGTTATAATTCATCTGCTGCACCTGCCCCCGGGCAGAATCCATGGCGGAATATTCCTCCGCACCGGCCACAGAGTAAAAACGGGTCTCCTTGGTGCGCTGGTTGGAGAGGATAAATCCAACATTGGACTCGTCGGACACCACGGAGGTGATGCCGGTATACATATACACATCGTCGTTGAGGGCAATGTAGTTGTAACCGTCGGTGGTGATGGTGACATCCCGCTGGCCGAAGAGGGAGTTGAGGAAGCCATGGATATATCGGCCGTGGTTGTCGTACTGGCTGATGATAAGGTCGGCGTTATACACATGGTCCACCCAGTTGGGGATGTCGCCCACCTTGTAGTATTCCATCTCTCCGGTGATGGCATTCACCAGCACCGCCCCCAGCACATCCGTGCCGCCGAAGAGACCGATGGTATTGGTGATACGGGGGCAGACCCAATAGGGATTGCCCTCCTCATCGATCTCAAATGCAGGGGAATCGAAAATATAGGTGGGATAGTGGAAACGCAGGTGGCGATTCAGATTGCGGCTGAAATGCTCCGCCGTGGTATAGCGGATGCCCTGCTCCAGACGCACCACCTCCACATTCTGTGTCACCATGTCAATGATGAGGTAGGCGGGCAGGCCGTTGGAGTGGTTATTCAGCCACTTGATCCAGTCGCCGTAGCGCAGGGCGGTGACCCGGACCGGACGGCCCTTGTAGTTGATCTGGGTGTAGTCATCGTCCACCTCGAACTGGGACACCATATCCGCCAGCTCGCCCAGCTTGCGGTTGCCCAGCTTGGACGCGGAATCCCGATCCAGCATGGGGATCTGGTCGAAGGAGATCTCCTCCACCTCGCTGGCAAAGTCGCCGGACTCCACCGTCAGCAGATCCCGATAATCAGCGGCCCGAATGAGCTTCCAGCCGATGATGCTGCCCACAATGGCGGTGAGGATCATGGCCAGAGCCAGGAAGAACGGGATCTTGCACTGCTTCTTCACGAAGCCAAAGTAGCCCTTGGCTCCCTCTCCCTGAAAGCCGGAAGTAAGGATGGCCATAACGCAGTACACGGCGCACAGCAGGATCACAAAAACATATAGGGATCCGGAGTGCAGGTTCAGCGCCGGCAGCTCCACATAAAAGTACACTGCGCCCACCAGCAGCGTCACCGCCAGGTTCAGCAGCGTGCGGCCCAAGGGAGTGCCGATGGCCTTGCGGGGTTTTTTCTCCTTCTTGGGCTTGCCGGCAAAGGGGTTTTTGCCGCCGAAGCCCTGAAAGTTCGGATCGTTCCAGTTGATATTCATAGAGTTGCTCCTCTCACAGTCGATTCAGCGTAACAGCATTGTAGCATACGGGGCTGAAAATGTCCATATTCCCGGCGCAGCTATTAAAAATTGTTCCGTCGGGGAGGCTTTTCTATACAAAAGCAGGAGAAAAAGCGCGTCTTTTTCTCCTGCCCTCCGTACTTTGTTTTATTCCGTTTTCTCCGTCTGCTTATTGGCGAAGATCACGCCCAGGGTGATCAGCACAGCACCGAAGATGCTCATAACGGAGATCTTCTCATCCAGCAGCAACCAGCCCACCACCACGGTGACAAAGGGCGTGGCATAGAGATAGTTGTTGGTGATGACCACGCCCAGCCGCTTGAAGGCGATGTTCCAGATGGCAAAGCACACGGCGTTGCCAAACACACCCAGAAACAGCCAGCTCAGCAGGATATTGGGCTGGGTGAACAGCGGCGCCAGATCCGGCATTCCGTCCGTCACAATCATCAGCGGCACAGCAGTGAGAAACGCCCACAAAAACACCCGGCGGGTGACGATGAAGTTATCATACTGCTCGGTGTATTTCTTGATGAGGATGGAGTATACCGCCCACATGAGGGCCGCCGCCAGAGCCAGCAGATCGCCCAGGGGGCTGAGGTGGAAGCTCAGCGTACCGTTGAGTACCACCAGCACCACGCCGGCAATGGCCACCACCGCGCCGATATACACCCATTTGCCCAGCTTCTCCCCCTTGCGGGAGAACAGCTGCGCCAGCAACACCGTGAGAATGGGAGACATGGACACAAGAATGCTCACATTGGCGGCAGAGGTATGGGCCGCCGCAGTATTCTGCAGGTAGAAGTAAAAGCTGCCGCCGGTGACACCTATGAGAATGAACATCAGCTCATCCTTCAGCGGGAGGCGCAGGGTCTTGGGCCGCAGTGCCCACAGAGCCAAATACGCAAGACCCATGCGCAGCGGAATAATCTGAATGGGCGTGAAGGCCTGCAGCATCACCTTGGTCAGCACGAAGCAGCTGCCCCATACCAGCGTTGTGAACAGGGCAAACATATGGCCCGTGAGCTTTTGATTTTTAGAAAAAACTTTCTGTGACATATTCTCTCACTCTCTGCTCTGCAAAGTCATTGCCCGTTTCCGGGCAATGACTTTGCTATTCATTACTCGGCCGGAAGGACGATCTCCTCACCGTTCATCACCTGGGTGATGACGCCCCGGATGGTGTTGATATAGTCATAATCCGGCGGCATGACATACAGCATCTGGCCATAAGAGGAATAGCAGGGCTGCATATTATCACCGTACCCCTCCCGGGCCGACACAGACTGAATATTCCAGGAAAAGCCGTCCTTTTGCATCATCTTCACCAGGTCAGAAATCTGGTCGTAGCTGATATTGGTGATGAAATTGTCGGACAGAGCCTTGAGCAGATCCTGGTAATTAGCCAAAACACTGGGAGAGGTCGCCTTTTCGATGATGGCCTGAATGACTTTCATCTGGTTCCTGCCGCGCTGGTTGTCGCCGTCGGAGAAGGCGTACCGCTCCCGGCTGAAGGCCAGGGCTTCCTGGCCCTCCAGATGATTCCAGCCCTCACTGAAGCTGAAGCTTCTGTAACCATAGCCCTCTACATCGCCCGCTGCAGCATCAAATGCGTAGTCCGAATACACATCAATGCCGCCCAGAGCGTCCACGATGTCGATAAGGCCCCAGAAATTGATGCGACCATAATAGGAGGTCTTGGTTCCGTAGAGATTATCCAGCACAGCCATGCTCTCCTGCACGCCATACATACCGGCGTGGGTCAGCTTATCCAGCTCACCGTTGAAGGCCAAAGGCAGGTAGTAGTCCCGGGGGGTATTGATGAGAAGGATCTGACGGGTCTTGGGGTTCACCACCGCTAGAATATTCACATCGCTGCGGCTCTTAGCATTGATATCGGAATCACGCTCATCACTGCCGCTGCAGTAGACCATGAAGGGGTTCTTGGTGATGGTGCCGGAAGGCTTGACGGGTGTGATCTCATGCTCGGTGACATACTCATAGAGGATACGGGTACGGTCAGAAAAATCCTTGTAGTTCTCCTGCTCCGTCAGCAAGGGGATATACCCCTCATTGAGAATGATGGCCTGCACCTCGTCATCATAGAGAGCGTCTGCCATGGCCGCGGGGGTTTCATATTCCGCGGTTTTTATTTCACCCATGCCTTCCTTCATGGCAGACAGGATCTGCTGGGTGTTCGCCTGATCCCGGTTGGACAAAACGCCAAAGCGGTAGCCCTTGGTATCACCCAGCTCTGCGGCATCGTCCTCTTTCATGACGATGACTGCTGTCACCTGTTTTTCAATCATGATGCCGGAAATCTTGCTCAAAGCGTCCTGCACGGCGCCTGCCGCCACAGTGCCGTAGATCATAACCCCGGACAGCACCACTGCCAGAACGCCGCAGATCAGCTTGCCGACCTTGTTGCGCCGCAAGGGCAGCTGCACAAAGATGTGCAATCCGTTGATCACAAGCAATGCCACCATTACCAGCACCAAATTGGTGGTGGTGAGCATTTGGGTGCCCATAAGCCGGGCAAAAATAGCCAGGCTGCATACCAGCAGCACAAACATCATAATAATGCCAAACCAGTCGACCTTGGTGCGGCGGATGCGCCTATTATACCTGTTTGTTTTCTCCATTTTCCAATCCTCCCAATTATAGTCTTTTTATCCTGTCTCCTTAAAAAGCTTATACGCGTTCTTAGCCATTTTCCAGTTTATCAAAACCGTTAGAAGCAAACTTACCGCCGACACGGCATAGGGGACCCAACCCAAAACAAATGTGTGCAGTCCACAATTGACTAAAATGACTATTGTGTATAAAAGATACTTCTCAATGCGGAAATGGTACCATATTTTTCTGGAAATCAGCGTCCGTCCCCAGAAAAAAGACAGATAGGAAACGCCCGTGGCTACGGCGGCACCTACTCCACCCAAATCCGGGATCAGCAGATAATTCAAAATAATATTCGTTCCAGCGGAAATGGAAGAAATGAGTATGTTATAGCCCGTTTTTCTGGCAAAACTGATACCCACGGCCGTGGTTTCGGACATGGTATACATGATAGGGTACAACATGATAAAAGGGAATATATACACTGCTCGTGCGAAATTGGTTCCCAGAATGAGCGCTACCAAATCCTTGCACAACAAAACACCGAAGCACATGGCGCACATAATGCAGGCTACTATTTCGTTGGCCGCCGAAAAATACCTATCATCCCTTTTTTCCCCATACCACCGAAATGCAAGCGGAACCCAGTACAGTGTGAAGCAGGTTTGTACGACCCCGAGCACATTTACGATCTTATAGGCGGCAGAGTACAGCCCCAGCTCCGAATAGTTGCACATGGTACGCAGCATCACCTTGTCCATAGATGTCAGCCCCCAGCCCAACATGGTTGCCGGTAACAGCGGTAACCCGAATCGAAGCATTCTTTCCATAAGTACTCGATCTATCGGTTCTGTAAGCAGCGGAACATGGCGCATGGTGGCAAAAAACAGAGCAAGCCCCGTTATGATCTCCGCAGCAGCAATAGCATAAACGGCACTGCGAAAACTCTTTTCGTAGCTCAAAAACAGCAATACAGTGAACACCAGCGTTAGTGCCTTGAGCAAAATCACAAAAAAGGAATATTGCAGCCCCCGCTCCTCCATACGGATCTTCAGCAGGCCGAAATTCTCAAACACCATACATGGCAGCATCAACGCCAACAGATAAACCGCCAAATGTTCGTTCGGAGTATCAAAAAGGATCATACTGATGCGACTGGGTATGCACAGAATCACTATATCAATGAATAGCACCATGCACAACGGTATGCGGATGACATTGGCCATGAGGTGCTCGATCTTGTCGCTGAAAGAATGGAACTCCCGAACAAAAGCCTGATCAAGCCCTAAATAGATGGACAACGCGGCTGCGCTTTGCGCCAGAGTAAACATACTGCAGCGACCGTATTCATCAGTTGTTATAAAATTCGTGATTAATGGGACCGTAATAAAACCCAAAAATGCGCTTACAATCGGCCCAATGGAAAATGCGCCCAGTTTTTTTAGTATTGATATCATACCCTATTATCCAATCACTCTTTTTGATCAATATAAATGAAAGATTCGCGGAGTCAAATGCTTTTTCTCTCACTTTGCAGACAACTATGTGCGCAAGCGCAGTGCAAGGTCAAAATTGCGAGATACAGCCACATTGGAAAAATATCCTGCGCATCCGAGGATGCTGTAGACACAATGGGATATATAATAATGGAAGCCAGCAACCCTAGAGAATAGCCGCACACGCCCCTCCTCTTTTTCTCCATTGCTTCAACAATGCCCTGTAGCGCAGCCCTAAGCATTAAAAAAGCAATGGCGCACAGTGGTACAAGTGCAAACAATCCGCCATCAGCAATGATCCGTGCCAAGAAACAATGAATGTTCCAATATTTTGCATTTTCAATAACTTCGTTATCGCGGGCAAGGATCTCTGAATTCCCCAATCCTACACCCAGTGTTTTGGAGTCCCAAAAACAATGCCACGCATGGACCAACAATTTTGTCCGTGCCCCGGCGCTTGTAGCACCGTTGACGACTTCCTGCCCTGTTGTATTGTCCACCTTAATAAACTCATCTTTTAAGGAGATTTTGTCCGGATCTTTGAAAATGTGGAAAAAGCTTTTGTCCGTTTTCCCGTTTTCAGACAGTTCTTGAAAAAAAGTCTGCCCCTGCGGATAGATATAATGCCAGCGTGTAACAGTCTGCGTGATCAGCACAAAACAGAGAAGCAAAATTGGTACCCAGCGAAATTTTCTTTCGATGATAATCGCATATAGGAACAATGCAGCCAGCAAAACAGCGAATCCGATTATGCACAATCTTGCTTCACCTGCTACGGCCAGGAAATAGCCAATTGAAAAAGTCAAAACCACATAGCAGAGCTTTCCCTTATTAATTTTTTGACCTTTATGCGGAAGAAAATCCAACATGATCACCGCGAGCATCATGATGATAGTCGCATTATAATCATTTGTATTGCCGCTAAACACAACGGGAGAGTAGAAGTTTCGGAATAAAACGAAAAAGCTGAGATTAATTTTTTGGTTTTCTACGATCCCCCCAAAAAACACCTCACATAGGCCCAGCAGCATAATAAATGCTATCATGACCGCGCAAGTATAAATCGTTAACTTGCGTATTTTATTATTCCTGCACAAGCGAAGTCCCAAAAAAAAGAACACCAGATCCAGCGCCAAATTCATCATTCTTCTTGCCGAAAATGTGAGATCTATCGCACGGGGAACAGATACCACACAGCAAACCAGCATAGATGCGATGAAAATATAACACCATTTTTCTATAGGTGTACTGTCCTTCCAAAAAAATACCCGCCGCTTCAGCGCACAAAGAACATATAAAATCAAAGTGATTGGCAAAAGTGCGCGAAATGCATACCATGTCCCTACACCAGGCAACTCAATGGGCAGCAGATAAGACCCGAAAAAAGACGCTACGACCGTGAGCAGCCACCCAATGACCAACAGCACACATAGCTTATCCTCTTTCCATTGCTCTGTTAAATGCGTCATTTTATCATCTCTCTTTCAATCTGCTTGGTAAATAACTTTATATAAGTTTCTGCGTTCTTTTTCCAAGTCAACTCTCGCGCATCCTGTATGCCTTGCTCCGCAATTGCAGCAACATCATTCGGATGCTCTATGCACCAGCTTATTGCCCGCACAATTGCCTTTGGATCCTCCGGCGGCACCAGGAAGCCGTTTTTGCCGTTTTCTATGAGGTCGGCAATACCCTCCCCCTCGGTGCCGATGGTGATGCAGCCGGAGGCCATGGCCTCCAAATATACGATTCCAAAGCCCTCCCGCACACTGGGCATGCAGAAGAACTGCGCTTTTGCCATCTCGGACATAACAACTTCGTTTGGCATCTGACCCATGAAACGAACAGAGCCTCTGACGCCAAGGTCTTCTGCCAAAGACTCCAGAAGTCCTCGCTCTCCCCCTTGACCGATAATCGTAAAGCAGGCAGTGGGATATTTCATTTTAAGCTGCGCAAAAGCGTGGAGCGTGGTATCAAAGTGCTTTTGTTTTATCAAGTGCGCCACCTGCACAATGGAATATGGCACCCTATCCTCAAATGAAGGAGTGGAAAGTGCTTGTACACGGAAGCCATTCAATATAACCGTGATAGGAGTTTTTGTCCCACAGGTTTTCAGCTTCCCGGCCAGTGCAGAACTGACAGCGACAATGTGATCAGCGCCGTCACAAAGAGGCTTCAGCTCAGCCGCACGGCCCTGTTCAACACGGACAGAGGTGTCAGAGCCGTGCGTGGTAACAATCAGCGGGCATTGTAGCTTTTTTTTCAGCCACGCGCCCAAAGCGCTGTCCGTTCCTAGAGTGTGAGCATGAATCACATTGGGTCGAAAATCGGAAAGGATCTTTGGAAAATGTAACCATGCTGTCAACTTTGCAAAGAAAAGATTCAGCCCCTTTTCTCCAAAATTTGATAAAGATATGGTGCGCATGTCCACTATCTCCACGCCAGACACATTCTGCACGGTCACAGCAGGAAAAAAGCGCTGACCGGAGCGGTCTGTTTTACCAAAGGGATTCGTGACGATCGCCCGCACTCTGTGCCCCAGCGCCGCATATGCCTCGGCCTGTGCATGGATGAACGAAGAGGATAGATCCTGATACATTCCAGCATGGCAAACAATTAAGATATTCATCTGTCAAATCTACCCGTAAAGTCCGTGCTGGCCACATGAGAAAGGGGCAGCTTTACGGGCTTGCCGGTGGCGGCGGACTGATAGATGGCCAGGATCATCTCCAGGGCATTGCGTCCGGCCACGGCGTCCACATAGGGCTTACGGTCATGCTCGATGGCGTCCATCATGTCGGCAAAGAGGCTGGTGTGACCGTTGCCGTAGACATTGCTGGTGGCCTCCTGCAGACCCTTGTTCTTTTGGTCGTCCTCGGTCTCATCGGCAAAGTTCCACACATCAATGTTATTGGTGGAGGTGCCGCCGATCTTCACGGTGCCGGTCTCGCCGAAGAGGTAGAGAGTCTCCTCCAGGTTCTTGGGGTAGACATTGGTGGTGCCCTCGATGGTGCCCACGGCGCCGTTCTTGAACTTCACCACGGCCATGCCGATGTCCTCGCACTCCAGATAATCGTGGAACTGCTGCTTGGTGACGCCGTAGACTTCTTCCACCTCGTCGCCCATCATCCAGCGCAGCAGGTCGATGCCGTGGATGCACTGATTCATCAGGCAGCCGCCGTCCTGGGCCCAGGTGCCCCGCCAGGAGGCCTGGTCATAGTAGCTGTGGTCCCGGTTCCAGCGGACATGGATGGAGCCGTGGGAAATCTTGCCGAAACGGCCGGACTCCAGGGCCTTGCGCATCTGCTGAATGGCCACATTGAAGCGGTTCTGGTGGCAAGCGGAGACCTTCACACCCTTTTCCGCGCTGCGGCGGACGATCTCCTCCGCGTCGTCCATATTCATGGCCATGGGCTTTTCGATGATGACGTTCACACCGTGGTCAATGCAATAAAGGGCGATCTCGGCATGGATGCCGCTCTCGGTGGCAATGGAGGCCAGGGTGATGTCATTTTCCGCCAGCATTTTCTTATAGTCGGTGTAACGCTTGATGGACGCGTCGTTCTGCAGGTCGTACTTGGCCAGCAGCGCCTCCATTTTCTCCGGCAGCACATCGCACACGGCGACGATCTCCAGCTTGTTGTTGATGGCGGCCTTCATGTGATTCACAGCAATACGGCCGCAGCCGATCAGTGCATAATTCATATCGGATTCTCCTTTAATCTTTCAGAATATCTTCATAAAGTGCGAAGAGCTTTTGCTCCTCCACGCCCCAGTTGAACTCCTCGCGGACGGCGCGCCGTCCGTTTTCGCCCATGCGCCTCGCCTCGTCCGGATTGTCCAGCAGATAGCGGATGGCCTCGGCGATCTCATCCACGTTGGAAGGATCCACGCAGATGCCGAACCGGTATTTTTCCACCATCATATCGTTGTAGGGGTATCGGTTCAAAATCACGGGCAGTGCCAGCGACATCTGCTCAAAGACCTTGGTGGACAGATTCCACGCCGTGTCATACTGTCCCACATTCAGCAGCGTAGCGGCGCCGATCCGGCAGTGCTGCAGCGTTTCCAGCACCTGCGGGCGATCCAGTTTGCCAAGATAGACCACGTTTTGGAATTCCGGCATCGCGCGCAGCTGCGCCTCATACTCGGGAGATTCAAATACGCCGCCCAAATACAAAGTGCAGTCCGCTTTTCCTGCTGCGCGGATCAGATGGGTGATGCCGCGGATATGGGTCAGGCTGCCGATCTGGCAGACGCTGCGCTCATATTTGACGGCGGAAGGATCGTAGTGCTCGTATAATTCGTGCAGCATCGGTACATTGTCCACGATGGCGATATGCGGGCAGCAGCCCTCAAAGGGATTGCGTCCTTCCAGCAGGCAGGGGAAAACCAGACCGTCCAGCCGGCGCAGGATATATTTCTGATACAGATCGTAGACCTTGGAAACAAGACCGCGGCAGAAAGCGGGGATGTAGGCTTTCTCCATAATCTGCTGGGCATAGAACTCGTGGCTGTCGAAAATCACCTTTTTGCCCCGCCGTTTCAGCTTCAATCCGTAGCTCAGCAGCTCCGGATCGTGGAGATGATAGACATCTGCGTCCACCTCCAGCGCCTTGCGGTAGGTGTTTTTTGCGCCGTGGAGAAAGCGCTCCAGACGACCGCGCGCCTTTGCGCCCGTGCCCACCAGATGCACGCCGTTTTTCTCATAGCTTTCGCCCGGCTGCACCAGATACACATCATAACCGGCCCGCGCCAGTGACATACATTCCTTGTGGAAGATACGGATATCCTCACCGTCGTGGGCGCTGGTCATGTGGCAAACCTTGATCATAAAATGCTCCTTGCGTGCCTGTTACAGCACCTCGATGTTTTCCTTGTTTTCGATATTCTTGGTCACATTCTTGCAGTCGAACACGGGCACACCGGCGGAGCAGACCATCTCATAGTCCACGGTGGTGTGACCGGTGGTGATGATGACCAGATCGTAAGTGCGGATGATCTCGGGGGAGATCTCCTTGAGACCCTCGAACCACTGACCCTTCTCACGGTACTTGGGTACAAAGGGATCGTAGAAGTCCACGTTGGCGCCGGTCTTGTGGAACTCCTCGATGACGTGGATGGCGGGACTCTCGCGGTAGTCGTCGATGTCCTGCTTATAGGCCACGCCCAGCACCAGCACCTTGGCGCCGTTGAGTGCCTTCTTGTGGCGGTTGAGGATCTTGCCGCTGCGCTCCACGGTGTACTCGGGCATCCGGTCGTTGATCATCATGGAAGCCTCGATCATAGAGGTGTGGAAGCCGAACTCGCGTGCCTTCCAGCTCAGGTAGTAGGGATCCAGAGGGATGCAGTGACCGCCCAGACCGGGGCCGGGATAGAAGGCCTGGAAGCCGTAGGGCTTGGTCTTGGCAGCGTCGATGACCTCCCAGATGTTGATGCCCATCTTGTTGCACAGAATGGCCAGCTCGTTGACAAGGCCAATGTTGATGTTGCGGTAGGTGTTCTCCAGGATCTTCTCCATCTCCGCCACGGCGGGGGAGGACACGGTATGCACATCGCCCTCGAGAATGGCGCGGTAGACCATAGAGATCACCTCGGCGGCGTCGTCACCGATGGCGCCCACCACCTTGGGGGTGTTGCTGGTCTTGTACACCAGATTGCCCGGATCCACGCGCTCGGGGGAGAAGCCCAGATAGAAGTCCTCACCGCACTTGAGACCGCTGCCCTGCTCCAGAATGGGCTTGAGCAGCTCCTCGGTGGTGCCGGGATAGGTGGTGGACTCCAGCACCACCATGGTGCCGGGCTTGAGATACTTGGCGATCTCGATGGTGGAGTTCTTCACATAGCTGATGTCAGGCTGCTGGTGGGCATCCAGAGGGGTGGGGACGCAGATGGCGATAAAGTCCACATCGCAGACCTTGGAGAAATCGGTGGTAGCGCTGAGCATACCGCTCTGCACCAGCTCTGCCAGCTCGGCATCCACCACATCGCCGATGTAGTTCTGACCGGCGTTGACCAGATCCACCTTTTCCTGCTGCACGTCAAAACCGATGGTCTTGAAGCCGTGGCGTGCCTTGTCCACTGCCAGAGGCAGACCCACATAGCCCAGACCGCACACGCCCATGGTCAGGGTTTTATTCTGAATTTTCTCAATCAGTTTTTCCTTCATCGTCATATCAATCGATCTCCTCTACAATGTTGTTTTCATTCATCTGATAATTCTTGCCGCAGGCGGCGCAGGTAGCCTTGCCGTCTGTAAAATGCAGTTTGCCGCCGCATTGGCACACATAGCCCATCACCTTGGCGGGGGTGCCGTATACCATAGCGTAGTCGGGTACATCGCGGGTCACCACGCTGCCGGCGCCGACAAAGGCATATCTGCCGATGTCGTGTCCGCAGACGATGGTGGCGTTGGCGCCGATGCTGGCGCCCTTTTTCACAGTGGTCTTGCGATATTCATCCTTGCGCTCGATGAAAGCGCGGGGGTTGATCACGTTGGTGAACACGCAGGAGGGGCCCAGAAACACGCCGTCTTCACAGATCACGCCGGTGTAGACGGATACGTTGTTCTGGATCTTGACGCCCTCACCCAGCACCACGCCGGGGGAGATCACCACGTTCTGCCCGATGTTGCAGCGCTTGCCGACGGTGCAGCCCTTCATCACGTGGGAGAAGTGCCAGATCTTGGTGCCCTCACCGATCTGGCAGCCCTCATCCACATAGCTGGACTCGTGGGCGAAATAATTCTTCTCCATCACAGCGCCTCCAGTACGGCGTCGATCACCAGCTGCTGCTCCTCTGCGCTCAGGTAGGGGTGCATGGGCAGGGAGAAGGTGCGCGCGCAGTAGTCGTTGGCGTTGCGGAATTCCTCGCCGTAGGTGGGCTCATGGCGGAACACCGGCAGCGCGTGCTGGGGGGTGGGATAGTAGATCATATTGGGGATGTTCTTTTCCTTCAGGTGTGCGATCACGCGGTCGCGCTGCTCGGTATCGGCAGCCAGCGCGGCGTACTGCGCCCACACGGACACGCAGCCGTCCATCACGAAGGGGGTGACGCACTTGCCGGCAAAGGCGGTGTTGTAGCGGCCTGCCACCACCTGACGGGCATCCACCTCGTAGTCCGCCAGCGCGCGGAACTTGGGCAGCAGGATGGCTGCCTGCAGCGTGTCAAGGCGGGAGTTCATACCCACGCGGATGTTGTCATACTTGCCGCCGGGACCCTTGCCGTGCACGCAGATGGAGCGGCACAGATCTGCGATCTCGTCGTCATCGGTGAAGATGGCGCCGCCGTCACCGTAGCAGCCCAGAGGCTTGGCCGGGAAAAACGAAGTGGTGGCGATAGTGCCGAAGGAACAGCACTTGCGGCCCTTATTGGACGCACCGAAGGCCTGGGCGGCGTCCTCGATGAGAATGAGGCCGTACTTCTCGCAGATGGGGGCGATGGTGTCGTAGTCGCAGGGGTTACCCAAAATATCCACGGCCACCACAGCCTTGGGCGTCAGCTTGCCCTCGGCCAGCACCGCCTTGATCTGGCGCTCCAGACTTTCGGGGCACAGTGTGTAGGTATCGGCGGTGATGTCGCAGAACACGGAGGACGCGCCGAACATCTTGGAAGGCTCCGTGGAAGAGATGAAGGTCATGTCCGGGCAGAACACAGCGTCCCCCTGTCCCACGCCCGCCACCATGTAGGCAATCTGCAGGGCATCGGTGCCGTTGGCGCAGGTGATGCAGTGCTTGCGGCCCACAAAGGCGGCCAGCTGCTGCTCCAGCTCCTTCACCTGCGGGCCGCTGATAAACTGTGCAGCGTCCAGCACGGACTGGATGTTGGCGTTGATCTCCTCTTTCAAAGCGGCATACTGTGCTTTCAAATCGATAAATTGCATATCATTATCCTTCTTTCTTTACAAACGGTTTGGCGGGATTGCCCACCACGGTTTGATTGTTTTCAACATTTTTGATCACAACGGCGCCCATACCAACAACGGCCTCCTTGCCGATGCGGCACTGGTTGCGCACCAGTGCGCCCACCAGATAGGCACCCTCCTCCACCGTGACGCTGCCGAAGAAGCGGCAGCCGCCCACGGCCACGGAGTTCTTTTCGAAGCGGCAGTTGTGGGAAACCTGGGTCAGCGCGTCCAGCCGGACACCGTCACCGATGTAGGTGTCATCCAGTGTGCCGCGGCAAACGGTACTGTTTTCGCCGATCATCACATTTCTGCCGATCCACACGCCGCCGAAATGGCGGATGGGGAGCTTGTTGTGGTGCGCATCCTCGGTGTAGCTGATGCTGTCGTCGTGTCCGATCACCACGCCGGAGCGGATCTCGGTGCCTTCGCCGATGATCACCCGGTTTACTATGGTCACATTGCTGCCGATCACAGCGTTGTCGCCGATGGTGATCTGGCCATCCAGCGAGCAGTTGTGTCCGATGCGCACATTCTTTCCCAGCTTTACCTGCGGCGAGAGGTAGGTGTTCTCACCGATGGCAGGTGCGCACTCGGCGGGGGTATAGAAATGCTCCAGTGTGCTGAAGAAAGCGCGGCGGGAAAGGGGGGAGGTGATGGTGTTGGCAAAATTGCCCTCCACATCCTCGGAAACGATGGCCAGACGGATCTGACTGAGATCCGCGCCCTGCGGCAGATTTTCTGCCTTCTTGACCCACGTCATACTGCCGCTTTTATAGTGTGCCAGAGAGGAAAACCCCTCGACGGTTTCGTTCTCGTTGCCGCGGAAGGTAAAGGGGATGCCCTCCTGATGCAAAAAGAGCAGAATATCGGATATTTGCATAGATCAAACCTCGTCTTTGCGTACAAGCTCTTCGATACTGCGGATATTTTGTGCCATCTGGTCATAACGATCCAGATTGGCGCTGCGGACAAAGCGCTTGACCGCAGTGTGGATGGTCTCCTCCTGCTCGCCGTACCAGAAGGCGTGGGTCAGGATGTGGAGCTTGTCATACTGGCCGCTGCGGATGATATCCAGTACCGGCTCACGCCAGTTGCGGCGGCTGTCAGACAGATATTTAAAGTCGCGGAAGAACTCCTGCCCGTAGGAGTTGACCAACCCCTCCACCTGCAGATCCTTTTCCAGTGTCAGGCGGTTGGGGCGGTGCATAGAGAAGCAGCGGATGGGGAAGTCGCAGATGTCGCCCAGCAGCTTGGCCTCGCGCCGGATCAGCCCGGGCAATTCCTCGGCGCTGCAGCCCTCATAGGCAACCTCGTCAAAGTGGAGTCCCACTTCGTGTCCCATACCGCGGATCTGCTGCAGCATATCGGTCATATGCTTGGAGGCAGGATTGTAAAAATCCGTGCGCAGCAGCGCAAAATAGGTGGACCGTACGCCCTCCTCCTGCTCCACCTGCGCCAGCTTGACGGCGCGCTCCATACTGTAATCGATGTCGTGGCGCAGGATGACCCGCTTGTCAGCACCCTCGTGGTCGAAGTAGCCGCAGAAGCGGTAGTTCTGCGCTTTCAGCAGCGCGATCAGCTCACGGTATGCTGCGTATGTGAATTGCATCATAAACTCTCCTTGGGGAATTAGCAGGCGTATGATGCCGCGTTCAGCCGTTGATGACCTGCAAAAGCTTATTTGTCAGGTTGCGGAAATCGTATTCCACAGCGGCTTTTTCGGCATTGCTGCACAATTCGTTGTACTGCTCGCGCTCCATAGCGGCGACCTGCGTCACGGCCTGCGCGATGTTCTGTGCTGTGGGATCGTCCACGCATAAGCTGGCGTGCAGCAGCACAGCGGGGTTGTACGGACAGGGGAAGTCCGACAACACGGGTTTTCCTGCCGCCAGATAGTCAAACAGCTTATTAAAGCTGATGCCGAAGCGGAACAGAGAAGAGGGGGTGTTGTGTGCGATGTTCAGATCGGCGCAGGAGGTGATGTAGGGCACGTATTTCTTTTCCACGCGTCCTTTGAACACCACATTGGAGATGTTCTCCTCCGCCACACGCTGCTGCAGCGCCTCGCGCTCATCGCCGTCGCCCCAGATCAAAAAGCGCACACGGGGATCGCGCAGCTCCTTGGCGGCATCCAGCAGCAGCCCCAGATTGTTGACCTTGCGGATCGAGCCGGTGTAGATCACCTTAAAGGTGTCCGGATCGGTGAGATCGGGATCATCCACGGTGAAATGCTCACGGTTGTAGCGGAACTGCTCCAGATCCACACCGTTGTTGATGTAATGCACCTTGCTGCGGGGGATCTCCCGCTCCCAGCCCTGCTCAAGGATATAGTCGTAAGCACCCTCCATGGTGAACACCACGGCGTCGGCCTTCTTGTAGATCCACTTCTCCAGGCGGCGCAGATACAAAACCGCCGGGTTGCGGGGCCCGGCAATACCATAGGCCACAATGCTCTCCGGCCAGAGGTCGGCAATCTCGGCGATGCCCCGACAGCCGTACTTCCGGGCCAGTTTGATGCCCGCCGCGCAGGACATGGGGGGCATGGAGGTGGCCACAATGGCGTCGGGCCGGGGATATTTATTGCAAACTCCCGGCAGCTTCCGGGCAAACTCCAGCATATTCAGGATACGGGAAACCCCATTGCCGTGGTAGCTCTTGCAGCGGATGAGCACATAATGCACCCCATCCACCACATCCTCCCGATAGGGGGTGTCGTCCTCAATGAGGTTCAGATCGGAATTGTGCACCGTGCTGGCGGCAAAGATGGTCACCTCGTGACCTGCCCGCATCAGGTATTTGGCAAAATAGTTCTGCCGTGCCAGAGGGTAATACCGGGGCGGGACGGCATAGTGGTTGATGAGCCAGATTCTCATTTTGCGTTTACTCCTTAATAACAGCCGCAAAGGTCTGGAAAATCAGCTTGATGTCGTAGAAGACCGAAGCATGAGGGATGTATTCCAGATCCAGTTCGATCTTCCTGGGCATGATCTTCTCAATGTAGGTGCGGTTGGGATCACTGCTGGCGGTAAGCAGGTCGTTTTCGTTGCGGAAGCGGATAGACGCCAGCCCCGTAATGCCGGGCCGCACCTGCAGCACCTGCCGCTGATACGGGGTATACAAATCCACATAGTCCGCCACTTCCGGCCGGGGGCCCACGAAGCTCATGTCCCCCACCAGCACATTGATGAGCTGGGGCAGCTCGTCCACCTTGCTCTTGCGCAGGAACCTTCCCACGGGGGTGATGCGGCTGTCGTTGCCGGTGGTGATCTTCAAGCCGGCGTTATCCTTGCGCATGGATCGGAATTTGAAAATGCGGAAGGGCTTGCCGTCCTTCCCGATGCGCACCTGCCGGAAAAATACGCCCCCCGGCGAAGTAACTCCCACCAAGACCGACACGGTCAGCAGAATCGGGCTCAGAATCGCCAGCCCCAAAAAAGAGCAAACCATGTCAAAAGCGCGTTTGCAGGCCATAGTCCCCGCCGAAGGCGGGGTAATGCGCTCAAAGGGCGGCTGCGCCGTGGTGTTTTCCTTGTCCATAAAACCGTTTTTTCCTTCCGTCAATCCTGCAGACATTCCTTCAGCGTCTTGCAGACATACCGCACATCCTCCTCCGTCAGCGTGGAGTACAGCGGCAGGGTGATCTCATTTTCAAACTGGGCGCAGGCATTGGGATAGTCCTTGCTGGCAAAACCAAGGTCCTTATATGCCGTCAGCAGAGGCAGGGGCTTATAGTGTACATTGGTAGCCACGCCCTGCTCCGCCATTTTCTCAATGATGGCGTTGCGCTGGGCCATGGTCTTTCCGGTGAGTCGGGTCAGATACAGGTGGCAGCTGGACACCTCGTCCTCCCGGAAATGGGATGCCATCTCCACGCCGCAGTCCTTAAGCAGCTCGTTATAAAGCCGCACCAGGGCATATCGTTTCTCCAACAGCTCCGGATACCGGCGCAGCTGCACCAGACCGATGGCCGCCATGATGTCCGTCATATTGCACTTATACAGGGGCGCCACAATATCGTATTCCCATGCGCCGGGCTTGGTTTTGGCCAGCGCGTCCTTGTTCTGCCCGTGGAGACTCAGGAGCATGTACTGCTTATAGATCGCCTCGTCATCCAGACCCAGAGCCGGATTCCATGTGGCGGCGCCGCCCTCGGCGGTGGTGAGATTCTTCACCGCGTGGAAAGAAAAGGTGGTGAAATCCGCAAATGCGCCGGACCGCTTGCCGTTGCGCTTTGCTCCAATGCTGTGTGCGCCGTCCGCCACCACGGCCACCCGGCCGATCTTCTTCTGCAGGTCATTAGCGGGGATGAACAGTGCCTTCTTGCTCTCCACGATGGAATAAATGGTGTCGTAGTCTGCCAGGATGCCGGCAATGTCCACGGGGATCACTGCCTTGGTGCGCTCCGTGATCGCCGCAGCCAGCTTCTCCGGGTCCATCTCGTAGGAGCCGGGAAGGGTGTCCACCAGCACCAGCTTGGCTCCCACATGGCACACGGGGCTGGCGGAGGCAGTATAAGTATAGGCGGAGGTAATGACCTCGTCCCCGGGGCCGATGCCCAAAATACGCAGAGTCATCTCCAGACAGGCCGTGGCCGAATTCAGGCACACCGCCCGATCCGTTCCGCAGTAGGCCGCGATCTGCCGCTCAAATTCCTTGGTTCGGGGGCCGGTGGTGATCCAGCCGGAGCGCAGGGCCTCACAAACCTCCTGTATCTCCTCCTCGGTAATGTCCGGGGGGCTGAAAGGGATTTTCCTCATAATTTTTCCTCACTTCATAAAAACTGCCCGCAAAAAGGGCACAGTAGGGTATAATACCAAGTATGCAAAATTATAGCATCCTCCCCTATCCAAATCAAGGCTTTTTTGTGAACAAACGCACACGGCAGCCAATTTGTTCTCTTTCTCTTCCCCGGCGAGAAAGGGTGGCAATTTGCAGGAAAGTATGCTATAATAAATATCCAACCAAGCGAAAACATATACTTTCCGTAATTTATTGGCAGAATAATACAATTTTCAATCATTTTTGATAGGGGAGCATTGCTTATGTCATTTTTGTCATCCTTTTTACTGGGCCTGATCCAGGGTGTGGCGGAGTTCCTGCCCATTTCCAGCAGCGGCCACCTGGCCATCGCTCAGAATTTGCTGGGCATGCAGGAAGCCGGGGTAGTGCCGCAGTTCTTCGATGTGCTGCTGCATCTGGGTACCCTGGTAGCTGTATTCGTAGCCTACTGGGCAGAAATCAAGGACATGGTGCGGGAGTTTTTCTGCGGCGTGCGGGATATTGCCCGCCACTGCACACCTACCCCTGTGCCGCCCGCCCGGCGACTGATCCTGCTGATTATCGTAGGCACACTGCCCCTGTTCGCCATACTGCCGGTGAAAGATAAGGTGGAGGGTCTGAGCAGCAACATGGTCTTCATCGGCGCCGCCCTCCTTGTCACGGGTTTCCTGCTCTTTGCCAGCGACCGGGTGCGCAAGGGCCGCAAAACCGAGGCCAGCGCCGGAATCCTCTCTGCCCTCGTGGTGGGCGTGAGCCAGGCCATAGCCACCATGCCCGGCATTTCCCGCTCCGGCATGACCATCACCACCGGGTGCTTCGTGGGCTACGAGCGGAAGTTTGCCGTGCGATTCTCTTTCCTGCTGAGCATCCCCGCCATTCTGGGCGCCAATGTCCTCAGTCTGAAGGACGCCGCTGAGGCCGGTATCAACTGGGGTGAGGTGCCGGTGTATCTGGTGGGTGTTGTCACCGCCGCCGTGGTGGGCTATCTGTGCATCCGCCTGCTGAAAATGATCGCCGACAAGGGCAAATTCGGTTTCTTCGCCTACTACTGCTGGGCAGTAGGCGCGTTTACGCTGATCCTGAATCTTATTAAGAAGTAATATACTATCGGTGCGCCGCCCCGTGGCGGCAGAACGGGAGATACTATGGCTCAAACCACCAAAAAGAAAAACAACCAAGCAACCGCCAGGCAGACTGCCCGCCGTCAGACGCCTACGCCGCCCGCTCCCAGCCCTGTGCCCCGCATTGCGGCCGGTGTCGTGTGCCTGGTGCTGTTCCTGTGCGTTCTGGTCAGCTATTTTGATGCGCAGGCCGTTCTGCTGCGCTATCTGCGCTCGACTCTGACGGGTCTGTTCGGCTATGGCTACTGGCTGTGGTCTGCCATGCTGCTGGTAAGCGGACTATTTCTGCTACTGCACCGGGAGCGTAGAGCGGCGGGCCGGGTGACCTGCGCCCTTCTTACCCCCGTGCTGAGCGGCAGCCTGCTGCACCTGCTTTTGTCCAAACCCGCAGAGGAGCTGTCCGTCTCCGCCCTGTGGGCCGGCGGCAAAGCCCTCACGAGCGGAGGTGCCGTCTGCGGCGGCATGGCAGAGCTGGGAAAAAACTACTTGAGTGAGACCGTATTCGCCATTCTGGCCGCCATCGGCTTGCTGGCCTGTATCTTTGTCATGCTGCGAACCACCCCGGCACAGGTGGCGCAAAAGGCCCGGGAGCGAGCCGCCCAGCGCGCCGAGGAGGAGGTGGCATCCGAAGCGGAGGAAGCAGTGGTTACTCCGCCCCAGTCCGCCGAAAAGGCCGTCCCTCGCCGGCGTAAATCACAGATTGACATCCCCCTGGACGGAGAAAATGCCCCCATCCCGGAGGATCATCCCCTGCAGCCGGAAAAGAAGCCCTTCTTTGCCGGGAGGCAGACCCCCACCCCGGACGAAGTGCTGCAGCCCCCCAAGGAGGAACCTGCCGCCGAGCCCGGGCCGGCCAAGACTGAGCCGGCTGTCACTCCCGTGGACCTCAAGCAGGCCACCGAGGAGGTCAGCCGCCAGATCGAGCAGGAGCTGTCCGAGCCGGAGGAGCAGTACCAATATCCGCCCATCACCCTGCTGGAACAGGGCGCGGCGGGCAGCTTCACCGAGGCCGGCGCCGAAATGCGCGGCAATTCCAAGCGGCTGGCGGACACCCTCCGCAGCTTCGGCGTGGATGCGCAGGCCGGGGAGGTGGTTCGCGGTCCCAGCGTCACCCGGTATGAGTTCACGCAGCCTCAGGGCGTGAAGCTCTCCAAGATCACCAATCTTGCCGATGATATCGCGCTGGCTCTGGGTGTAGGCAGCGTGCGTGTGGCTCCGGTGCCGGGCAAGATATCTGCCGTGGGCATTGAGGTGCCCAACCGTGCCGTGACTCCGGTGCGCATCCGGGATGTCATTGAATCCCGTGAGTTTACCGGACACAAGTCCACCGTGGCTTTCGCCGTGGGCAAGGACATCGGCGGCAACCGCATCATCGGAGACATCGCCAAGCTCCCCCATGTACTTATTGCCGGCACCACCGGCTCCGGCAAGTCGGTTTGCACCAACTCCCTTATTGTGAGCCTGCTGTATAAATCCACTCCGGAGGAAGTTCGGTTCATCATGGTGGACCCCAAGATGGTGGAGCTGGCCCCCTATAACGGCATCCCCCACCTGCTGATCCCCGTGGTCACCGATCCCAAAAAGGCCGCCGGGGCATTGCAGTGGGCGGTATTTGAGATGATGAAGCGGTACAAGTTGTTCTCCGAAAACGGCGTGAAGGATCTGGCCTCCTACAATGCTCTGGCGGAGCAGTCCCAGCCGGACGAAAACGGCGAGAAGAGGAAGGCACTGCCCTCCGTGGTGGTGGTCATCGATGAGCTGGCAGACCTGATGCTGGCCGCCGCCAAGGAAGTGGAGGACTCCATCTGCCGCGTGGCTCAAATGGGCCGTGCCGCCGGAATGCACCTGGTCATTGCCACCCAGCGTCCCTCCGCCGATGTCATCACAGGTCTGATGAAGGCCAATATCCCCAGCCGCATCGCCTTTGCGGTGGCCTCCTCCATGGAGTCCCGCATCATTCTGGACAACCCCGGCGCCGAAAAGCTGGTGGGCAAGGGCGATATGCTCTACGCACCTCTGGGCGAGGGAAAGCCCCGTCGGGTGCAGGGATGCTTCATCACCGCCGAGGAGATCGAGCGGGTGGTGGACTTCGTCAAGGAAAAGGGCGAGACCTCTTATTCCGAGGATGTGATCCGCCAGATCGAGCAGGTGGTGCAGGAAAAGGAGAAAAAATCCGCTCCGGCCGAGTCCTCCCCCACTGCCGACGAAGGGGACGAGCTGCTGCCTGCCGCCGTGGAGGTAGTTCTGGAAACGGGGCAAGCCAGCGTGTCCATGCTGCAGCGCCGGTTGAAGCTGGGCTACTCCCGGGCCGCCAGGCTGGTGGACCAGATGGAAGAACGGGGCATCGTGGGCCCCTTCGAGGGTTCCAAGCCCCGGCAGCTCCTCATTGACAAGGCCAAGTGGCAGGAAATGCAGATGGCCGGCAGCCAGCCCCAGCCGGACTTTGACCGGGCCGGCACCATCCGGGATGTTTTTGAAAGCCACGACGCCCTGGACTAAACAAAAAGTGAGCACCGGCAGGTGCTCACTTTTTTATTCTTTTTTCCTGTGGCGCAGGCCATCCGTCACAAACAGGATCACCGCCAGCCACACAAAAGCGAAGGTCACGGCGTTGGCCTTGGTGAATTTTTCCCCGTAGACGAATACTCCCAGCAGAAGCTGCAGCGTGGGATTTATATACATCAGTATGCCGGACACAGTGATGCTGGTATGCTGGATGCCACCCGCAAACAGCATCAGCGGCACGGAGGTCACGATGCCGCTGACCGCCAGCAGAGCCATTTCCGCGCCGGAGAGGGATGCGTAGGCAGTGAGCCCAGAGATCTGTGCATAGGCAATGAAAATGACCGCCAGAGGCAGCACGGACATGGTCTCCATACAGATGGACACCTCGCTCCGGGCCTTAATGCCCTTTTTCAGCGCCCCATACAGGGCGAAGCTCAGCCCGATGATGATGGCCAAATACGGTACACTGCCATACAGCACCACGGAGTACATGACGCCGATAAAGGCTAAAGCCACGGACACCCACTGGATGGGACTGAGCCGCTCCTTGAAGAAAAGGGATCCAATGACGATGGAGAACAGGGGGTTCATGTAGTAGGCCAAGCTGGCCTCCAGAATGCGCCCGGTGGTTACGGTGAGGATGTATACGCCCCAGTTCACGGTGATGAGAAGACC
This sequence comes from Clostridiales bacterium, assembly GCA_004557655.1. GTDB lineage: Bacteria > Bacillota > Clostridia > Oscillospirales > Oscillospiraceae > Vescimonas. The sequence continues at coordinate 9,422 of SFGJ01000015.1, read as the reverse complement.
GCACAGGAGATACAGCCTGCGCTGTTTCCTGTCCCGGAGGATGTCCCGCACCACCCGTCCATTCTTTTTCAGGAGGATGACCGCCAGGCAGAACACACAGGAAAACACGATCCGCTGGGCCAGCACGTAGGCGGAGTTCACCCCGGCCAGCAGTTTCCAGAATACCGGCAGCAGACCCCAGAGAATGTAGCAGCCTAAAACTTGTAAGGTAGAACGGTTCATGGACAATACTCACTTTTAAAAGAATGGCTCTGCGTCACAGGACCATGACCAGGGTGCCTATGGTGATGAGGACACAGCCGACGAGGGATTTTGGGGTAAATTTTTCATGCAGGAAAACAAAGGCCAGCACCAGAGTGATGACCACGCTCAGCTTGTCGATGGGCACCACCTTGGACGCCTCGCCCATTTGCAACGCCTTGTAGTAGCACAGCCAGGAGGCGCCGGTGGCCAGGCCCGAGAGGATGAGGAAAAGCCAGCTCTTCCGACTGATCCCCGAGATGCCGCCCTGGCCGCCGGTGAGAAATACCATGCCCCAGGCCATAAGCAACACCACCACGGTGCGGATGGCCGTGGCCAGGTTGGAATTTACACCGTCAATGCCGATCTTGGCCAAAATAGAGGTGAGTGCCGCGAACACGGCGGACAGCAATGCGAACATAAACCACATCATAATCATCCCCTCTTGTATTTTGCGTATTATGAAGTAGGAAATAGGAGCGGCCCCTGCTGCTTCTCGGACAGTATAGCACAGCCATTTGACATTTTCCACCCCCGGGGGAAAGTTTCTTCGCAAATTAAAGGGCGGTGTACGGCCCCGTTATGCAGAAAAAACGCCAAAATAGAGCCACCCGAAATGGGTGGCTCTATTTTGGTGCCCCGTCGGGGATTCGAACCCCGGACACCCTGCTTAAAAGGCAGGTGCTCTACCTACTGAGCTAACGGAGCGGATATTCATAAAACGGCCTTTGCCGGAAAAGGCATGGCAGGGATGGCTGGACTCGAACCAGCGGATGAGGGAGTCAAAGTCCCTTGCCTTACCACTTGGCTACACCCCTGTGTGGAAAAACGATCAGGGACTGGGATCTCTCCCAATCCCTGATTATCAGTGGGGTGGGTAAAGGGACTCGAACCCTCGACACCCGGAACCACAATCCGGTGCTCTAACCAACTGAGCTACACCCACCACATATCATGCACACGGGATCTGACGGAAACTCCAAAAAGTGGCACGCCAGAAGGGACTCGAACCCCTGGCCCACTGCTTAGAAGGCAGTTGCTCTATCCAACTGAGCTACTGGCGCATAGGTAAAAAGTTGGAGCGGGTGACGGGAATCGAACCCGCATCCCCAGCTTGGAAGGCTGGTGCCCTGGCCATTGTGCTACACCCGCATGCGCCCTCCGAGGAAATCGTCAGCTTGGTAATCATAACATTTCGGAAAAACTTTGTCAATAAGAAATCCAAAAAAATCCGAATAATTTCACAGCAGCACGAAGGTCACGCCCCGGTTTTCCCTGTCCAAATCCCCGTCCTGCCGCAATTCGCCGCACAAGGCGAAGCTCCGCCGGGTCTCCTCGCTGAAGATGGAGAATTCTTCCCCGGCAATGACCAACCGCACCCGGCCGGCTGCCGCCTGCTCCCGCAGATACTTGCGGCAGGCAGTGCGGATCTTCCCGCCCTTGCCGGAGGAACCGTAGCCATGGATAACCTTCAGGGCCGGGCGGCGCATTTTTCGGGCGGCGTTCAGCTCCGCCTCCAGCCAGCGCAGAGCCACATCTGCCGCAGGCATCCCCTGCTCCAGATTCAGTTCCTTTACAGAAATCGCCATCTCTTATCCCACCCGGCTCAAAAAATATGCAAAGATCGGTGCCGCATCCACGGCGTCCCGCCGTCTTCTTCCGTAGCTTTGCCGCTCCGGGTGCCACTGCACGCCCCATATGGGCAGCCGGCTGTGCTCCACCGCCTCCGCCACACCGTCGAAAGCCATCTGCACCACCCGCAAGCCATCTCCTATGAGGCGCAGGGACTGGTGGTGATTGCTGGTCACTGCGGGCCGCCGTCCCAGGAGGCCAGCCAGCTGACCCACTGCCAGCGTTTCATGTACCATGTCCCCCTGTGGCTGTTGGTGCCCCGGAGTATTGTCCAGCAGGTCGCCGCCGAAAAAGACATTTAACGCCTGCATACCCCGGCAAATACCCAGAACAGGCCGCCCGCTCTGCACAAAGGATTGTATCAGCTTTTGCTCCCACTCGTCAAGGCTTTCTCCAATGTCGCCGCCGCCGGGCAGCAAAAGTCCCCCACACAGGGCGGAATCGGCGCTGTCCATGCTGCAAATGGGCATTCCTCCCGCGGAGTATATGGCGGCGGTGTAATTGCGCAGCGCCTCCCGCCGTCCGGGGATAAAAATAGTCGGGATCATAAGGCATCCACCTCTTTTTCCCAGCATATGCGCCGAAAACGAAAAAAATCCCGGCAATTCGGTTGCGTACGCTCAAAAACTGTGGTACTATAACTCAGGACCTATGCAGCGGTATCGAAGTGGTCATAACGGGGCTGACTCGAAATTTTAGGGCAGCTTGGTCGTTTCGTCCGCCGGAAATCCTTGATATTAAAGGGTTTTCAAAATCAAAAATCGAATATTTTTCAGTGTTCTCTCCTGCTTTTCTCTCCAAAAATTTTTTGAGTTAAAAGCAGATTGAAATATACACGGAGGGTTATCGAAGTGGTCATAACGGGGCTGACTCGAAATCAGTTGTCCGGCTCATACCGGACCAAGGGTTCGAATCCCTTACCCTCCGCCATCGAAAAGCCTGTAATCAAGCCGATTGCAGGCTTTTTTCTTATGTCTTTTTCTAAAAGCAAGTGGTCGGAGCATACCGCATTTTTTGCTCTCCTAAATTTGGGCTTCGCCATTCTCCCATCGACTCCCGAAATCACCGCTTTCGGGCAAAGCAAGCCCTGTTTCCATCGCCTGTGCCGAGGTGATTTTGGAGCTGTAATCAAGGTGTGCATAGATATTTGCCGTCGTGGTAAAATCGCTGTGCCCGAGCCACTCCTGAATGTGCTTGAGGGGCACGCCGTTTGCAAGCAGTAAACTCGCACAGCTATGCCGAAGGTCATGAAAACGCATACGGCGCAATCCGTGTTTCTCCAAAAATTTTGGAAAAGAACAGGTGAGATATTGGGCTCTCATACGCTCGCCCATTTCATCCACGAACACAAAGCCGTCGTATTCGTAGTTGTAACAGTTGCCGCAGATTTTCTTGTTCAGCTCCTGCGCCTCTTTTACTTGCATAAAGTAATCACGGAAGCTACCGATAAGCGGAAGGGTGCGTAAGCTTGATTTTGTTTTTGCCGACTGCTGTTCAATTTCCTTGTGCTTTCCGTCAACAGAAACTGTCGTTACCGTGCGCTTGACCGAAATCGTGCCACGCTCAAAGTCGATAGCGTCCCATTTCAATCCCAGCACCTCGCCACGGCGAAAGCCGTAAAATGCGGCGACCAGTACGGGTAACTCCAGCCTTGTCCCTCGGAGCGCTTCAAACATTTTCTGCATTTCCTCCGCCGACAGAAACACAGGCTGAAAGTCGTTTTTCTTCGGTCGGTCAACCTTGTCCGCCACATTCTGCAATAACATATCGGTCTTCACCGCATATTTGAGTGCCGAATGGATAATTGCGTGGTAGTGAATGACGGTATTCGGTTTGACCTTTTTGAGCAGCTCGGAGTAAAACATCTGCAAGTGCCTTGCTTCAAGCTCACGGAGCGTCAGTTTCTTTTTGCGGAAATATGGGGCGATAGGATTTTTAATCATTGCCGTATAAGAACAATAGGTCGCAACAGCCAGCCGCCCTTTGGCGATTTCCAACCATTCAAGAAGATAATCGGCAAACAGCATATCGCTGCTTAAATCGCCCACCTCCTCGGGGACTTCAAATTCCGACCGCAGTTTAGCAAGCTCGGCTTCGGCTTTGCGCTTGTTGCCCTTTTCGGGCAGTCCTAAGGAAATCCATTTTGTTTTTCGTTTGCCCTCGGCGTTTTTGTAATTGAGTACGGCATAATAGTTGCCGTGCTTTACGGATAAGTGTCCTGCTACCATTTATAATTCCTCCAATAATTTTAATTTGCAGAACAGAACTCCAAACCGACAGCACCAGTATACCATCGGTTTGAAGTTCTCTCCACTGTGCGATTTGTTTTGCCGTATTCGTATCAATACGAATCAGCGTGCATCTCGGTTGCGTTCTCTCTGCCGCTTTAACAGCTCCAAGCCCTTGATGATGTCCCGACGCATTTGCTCGTCGGTATAGCCTGCCGGAAAATACTTTTTCAAATCCTCACGCTTTAGCTTTATCTGCTCCTGCTGATTCGGTTTTTCCTCCGACATCACCGCATAAATCATCTGATCGTCCAGCACACCATCTTGTGACAGCTTTTTAAGCCGTATGCTTTGTGCGTGGGACGGCGTGCAGTCGTTCAGCTCCATAGCGTCCAGCAGTACTCGTTGTTCCGACTTATCTAAGTACGATATTTCCACCGCAGGATTGAAAGCGATTTTATTGTCGTCTACCATTGAAAGTAGTTCGGGGATTAAGTAGGTTAAGCGGATATAACGTTGAATTTGATTTCTACTTTCACCGGCATCCAAAGCCACCTTTTCATCACTTCTTATAAGCCTCGTCCCAAGTTGGGACGAAGCTACACCCTGATGTTTTATCGCTTCCAGCTTCATTTTATAGGCAAAGGCTTTTTCGCTTGGCAGTATTGTTTCCCTTTGCAAATTTGCGTCCACCATTGTAATCACCGCTTCATCGTCGGACATCTCACGGACGATAACCGGCATAGTTTCAATTCCGAGTACCTGACACGCCGCAAGTCGTCTGTGTCCGGAGATAAGCTCATATCCACCGTCAGGCAGCGGTCTTGCAAGCGCCGGGGTGATTGCACCTACCTTGCGGATGCTTTCAATCATTCGTTCCATCTCCTCGTTGTTCTGCACCTTAAAGGGGTGATCCTTGAACGGATGCAGTTCTGAAAGCGGAATGTTCTGCACACGCTCCAGCTTTGCATCGTCCCGCATTTCCTGCGTGGTGAATAAATCGTCCAGCTTAGGTAAAGTAAAATCTGTTTTTCTCATTGTCATTTTCCTCTCTTTCGTTATTTCCATTTGAGGTTGCTTTCGGCGGGGCGTAAGAAGGTCGCCTCAATGTCCGCCTGAAAGCGGTGCCAGCGGTTGGCTTCGTTTTTGAGCATCGGCACGTCAATAAATCCCAGCGTATGCGCTTTGGCGGCAAGCTGATTGATGTTGTTGCCGATAGCGGACAGATTCCGCATTGCTTCGTAAAAACGCCCGTCCGGTTTTTCTCTCGGCTCATAACCTCGGATAAGCAATCGGACGACCGCCGTTTCGGTAATTCCTGCAAGCTCTGCCTTGCGTTTTAGCTCTTCGGCGTCCTCGGGTGACAGCCAAAACTGTTTTTTAATTCTTTTGTTCATAACCTTTCCTTTCTGCAAGAGGTTTTAGGGTGCACCCTAACAAGTTTTTACCGTTTGGGAGTACAAATGGTCTGCTTGCTAAAGATTGTGCAGACTATATCCTCCGCTTCGTTTTATTACTTAAGCAAATTTTCTATTGCGTTTATCCGATAGAGAATTTCGCTTCTTTCGAGTGAATCGAAATCCTTTTTCAGTTGTCTAACCAGCCGAAAAGCCTTGTAGATTTTCTCATCGGTTGCGGCTTTTACATTTTTTCCAAGTCCCAATCTTCTGAGATATTCCGACAGAGAAAGTCCACAATAAAATGCGTTTTCGCTGAGCTTTTCTTTTTCGGCAGCGGTTACACGCACATTGATTCCGAGCGTTTTACTTCGCATAATTTCACCTCCTCTCGCTGTTTTGTGACGGCAATGACGGTTGTGACGGGCTTTTTGCTATATAGTGAAATCGCTGTCATTTTCGTCACCGCCGTCACTTCGTATTAGCTTTATAAGCCTGCTTTTGCCTGTGCGTTTCGTTCTGTACTCAATGCCCACAGGCTCCAACACCTCACATGAAAACTGCCCTAAGTACTTTGTAACCACATTGGGTGTGGTCTCGGTCTCTTTCATTTCGGCAAGCAATTTGGTCGCCGTGCCTACCCATTTGGCTCGGCTTTCCATAAAATCCACCACCCGAAAAAGGAATTTCGGCAGCTCCGCTTTGTGAATATCCTCGCTGTTTTTTCGCTCCACCAGCTCCCAAACGAGGTTGTTGAACTGCAAGACCAGTTCCTGATATTCCATATCACGACCGCTGACTAAGAGCGTGGCGGCGTTTGTGCTTCGCTTGCGTTTGAACACATAGTTGGTGTCCGCCGCACCGATAATTCCCGTCGATCCGCTAACTTCATTAAAAGGATCATCGCTGTCCTTCAGCTTTCGCAGGTGGTGAACGAGAAGAACGGCGATGTTGTATTCGTCTGCAATTTTCTTTATTGAGGAAATGTCATCGTAGTCGTTTCCGTACATTCCCGCCTTGCCGGAGCTGCCTTTGGTATCACGCACCTTTTGGAGCGTGTCGATAATTACAAGCTTTGTTTTCGGGTGGTCGCTTAAAAAATCGGTGATCTGTTCCTCCAGTCCGCCGCCGATGAGTCCGCACATCACAGCAAAATACAGATTGCTCGGCGCTGTGTCGGTCAGGTTATAGAGCCTGTCCTTAATGCGCCTCTGCGTGTCCTCAAGGCTTAAATACAGTACATCGCATTGCTGTGTCGTCAGTCCCCAAACGGGAAGTCCCTGTGCCACCTGAAGCCCCAGCCACAGCATCAGCCAGCTTTTGCCGATCTTGGAGGCTCCGCTGATGACATTGACGCCCTGCGGAATAAGATTGTCGACGATGAACATTGTTTTGCTCATCGGTGTGGATAACAGCGTTTCTGCATCCACGGTTTTCAGTTTGTTTTCCATAAGTAAATCTTCCTTTCGTTTTTGTGTGGACAGTTAGAAAGCCGAAATCGGGGTTTTAGTATATTTACCCTTTAAGCCCCGATTCGGCTTAAAAAAGCCCTTGTAAACAGGGCATTTCTGCGTCCCTAACTGTCCGCTCGGCGCTTTCTTGCGCTCTCGTTTTTCTGCTTTCGGTGAACCTTTCGGCTGCACGATGGGCAGTATTTTTGTCGGTTGGAGTTGGGTACGAAAGCCGCTTTGCACTCGGCGCAATGATAAGTACGCTGTCTGAAAATTTTCGCATAAAGTTCTTTGTCGGCGGGTAAAACTGCGCCCCGGAAATACTTGCATATCATGGAAAGCGAAATCATCTGCACGCAAACACACCCGTCGCCCTCGTCCAGCGGCAGGCAGTTGCCGTTATCGTAATTGGCACAAAGCCTGCGAATCAGGCGGTTACAGCATGTCCTCTGTGACGAGGTAAGCTCTATTCTGTCAGGCACCGGGCTTCACCTCCCTTCGCTCCTCGGTCACGAAATTGATTACGCTGACCTTCGGAATTTTCAGTGATGTTCCGATTTTGACCGCCTGTATCTCGCCGTCGTTAATCAGCTTATAGGCAAGGTGTCGACTTACGCCCAGCATTACCTGAAGCTGTTTGACGGTTACAATGTCCGGATAATTCGGGAACATCATTTGATATAGCTCTTTGAGCTCTGTTTTTTTCATAGCATTCATTCCTCCTTTACAGCTATGTAAAATCGAATATCGGCTGAGGAACCCCTTGCTGCCGATATCCGCCGCCGTTTTACCCGAATGTCGTTTTTGTTATCCCTGCCACCATCTCGGCGGCGTTGCTTCGCTCTTGTCATCTCCGACTGTCATCGCAAAGTCATATCCCATTCGGACGGTCATTCAATTGTCAAGGTTCATTGAAGGTTTTTATCCCCTCAAGGAGTAGCCGGCGCCACTTTTAATTGCTTATTTCCGCTTGGAAATGGCGTATATCAGGCTTTTGTCCCTTCACTAGTTCCGAATTGGGTCGGTCGTTTTGGCAGGTCTTTTTGAAAAAATTTTTTGATAAAAACACGAAAACCGCCGAAAAGCCTGATAAACAGGGCGTTTTCAGCGGTAAAATTTTTTTGAAATTTTTCTTATTTGATTGCAAAAAGGCATAAAATCCGATATAATTACAGAAAAGGTCAACTTACGATATGATAGGTGATAAAATGTATTTTTCCGATTTGGTGCACACTTTACAGAATATTTCTGCGGATGAAAAGGCGGTATTTGTATCAGGTCAACCCGGCTCTGGCAAGACCTTTGCGGCACTTGAGTTTTGCACAAAGCATAAAGAAAATCTGTATTTTTCTTTTAAAAATCTTGATACTGCCTTTGCGCTTCGGGTATTCTGCAATGCGCATACCGAGATATTCGGTGCCTGTGAAAGCTGGAAAGATTTTTTCGGTTGCTTAACGAATTACGGCAATAAAAAACACCCGCTTGTCTTTTTTGACAATGCAGGTGAACGGAATGATAAAGATGATTTTTATGCGGCTCTGAAAAATTTTTTGGAATCGGATAGCAAAATAACGGTTGTATTGCTCGGCAGACCTTGGGAGGCTCCACCTATTCCTTGTCGGGAGGTAGAAATCCGCTGCTTTTCAATGCCGCAGCTTGCGGATATCTGCTCACTGCCGGATGAAACCGCAGCGAAGCTCTACTGCTTAACCGGCGCAATTCCGGCGTTGCTTTCTTTATACGATAATGAACAGTCATTTGAGGATAATGTGAGAGCTTTTCTGCGCACCGATTCAGCCTTTTATCGTTTAGCGGCAAGTTGGATGAACGAAAGCTTTCGCACGCCCGAAAGCTATAATACTTTGCTTTATGCAATGGCAAAGGGATATAACCGCATCGGGGAGATAGCGAAATTTTCAGGCTTTCCGAAAAATAAATGCGACAAATACATAAAAGCGCTGATAGAACACAGGTTGGTTATAAAAGCTCCCGGCGAAAACGGGCACACGAAATATCTTCCCGCTAACAGTTATTTAACCCTGTGGTATAAGTGTTTGCTGACTGCTGTGCCGAACCATGACGGAAGCTTTGGCAATGATATTTTCAATCGGTTTATTCAGGTTTTCAATGACAAGCTGATGGCAGATTTTTATAAAGATATGTGCGACTATTGGCTGGAGAAAAACCTTAACTCCATTTCAACCGAGTACATCGACACCAAAAATTCAAGCTATCATAACGTCAAGGTAGGCAATGTAACCTTTGATTTTGCCTGCGAGAAAAAGCAGGCTGTATATTCGTATTACGATATAACTCCCGGTGGAAGGCTTACACAAAAGCTCTGGAATGAGATTGAAAACAGCACCACAAAAAAGCGACCGTTTTACGAGAATGAATATGTTATCTGCACCGTAAACCGTGTGCCGGACAGCTTTTGGACTTTAAGTAAGCGTTATGATAACGTGCATATCGTC
>SFGJ01000041.1 GCA_004557655.1 Clostridiales bacterium | reverse complement strand
GGTCCGTGAGTATCGAGATGATCCCTGCGACATTCTTGGGGGGATCTATCACGAGCTGAATCTGAATAACGAGTGGAACGGGCAATACTTCACGCCGGATCATATCTGCCGCTTTATGGCACAAATAACGCTTCCATCGGAAGAGCTTTCAGCCAAGGATGATCCGATTACCATTAACGAGCCGACCTGCGGCTCGGGAACGATGGTTATCGGTGCCATTTGGGCAATGCAGCATCATGGCTTTGACTAGCCAGTCAGGTTGAGGACGAGGTGATGGAGTACACCCGGAAGATTGTCCGCAATCCGCAGTTTATCAAGGATTTGCAGGAAAAGGTGATGACCGCTGTGGACATGACCGAGGTTGAGAATGATATTACCGCCTATAAAAAGCAGCTATCCGCTTTACAGCGCAGCCGTGACAGTTTGGAACAGAATATTGACCGCATTGCCCCGGATGATAAGTATGCAGAACGCCGCCGCGCGGATATGACGCACCGTCTGAATGACCTCTATGACCAGATTTATAAGGCGGAGGATCTGCTGCAAGAGAGCCTGATGAAAAAGGCAACTTTGGAAAGCGAGCAGATGTCTGTGCAATCTATGATCGGAATCCTCTGGTCTTTTGACGCAATCTATGATAGAATGAATGCGGCAGAGCGGCGCGACCTTGTGAAATACCTGATTTCCGAGGTTGAGTTGTTCCCGCGTGAGGAGCAAAAGACGCAGAAACGCTTTGTAAAGGCGATTGCGTACAAGTTTCCCATTGAGCAAAAGGTGCTCACGCAATTTGACGAATGCGGGGCATCTGTCGAGACGGTATGTCTATTGACCAAGCGTCCGGACTGAGGCAGAAATGCGGCATCATTGAGCGCGAGAACTACAATAAGCCAAAATTCGAAAACGCTAAACAGCCGCAATGCCCACCGGAGAAGGAAAAGGCAATTACGGAGGCATTACGTCACTTTGGGATGATTTGAGGCGGATGTCTTAATCATAAAGGAACGGTGAGGGTATGAAGTACAAAATTGCGATCTGCGACGACTCCGATGCGGACAGACAGTTTGTTTTGAATATGGTGCGCGCGTGGGCCTCGTCCGCCGGTCACACGGTGCATATCGACGATTTTCCCTCCGCCGAGAGCTTCCTGTTCCGCTACGCAGAAGAAAGCGACTACGACATTCTTCTGCTGGATATCGAAATGGTCGCGATGGACGGCGTCACGATGGCAAAAGAGCTTCGCAAGAGCAACGACACGGTGCAGATCATTTTCATCACCGGCTATTCCGACTACATTTCAGAGGGCTACGAGGTGGCGGCGCTCCACTATCTGATGAAGCCCGTGAAGGAAGAAAAGCTCCGGTCGGTGCTGGACCGCGCCGTGGAAAAGATAACGAAAAACGAACGGGTTTTGCATTTCGAGGCCGGCGGAGAAATGGTGCGTGTGCCGATTTATCAGATTCGATATGCAGATGTGCTCGGCAACTATGTGACCGTTCACGCGCAAACGGATGTGACGGTGAAAATGACATTGGGCGAGCTTGAAAAGCAGCTCGACGAGTGCTTCTACCGCGTGGGGCGCTCTGCGCTCGTGAATCTGACGCAGATCAGCCGCGTCACCAAGACGGAGATCCGGCTGAGTGACGGAACCGCCATCCCGCTGCCGCGGGGCGCGTATGAGGGCGTCAACCGTGCCATTATCAACATGAGGTAAGGCGTATGGAATTGTTTGCAAAGAAAATCGAAAAGCAGCTCGCCTCCTATCAGCAGGAACTGATCGAAACGCATTATCGCGAAGTAGACAATATGTACCGCCAGATCCGCGGCTGGCGGCATGACTACCGCAACCATATCCAGACCATGAAGGCTTACGCTGCCGCGGGAGATTGGGACGCCATCCAAAACTACCTCGACCTGCTGGACACCGACCTGCAAACCGTGGACACGGTCATCAAGACCGGCAATCCCATGACCGACGCCATCCTCAACTCCAAGATTTCCCTTGCAAAGGCGAAGGGCATTGAGGTCGCGGCGGATGCCCACATCCCCGTCCGGCTGAAGTCCTCGGAGATCGATCTCTGCTGCATCCTCGGCAATCTCTTCGACAACGCCATTGAGGCCAGCATGAAGCTGCCGGAGGACAAGCGCCTCATCCGGGTCTATATGGATATGAAAAACACCCAGCTCTACATCTCCTTCACCAATTTTACCGCCGGGAAGAAAATGCAGAAGGAGGGAGGGCTGTTCCGCAGCACCAAGGGCGAGGGGCATGGCTTTGGCCTTGTTCGCATCGACGCCATCGTGGAGCGGCTGGACGGATACATCAGCCGCAACAGCGAGGACGGTGCATTCACCACTGAAATACTGCTTCCGCAGGAGTGAGAGCTGCAATTCATCCCCCGGAAAAAGCGATTCGTCCCCGGAATCAACCGGGGACGATTTTTTTCTGCTATGCTATGCGCGTGAGGTGAAACGACATGAAACACAGAGAAAAACCGAAGTACAGCGTCCGGCAAAATGTCTGCTTTATGGTGCGGACCGCTTGGGAGAAGCGCAGGAGAGTGCTGCTCCTTTGCGTTGTGGTCGCGGCCATCAAAGTGGCGTTGGATTTGGCGCAGCTCTATGTCACACCGGAAATTCTTACGAGGGTGGAGCAGGGCGTTCCCGTGGGGGAGTTGCTGACAACTATCGGATTTTTCACAGCGGCTCTTCTTCTCTTACAGGGGGCTGCGGCGTATTGCGATGCCATCCGGATGCCCGGTGAGATCGATGTTCGCTGTGCCATCATCCGCATGATCTCCCGGAAAAGCGGCGAGACCTCCTACCCAAATGTCCACGACTCCAAAATTCTGAAGCTGGAGGAGCAGGCGCAGCGGGCCACCAGCGGCAACGACGATGCGGCGGAGCATATTTGGCGAACGCTGACGGAGCTGCTGGCAAATCTCGGCGGCTTTGCCGTATATCTGCTGCTGTTCTCCCGCTTGAGCCGCTTTTTGATCCTGCTGGTGGTGCTGACCGCCGCAGCAGACTTCTTCGTTTCCCACTACATCAGTGAGTGGGAGTACCGCCACCGGGATGAACGGGAACAGTCTGACAAGGAACTGCACTATTTTCTGACGCAGCCTCGGCAGATACAGCTTGCCAAGGACATCCGCATCTTTGGTTTAGCCCCTTGGCTGCGGGAATTGCGGGAAAAATCCATGAAGGCACTCTCCGCCTTCATCGCCCGCCGGGAAAGGACTTATCTCTGGGCTAATGTGGCTGACATGGCGCTGACGCTTCTTCGCAACGGCATCGCGTATGCGTATCTGATTCGGCAAACTCTGGTACATGGCTGGCCTGCATCGACATTTTTGCTCTACTTTACCGCCGTCAGCGGCGCTGCATCGTGGGTGACCGGCATCCTGACCCAGTGCAGCCAACTGCATAAGGAGAGCATCGACCTGTCCAAAATACAGGAATATCTGAACATTCCGGAGCCGTTTCAGTTTGAGGGCGGAGTGCAGCCGCCCGCAGCCGACGGGTATGAGCTGCGGCTGGAGAACGTGTCCTTCCACTATCCGGGCACGGAGAGGGATATTCTCAGACACATAGACCTGACCATCCATCCCGGCGAAAAGCTGGCGGTGGTGGGCTTGAACGGTGCGGGCAAGACCACCATGGTTATGCTGCTTTGCGGCTTCTACGACCCTACCGAGGGGCGTGTGCTGCTAAACGGGCAGGATATTCGTGAATTTGACCGCAGCGCGTATTACCGCCTGTTTTCCGCCGTGTTTCAGGGGTTTTCCATTTTGGATACCACCATTGCGGAATGTGTTGCCCAGACCACCGAGCATATCGACAGAGTAAAAGTCGATCATTGCCTTGCACAGGCCGGCTTGACAGAGGCTATTGCCAAATTCCCCCAAGGGGTGGATACCCACTTTGGCCGGGAGGTGTATCTGGACGGCGTACAGCTCTCCGGCGGCCAGACCCAGCGGCTGATGCTGGCGAGAGCGCTTTATAAGGACGGGCCCATCCTCGTTCTGGACGAGCCTACGGCGGCGCTGGACCCCATTGCGGAAAACGATATTTACCAAAAGTACAGCGATATGACGGCGGGTAAGACCTCCGTGTTCATCTCCCACCGGCTGGCGTCTACCCGCTTCTGTGACCGCATCCTCTTTATAGCAGACGGCGGCATCGCCGAGGAGGGTACCCACAAGGAGTTACTGGCAAAGGGCGGTGCTTATGCGGAGCTATTTGCCGTGCAGAGCCGCTATTATCAGGAAGGAGGTGTGCAGGATGAAGAAGAAAGCTGAGGGCATGAGCCTGCGGGAGACCTTTGCCATCCACCGCCGGGCGGCACGAGATATGCGCCGGATCGCACCGGGCTGCTTTATGCCGTTTATCCTCTGTGCTGTTGTGGAGGCAGCATCGCCCTATGCGGTCATCTGGCTCTCCGCCCGGCTTGTCGATGAACTATCCACCCTTCGCAGACCGGAGATTCTGGCCAAATGGGTCCTTTGGATCGTAGCGGTCAGTGCTGCGGCAGAGCTGCTCAAGGCCGTGCTGGAGAGGTGGAAAAATGTCCGGGGCGAACTGCTTGACAGACAGAAAGAAGTTTTGTATACCGAGAAATTTCTGCGGATGGATTATGCCGACTGTGACAGGCAGGAAACACGTGATCTGTTCTCTCAGATCCGGCAGAATGCCGCCTGGTCCGGTTGGGGCTTTGCCCATCTCAAGCTGTACTATACGCAGGCAGTCCAAGGCATCACCGGCATTTTAGGGGCTGCCGCCTTGACGGTGAGCCTGTTCACCCGGCAAGTCCCGACCTCGGCGGGAAAATTGACCGCTCTCAATCACCCGCTTTTCCTTGTGGGCATCCTTCTGCTGATTGCCGCCGTTACCTGCCTTGGTCCGGCGCTGGTCGGCAGAGCCTATTCTGCCTGGAACACGCTGGCAGAGCAGGTATGCTTCGGCAATCGCGTGTTCAGCCACTTCGTTTTCATGCAGCCGGGGGACAAGGAAAAAGACATGGATCGCAGAATGTACCGCCAGAGCGAACTGGCGGAGCATTATGTCCGCACAGTGAATATCTTCGGCGTCGGCTCTCCCGTGGCAAAGGCGTCCCAGACCACTGTGGGACTGAGCAAGGCGCTGGCCGCCTCTCTATCCGCTGTTCTCTCCGGCGTTGTGTATGTGTTCGTATGCTTGAAGGCGCTGGGCGGTGCCTTCGGCATCGGCAGCGTGACCCAGTATGTCAGCGCCGTGACCACATTTTCCGGCAACGCCGCCCTGCTACTGAGCACCGTCAGTCATATGCGGGCCAATGCTGAGTTCCTCAAGGCCATCTATACGTTTCTCGACATTCCAAATTCCATGTATCAGGGGAGTCTCACCACCGAAAAGAGGTCGGATCGTCAGTATGACGTGGAGTTTCGGGATGTATCCTTCCGTTATCCCGGCTCGGACATCTGGGCGCTGCGCCATGTGAATATGAGGTTCAAGGTCGGAAAAAGACTTGCCATCGTGGGCGAAAACGGCAGCGGCAAGACCACCTTCATAAAGCTCCTGTGCCGCCTGTACGACCCGCAGGAGGGGCAGATTTTGCTCAACGGCATCGACATCCGCAAGTACCGCTATGACGATTACATGGGCATATTTTCCGTGGTATTTCAGGATTTCCAGCTCATCTGCCAGCCTTTGGGCGCGAATGTGGCGGGCAGCATGGAATATGACCGTGACCGGGCAAGGAAAGCTCTGATCGATGCAGGCTTCGCAGACCGTCTTGCAGCGATGGAAAAGGGTCTGGACACCATGCTTTACAAAAATCTCTCCGAGGACGGTGTCGAGGTTTCCGGCGGCGAGGCGCAGAAGATCGCCATTGCCCGCGCACTCTATAAGGACGCGCCCTTTATCATCCTCGACGAGCCGACGGCGGCGTTGGACCCCATCGCCGAGGCAGAGATCTACAGTAAGTTCGATGAGATCGCAGGCGATAAGACTGCCATCTATATCTCCCATCGCCTGTCCTCCTGCAAATTCTGCGACGAGATCGCCGTGTTCCACGAGGGCGCGATCATTCAGCAGGGCAGTCACGCCGAATTGCTCGCCGATCGGGGCGGCAAATACTACGCGCTCTGGAACGCACAGGCGCAGTATTATACGGAGTAAAGCTGCTCTGTGCGTCAGAAAGAAACCGCTGTAATCCCCATCCCACGAAAGATGGAGATTACAGCGGTTTTGTGTTTTCTGAGCAGGCATTGCAAGCTGCCTTTTGCAGTTTGTATATGCCGTTGCCGACATAACCGGCGTGTGCTATGCCCTGTATCTGCTGAAGCCGGATTTTATCGCCGTCTCTCCTATCCATGTTGGCTGCGGGCAGGTATGGTGTGCCCATGGCCTGGTGCCGGTACCCGCACCGGCTACGGTCCATCTTCTGGAGGGCATTCCGTGCTATGGCGGCCAGGTCAGGGGCGAGCTGTGTACCCCCACCGGCGCTGCGCTGTTGGCGCACTTTGGGCAGATGTTTGGCTCCATGCCTTTGATGAGGACAAAAACGGTCGGATACGGTATCGGGAAAAGGAAGTTCCCGGCGGCCAACTGCGTCCGCGCCTTCTGGGGCGAGGCCGATGAATCGGACTTGCAATGCGGCAGGTGCTGACAATCGAAAACCACACAATCCAAATTGACGGGTGTCCGTAAAACAGTTAATCCTCCGTATGGCTTAGACCATGCGGAGGATTTGTTTATGTCTAATCTTCAAACTTGCTGGCGGCAAGTCCACAGGGGATAGCCGCTTTAGCAGCGCAAGGGGGTGTAACCACCTTGACGGAAGGTCGTGACGAAACATTCTCGGTCAGGCAGTTTTCCTCTGCTGACCGGGAATGAAGCGACCCAGGACGCACGATACTCCCGTTAGGAGAGTATAGAAGTGCGCCCTTTAGTTCCTAAAGGGTTTTTATCAGTTCGACAAACAGGAATTTATGTCAATGCGAACTCAATCTCATCAAGTTTATTTGTTATTGCGTTCTTTCTCCCTGTCTCCTTAAAGCCTATTCGACGATAGAGTCTCTCAGCATTTATATTATTCTCAAGAATCCACAGCGTAGGGATATCCGTACATTGGCCTACTGCGTGTAGTAACAATTTCGTTCCATAACCCATGTTTTGCATATCTGGAAGAATATAAAGATCCTCTATTAAACCCTTTGTTACAGAAACAACCCCTATTGGTTT
>SFGJ01000014.1 GCA_004557655.1 Clostridiales bacterium | reverse complement strand
AACCTCTTGAAAAAATACCCTGCTGCCGATATAATAAACCTTGTGCGATTTCGGAGGGATGAAGATGGAAAACGAAAAATACTACATAGCCGTTAATGCAGGCGACAGATATCCGCTTTTGAAAACGCCGCAGGACTACACGGAATATTTCAACGAAGCACTCTCGTTCGGAGACTTATTCGATGTGCTTCGGTATATAGAAAAGCACGGCCTTGAACGAATCGTCACAGCCGTGATTAAACGCTGACCGCCGACAAGCGGTCTTTTTTATTCCTTTTTCAGCCGGAACAGCAAACTGCTCTTGCCGCCTTTTTTTCTGTACCGCTGCTCGGTTTTGAGGAGCCCCGCTTTTTTAAGATCTCGGATTCCGCGGCGGACGGTGGAGGGCGAGAGCTTGAGGTCTGTAGCTATAGTCGGTATGGCAGGCCAGCACTCGTTGTTCTCATTTGTCCTGTCGGCAAGATAGATATACACCGCAACGGCTCTGTGCGGCAGCTCGGTGCGGTAAAGAAAATCAAGACGGCTCATTGCTTTGCACCTCCGCTTCGGTTAAGTCTTTTATAATCTCTGCTTCCGTTATGTCAGGAGCAGTTTCTTTTTTCGGCGGTGAGGTACGGATGGGCTTGCCGCCTCTGTTTTTATCCTTTGGAGAAGTTCTCTGCGACTCGTTCTTCGGGCTGTCCCGCTGTGCCTGACCGCCGCCGTCAGCGTCGCTCGGTGCAGGCGTTTCCTCTTTCCACTCCGGCGGATATTTTTCGAGGATGCCGTCCTGAATGTCCTTTTTGTCGGCATACTTGACCTCACGGTTGCCTTGGTCGGGTACGGCGTATGGGTGTTCATCGTCGAATTCAATTCCCCATTTGAAAAACAGCTTGAGGTGTATCCGCATCGGATGCACACCTGTTTTCATGACGATAAAATCTCCCTTGGGCAAGGACTTGAGTTCGTCCGGCGTAAGCAGCGGTCGCTCTATCATTTGAAGCGACTGTGACGGATCGTTTTTGGAACGGCTGACCGAGCCGCTCATGACCGTGCGAGAGCCGAGCGCCTTAGAGAGCGTTTCGGCCGAGCTGCTGTTTGGTGCAAAGCCGCCGAAGATGGTATCCTGCGTATTGTCTACGATGATTTCCGCGCCTTCCTTGCCGTAGTTCTTTTCGAGCTGGGCGAAGGATTGGATGATGGGAACGATCTGCAAACGCCTTGAACGGGAGGCGGAGAACATCATTTCCGCACTTTCGATTTTGGGCAGCGTTCCGAACTCATCGCAGAAGAACACACAGCGGTTTTTGAGCTTTCCGCCGTTTTCATCGGCAACGGCAAGTATTTCACGGTAGAGCTGTTGGATGATGAGCGAGATCATAAAGAAGGTGTTGGGATTTTCCTCCGGCATGATTACAAAGATTGCCGACTTTTGATTGCAGAATGTTTCGGCGTCTATCTCGGTGTCAAAGCACAGGAGCTGCTCTAACTCGGTATCGAGGAATGCGTTGAGCCTCGACAGCGCCGTACTCATAACGCTTGCCATACTCTGCTCGGCGGTGTTTAGTGCCGCACCCGCAAACCATTTCGCTTTATGCTCGTTCGGGAGCAGTTCCATAAGCTGCTGAAACTGATTCTTGCCCTTTTTCTTTGATGGTGCGAGCAACTCTTGAATAACCTTGAACACCGACACGATGTGCCGCTTTTCCGGCGCACAGAACTCCGCTACCAACAGAATAGTTGCAGTCAACAAGCCCTCGGCGGCGTCATAGAAATATGCGTTTTGTCCGAAAGATGCGGCGTCCATGCCGGAGAGTATAATGGTTTTCGAGATGATTTTCGCATACTTCTCGGCTTTGGCCTTGTAGACGATTTGGTCGGGATTGGCGGCGTATAGGTCGGTGTATTTATTGACAAGGTATAGGATATTGTTTCCGTTACTGCGAGTGGGATTTCGCAAGTCAATAACCGAAACTTTGTAGCCGTAGTCCTTGGCGATGTTGCCGTAGTTACGCATGACATCGCCCTTGGTATCGGTGGAGAGAAATGACATTCCCGAAGCACAGGCGTACTCAATGCACGGGTACAGCCAAAAGGCGGTCTTGCCGACACCCGCCGCACCGATCATAAGCACATGGACATCTCCCGTGTCTATCATGGCGGTGGTGCTGTGCTTGCCGCCTTTGCAACCGACCACGATGCCCTGCGGCAGAGCTTCCTCGGTCGGCTCGATCTTTTTTCGGAGCAGTTTTCTCGGTGCTATCGCCGTCATGGTGGGCGTTTGATTTTGCTTTGCCTGCTTACGCCATTTCTTTGGCGTGAACGGGATGTGGCGGTAGGTCTTTCGTATCTCCGCTTTGTTTGCCCACCGAGCTGTTCCGTGCTGACCGTCGCCGACCGTTTTGCTCTTGATATTGTTAAGGTTATAGATGTGAGCAATCAGCGTAATCGCACCGAGGACGGCAAACATAATTGCGGCAACGGTGATTAAAGCTGCAATGTTTGGCATTCGGTTTCCTCCTGTTCGTCATATAATAAGTCCTCGTTCCAATCTTTGAATTCGGGAACGAGGACTTCGTGTTTTATGCCCTGTATAAAGAGCTTGTCGGATATTCTCTTGTTCGCCGCCTGACCTGCGGCATCGTTATCCATACAGAGACAGACGGTGTTGATATTGGGATTCGCTTTCAGCATTTGGAACAGCACCTGATCCCCGACACAGCAGGCAGCAGCGTAGCTGTGGCTTCGCCAATTTTCCTTGTGCAGAGAAATATAGGACAGCATATCTATGGGAGCCTCAAAGAGATAGAGTGTGTTGTCCGTTCCGGTCCAGTGGAAGCTGTAACGGGGATCGCAGCTTTCCGCATTGCCTTTGTAGGTGCTCTCACTGCCTGTCCCTCTTTTGTGTGCGTGACGGGCAATGCTGTATTCATCGTAACCTACGAAGACGGCGTTGTGGTAATCGGCAGATTCATAAATCATTCCCTTATGCACAAAGGCAGACAGCACCTCCCGGTCTATCCCTCGGCGGTTTAGCAGATAGGCATACACTCGCCGCATATTTTCATTTTGAGGCGGAAGTGTGAACGGCTTTGGCGGCTCTCGTTTGACCGGCTCGGTTCTTTGGATTGTGCCGCCGTTATTGCCGAGCAGAAAATTGACGGCCTGCGGAAAGTCCATGTTGTAAAATCTGCGGACGAAGTCAACGGCGTCGCCGCCGATGCGCTCGTATTGGTGAAACCAAAGGTTTCCTCTGACCGTAACCTTTTCCGAGCCGTCACGCCAGACATACTCTTTTCCTGAGCGTTTGAGCCGTTCACCCTGACTTTGCAGAAGAGATACAAGGTCAGTTTGCCGAGCAGCTTCTTTCTGTTCGGCTGTAAAGTGAATATATTCGGTTGACATGAGTTTCTCCTTTCGAAAAGGAGGTTGCGCATAAAATGTATGCGCAACCTCCCCGTGCTATTGTTTGAGTCCGTGAGCCTGTTTTTTATCCTCAATTTTTCTGAGCAATTTCCGGTCAATGCTGTTTTCTCTGCCTCTGCGCTCATCCTCCAAGCGGTTCTGAATAACACGAGCCATGTGTCCGATCAGACGGAGTGAAGCAAGCGCCGCCGTCCAGTTTCCATTGACCTTAATACTGTGGAGGAGTTGTGCGGCATATTGATTGCCATGCTCGGCGGCAAGATGAAGATAGTACATTGCCGCATCGGTATCTCTCGGAACATCTTTGCCGTAGAGATAGATTTTTCCAAGTTGGTATTCGGCATAGTCATTTCCGTTCTCGGCGGCTATTATAAAACGGCGGATGGCTTTTTGAATGTCCTTGACCTCGTCCTCGGTCAGATATATCTTGCCTGCAAGGTACGCCGCATAGGGATTTTTCTGTGCGGCGGCACGGTCAAGCCATTCTACGGCCTTCTTTATATCTTTCGGTATGACCTCGCCCTTGTATAACAGCCTGCCGAGGATAAACTGTGCCGGAGCAAAGTTTCTTGATGCCGACAGATTCAGCAGGCGCACAGCTTCGTCAATGTTTTGGGCAAGGACATCTCCGTCAAGATACGCTTTGCCGAGGGTGTACGCTGCATATTTATTTTCTTGCTCTGCAGAGCGATGCAGCAGGCTCTCGGCTCGTTCGGTATCTCTTTCGATGTCCTCGCCCTTGAGGAAGGTCTTGCCGAGCAGGTATTCGGCGTATGGGTTATCGTCTTTGACGGCGCTTTCCAACCAATGCAAAGCGTGGAGCATTTGTTTCGGCACATCCTCGCCATGCAAATACAATTTTCCGAGCATATATTTCGCTACGGTGTAGCCCTGCTTGGCGGATTTGGTGAGATACTCCACCGCCTTTTTCGGATCGTAGTGTTCGCCGTCACGGTCGAGCATAAATTTTGCCGCACGGTACTGAGACCATTTGTTGCCCTTGTCAGCGTCCGCGACCGTTTTTTCATATTCGTCCATAGGCGGAGGCGGCGGATCGGGACTTTCGGCTTCCTCTGTGGTCGGCTCACGGTCCGGCTCGACAGACTCGTCCGTTTCTTCAACCTCATCTGTCGGCAAATTGAGTTTCATCGCCTCGGCTATCACCATATTTTTTACGGATTTGAATTCCTTGTTTTGCGACAGCGGCAGCCGTTCCGGTCGGCTCTCGGTGTAGACCTTCAGCGCCGTTTCCTTTGACTCGTACCATAAGTCGTAGAGAGCTGCGATGCGTTCATCCTTGCCGAGTTCGTCAACGATGCTGTTGATGATCTCCTTGATGTCTTTGCGCAGATAGCCGTATTGTTTTTTGCCGTTGGTCACAGCCAACCTCTTGGAGAGTGTCTGCAATAGATTTTCCACTTGGGGATTGTCATAGGTGCCGCCGTTTATTTTTGCGATGAGCTCGGCGAGCACCTCACGGCTCTGCACCTTGAGTGCGTCACGGTGTTCGGTTTGCTTTTTATACTCGCAGAGCAAGTCCTGTGCGAATATGTCCTTGGCAAAGGACGAACGCAAAGCCATCACGCCTTTTTCCGAGAGATAGCCTTCGTTCGGATTTATCGAGTAGGCTATCAAGTGGATATGGGGATGGTGGCTTTCGTTATGAAATGCGGCGAACCAACGGAGATGGCTCATCGGTATTTTCAGATTTTCCGATAGTGTCTGCGTTTGCGACCGGAGCATATCCCGCCATCGGCTGCCGTTATCATAGCCGAGTCGCTCGGCGTCCTCACGGCGCAGTGAGACGATTGCCGTCCACACATTTCCCGTGTGAGCGTTGAGTTCGTCCGACACCTTTTGCAAATCCACCGCCACTCCGTCATCGGTAAAGAGTCCGTGAGAGCCAAAGCGTTCCGCACGGGGACGGGTGGCAATGTAGTCGGCATAGGTTTTTGTGTGCATCATCTCGTCGGCGTTTTCCTCAAGCATTCGGGTAATGAATTCCGATGCTGCACCGACAGTTTTATCCTTGAGGTAGTCCTCATACTCCAACGATGATTTGCTGTCGGGAAAGTCGGAGAGGATTTTTTGAATGAGCCGCCGCTGTTTCTCGGTTGCCGGGGCATTTCTTTTCGACTCGTCTATCTTTTCAACGCCCTCACGGGTAGCAATGTATTCCGCATAGCCGCCGACATTTTTTCTGTCCTCCGGCTTCAGATATTTGAATTTCGTAATTAAGCGAGCCATTTATCAGCCTTTCTGCCAATCGTTTGCGTCCTTGAAAGTGAAATTGCCGTTAAGTCTTTTTACTTCTTTTACGCATTCGCCCTTGAGCCGTTCGAGAGAGACATCGTCGATCTCGCTGTTCGCCGCCACCACATTCATTGTCACGGCAAGCTCCACCGCCATTTTGAAAAGCAATCGGCAGATGCGGTTATCGCTCTCAGCGATGATTCCTTTAACCGATGAGAGAATGGCAGCAGGCAGCATAGAGCGCTGATCCTCGGC
This sequence comes from Clostridiales bacterium, assembly GCA_004557655.1. GTDB lineage: Bacteria > Bacillota > Clostridia > Oscillospirales > Oscillospiraceae > Vescimonas. Next base: position 31,283 of record SFGJ01000014.1, on the reverse strand, counting down.
AGTGAGGTGGTCGATATAGAACTGCACCGCCTTTTCTATGAATTCCGATTTACTTCGGCAGTCATCCTCGGTGTATAGCTGCTTTACTTTATCGAGTGTTTCGGGGTAAAGCCATAATGCGAATTTGCGTTTATTTTTCGGCGTCGGCACTCAAATCATCTCCTTTTCCTGCCGTATTTTGGGGCGTAAAACCGCAACCCCTAAACTTGCGAGGTTTTTATCCGTGCAACCCCTAAATCGCAGTTTTTGTTGCTGCCCTCAAAAGCCCCGCAAAGCCTTATGCGGTCGGCGTTGCCGTCCGCAGGGATACGCCGAGGGGAAGCAGCGCAACCCCTCGGCTTTCACCTGCTTATTTTCGTACCGCCTGCCGATTTCCGCAAAAGGGTGCGAAAACCGTTCCAAACGGCTCTTTGCCTTTGCAGGGCTTGTGTTTACCCGCTGTGGGGTTGCATCTCGCCACACGGGGCGACACAGGGGCTGACACGGCGGTCACATCTGCATCGCCGGAGCTTCGGTTTCGTCGTCGGTTTCCGACAGATCCACTTCCTTTCCGGCGAGGCTGCTGTTGAAAATCTCACGGCGGCATTCCTCACTGCGGTAATCGGAGCGGAACGCTTTATAAGCCGCAACGGAAAAATCATGCAGAGAGTAGGTCTGCCACTCGTTATCCGTGCCGTCGTAAACACTGACCCGACCTTCGTCCAAATCAAATTCGAGCAGCGCAGTGACTCGGTTATCCGCATGGATATCCGCACAGACCTTGCCGAAGTATTCAAGGCTGATGGGATTCGTTTCAATAAAAGCATCGGCGAATGTTTTGGGGTCGGCGGATAACTCGCCGCGCTCATAGAGGCGGTAGCGGTAAGCTGCCTGCATCGGGGAGAGGAAGTAGTCGCTTGTGAAATGTTGATCCTCGCCGTTTTCACGGATGTGGTAGACCGCAAAGCGCCGGGCCGCTTCCAGCCGCGCCTGCTCTGCGGCGTTCTCTCTTTCAATCCTTGCCTCGATGGAGGCACGCTGCTCATCGGGAACATATTCCTGATACAGTGTGTCGAACGCCTCGGTCAATTTATCCTCGACCGTTTCGGCGGTTTGGTTGCCGAGGGCGTCTGCCAATGCCCGCACACGGTATGCGTTAAGGTACAGAGTAATATCAATGTCGCTCATTGGCGCTTACCTCGCTGACTTCCGTATGCTCGGTTTTCGGGGGCTTCGGCTTTCTTGCCTTCGGCACGGCAGAGGGAGAAGAGGTGCCGGATTTCATGTCGATAAAATCACGCACACCTGCAGGCACGGTTTTGGAATAGAGTGTGTCGAGCGCTTTTTCGAGCTCCGCTTCAGCAGAAGTACCTTTCTGCGAAAGATAAAGGACAAGGGCGGATGCCTTGTCCTCGTCAAATGAGATATTGAAGGTTGTCTTTTTCATGTTGTATTTTCCTTTCTTATTACATAGTCAATTCGGGATCGAAGCCGTCTTGCTGCCAATCCTCACGGTCTGAATTGCATCCGCACATATTGATTTCCGCGTAATCGTCGAGGCCGCAGAAGTTTGTGCCGTCGGTACAGCAGTTTTGAAAACTGCCGTATTCCATCTTGCATTCTATCATAACGGCATCGCTTAAATCACTGTGTGTATAAGTGCCACCCGACATTTTGCATTTTGAAAAGACCGTGTTTTTGAATTCGCATTCCTCGGCGATGACATCCTCAAGGTTGCAGCTTTCAAATCGTGTGTCATTGGCAACGGAAAAATTGAGCTCCGCACCTTGCAGGTCTGTGTCTACAAACCGTGCGTTATCCATAGCAACATTCATCATGTTTTTATGTGCAAGGTTCAGTCCACGCACAAGGCAGTTTGAAAAATCCGCCTGTATGCCGCCTGCATCGTTCAGCCACAGGATATGCTTGGCGAGCATGATATCCGCTTCCTCCTGCGTCAGCGCACGGCGCGGATCTGTCTGCCGGACATATTCGTCCCTGACCGTGCAGCGAATATATTCGCCGTCAAAATCTGCGCTTTCAATTTCCGGTCTGTCCTTCAGTGCTGCATACAGCAGCCCTTCGCTGAATCCTGTCCCTCTGAACTGATTTCGCACCTCGTCAATGTTTACGCCATACTCCTTATCGCCGCTTTCGATTGCTTTTTGCACGGAGGTATCTGCTGCCAGAGCGGTTTCACGCACAGCGTTTTCAAGGCTCGGATATCGGACGGCAACAGCAAGCTGCTCGGCGTTGGGAATGTGGGCGGTATATCGGGCGTAGTCATATCCTTGCGTGTCAATGATAAAGCCGTCTTTGTGTCCTTCGCCCACGAGCAGCAGGCACGGGATGCCGTCCGTCGTATACTCTTGCTTCTCGGCGTTGAACTCACGGAGGAAATCATAGTACCCAAGAGGATCGGAAACAAATTCGGTATATTCGGGCGGCGTCAGCTTTACTACTTTTTCAATCCGGCATCGGGGCAGATTGAAATCCGTCTGCTTGCATTTTAAGTCTGCTTTTATAACCATAGGCAATTTCTCCCTCACATAGAAAGAGCCTGCGTTTCGTCCTCATCGGAGGATTCGTTCGCAGGCTCATGGTGGTGTTCGGTTTCGTGGTCGTCATGGAAATTACAGCCGAGGACGGAGAGCAGACTCAGCGGATCGCCCTGGCACTGTGGGCAGTACCTGAGGTGGCAGGTCATTTCGATGCAGTCCTCGGTCATGATGAGCTCGTTAATTTCCTCTCTCTGCCGTAACTCTTTTTCGAGCAGTTTTCCGTTTTCGTTGCTGTCGGTAACCTCTGCACCGAAGTGATGGTGCAGCTCGTCGTAAGAAACCGACCAATAGCAGTTCTCGGAATTGTCGCAGCACTGCCGGACGGCATAGTCGGCAAGCCGCCTGATTTTACTTTTATCCATATAGACCGTTCCTTTCATTGTGATTCGGTATTCTCCGTATAGGTGATATACGGTATCTTGAGCCAGTGCGTAAAGCCGCTGCCTGAAACATCGGAGATAATAACGCCTGCATGGGTGTTGGCGGCGTGTATCACTTTGCCATCTCCGATATAGATTCCGATGTGACCGCTGTGCCAAAGAGCAAGCCCCGGAATTTCGGGGAGTGTATCAATCGTACCTTTTTCGGTGGCGTTATTGAACATCGTGTCCGCACCGATGTCGGGCATACCGTTTGTGCCGTATTCGATAGCACCCGTTTGGGTGTTCAGCCAGCCGTAGCCCTTAATCAGTCCGATGCAGTCCGCAGTCCGTCTGCCGAGCCAGTGTTTTTTTATAAAGTCTGCCTTGCTGCCGACCTCATCGGGGTATTGCTCGGCTTTTGAGTTCAGCGTTTTCTGCGTAAGCACTTCGCCGTAGCTGCCCCATACATAGCCCCAGCCGTGAGACTGCGCCTGCTTTGCCCATTCCACAAGGTCGAGGTTATTCTTGCTGTGCGGATCGGTGAAACCGGAGGTGTTTATGCTGTTGGCACGGATGGGATTCATTATCTTGCTGTAGTCCTCGGATTTCAGTTCCGTGCCGAATGCAGAGTTGACGGCAGTGATGAGCTGCTCGTCCGTTTGATCCTCCGCAAAGCACCCGACAAGCTTATCCACAAAGTCATCTGCTTTGGAATGGTCGTACAGAGCGAGGGTGTACAGCACCTGTGCCTCTTTTGTTCTCTCTGCCGTAAAGCCCTTTTCGTTCATAGCCGATTCAATGGCTTTCATCGTATCCTCAACCGCTTGCAGCTTTGCTTTTTCCTCATCGGACATTTCCTCGACCACGATTTGTTGAAGCCTGTCGGTGTCGATATTGATATCGCCGTTAAAAAGAGCGATAACGGCAACCACAGGCATTATGACAATGATGATAACTCCGAGGACAATGCCCAGCACCGCCTTGCGTAGTTTCTTGTCGGTGAGTATGGCAACGGCTATCTTTTTAAGAGCCGCCGCTACCGTTGCGCTCATAAGCTGTCACTTCCTTTTCGCAGAAAATATAAGCGCAGGCACGATACCTACGCTTTGCTGTAACTGAATTGTGCGTTTGCCTGCGGTGGCTCACCGCCCGCCTGCCTTTCCGAAGATAGCCGCCTTGTATTCGGGTGCGATAACCTGCAGGAGATACCTTTCGTTGCCGCAGCGATAGAGGCAAGTGCCTCGTTCGGGATATTTGATGAGCTCGAACTCGCTCGGCTCGACCTGCAAGGCGTCCATATATTCCTTGGGGTTAATTTGTCCGGCATTGAACAGGAACTGATGTGTAGGAATGGAAAACAGCGGCTTTGTGAACTCACGGATGGACGGAATCAAAAAATCCTCGATATTCTGACTTGCCAGAATAACCGAGGAGTCCTTTTTGCGCACACGCTTCATACAATTTCGCAGATATTCGATTGTAGTCATATTCGAGAGGAATAAATACAACTCATCCACCGATGCCGCCGTGCTGCCTTTGCCGAGCAGTTCGTTGCTCATAAACGAAAGGATATTGAACAGCATACAGTCCTTGAGTCGACGGTTGGTATCCATTAAGCCTTTCACGCCGAACACGAGAAAGTTTGAGTCGGTTATATTCGTATGTCCGTTGAAATATTTGCTTTCCGAGCCTACGCACATAGAATGAATTCCGAGGCAGACCTCTTGTAGCGTCTCCTCTGTATAGAGATATTTTCTCTGTTTGTCATAAGCCATGAATTCCTCCTCGCACAGCTTATAGAAATCCTCCATAATGGGAAAGTCCGAGGGCTTCTTTACGCTGTAGTCCGTGGTATCGGTAATACCGAATCGGGCATACAGCTTGGCGAGCAGGATTTCGATGGTGTCGATCTGCGAATCGGTGAAATCCTTGTAGCTGCGAAAAAAGTCTTTCAGAAAGGCAATGTGCTGACTGAGCCTTGTGACCTTTTTGAAGGCTTCAGGTGTGTTGGCGTCGATATCCTCAACACTGTCTGTCCATGCCTTGGGTTCGAGTGGATTGATGGTGTATTCGCCCGACATAAAATCAATATAACAGCCGCCGAGAGCTTCGCACAAGTCCTCGTACTCCGATTCGGGGTCGAGGCAGATGATTCGTTTACCCGATTCACGGATGTTGGTGAGGATGAGTTTCAGAAGATAACTCTTGCCTTGTCCGCTGTTTCCGAGAATGAGGATATTGCTTGTGGTCTTATCCTCGGCTCTGCGGTCGAAGTCCACAAGGATATTCGTGCCGTATTTATCTCTGCCGATATATGAGCCGTGTGGATCTGTCTTGCCCGAAAAATTGAACGGGTACATATTTGCAACCGAGGAGGCAGGCAGCACTCGTTCATACTGTGCGCCGAACTGATTATAGCCTGTCGGGATGACCGACAAAAAGCCTTCCTTTTGGCGGAGGGTTAAGCGGTCAACGGAAATCTTGGAGCGAGTCAGTTCCATTGCAATGTCGCTCTGCAATTCCTTGAGCTTCTCCATGCTCCTGGCTTTCAGTTCAATGAACACCGACACATGGAGCAACGGCTCTTTGTTCTTTCGGAGGTTGGCAAGCAGTTCAATTACATCCTGCAAATTCCCCTCGGCCTCGATGGTTTCATTTACATCGTTGCCGCCGCTTTTGAGCCTGTTGCGGCGAGTAGCATTTTGAATGATCTTTCGCTGTTCCATTGATTCCACCAAGCGATGGTAAATGCGAAGCGTCACACCATTGCGGTCGGCAAGCTGTGAGAGAATTGCCTGTTCCTCGGTAGAGGGCGGATACTCACGGATCGCCCACACACAGCGGTAGCTGTCGCCGACAATATAATGGTCGGATAAAAATTTTATAGTGCCGGGCAGGATCATATCGAAGAAGTCCTTGGTGCGGATTTCCTCGACCTGTTCCGGCGTCAATACTTTCGGTTTTCTTTTGAGCATAATATTTTCCTTTCTGCCGTTTAGGTTTCTGCGGCGATAATAAGCAGTCTGCCGTCCTTGCCCGATCCGTAACAGGTGGCGAGGATGAGGTGCCTGCCGTCCTCGGCGGCGATGCGGTTATACCATTCGTTCGAGGTATTTGTTTTCAGCACCTCGGTTACGGTAAAGGTTTGCACGCCGTCTACGGTTTCAAACTTCACGGTCCGGTGTGCGTTCAAAAACTCTCTGTCCACATACTTTTTAAGGTCGGAGAACATCGCTCCGTTTCGCATATTGTGACCGTAAATAATGAGGTTGGTGCTTTGGAGATTGCATCGCCCGTCAAGGAACGGCACACCGCTTTGGCTGTACTTGCCGTAGAAGTTGCGGCGGAGATATTTCTGCGGATCGCTCGGTGTGTGCATAACGGGATAATTGATGTTTGTGCCGTCAACAGAGAGCCACCCGACGCAGTCGGCGTTTTCTGCAATGAGCGCTTGTATATTGCGTTCTGCCGCAGGCTGCTCGGTCGGCTCTGCGCTCGGTTCTGTTTCTGCGTCTGTAACGGATTCTGCCAGAGCTTCGGTCATCGGCAGTTCGGCAATTTCTGCGACGGCGGCGAAGTCCTCTTTTTCTTTCTGCCGTTCTTTTAACTCAGAATAGATATTTACGCCTGCCAGGACGGCAGCCGCCGACAGCAGAAGACAGAAAAATATGAGGACGGGTTTATTCCTCGTCCTCATCGTCTGTTACCTCGTAAAACTGTTCGCCGTCAATGTCGGGCATTGCTTCGCCCTGCATACTCGCTTCAAAATAGAGTGCCAGGATGCGTTTGATCTCCGGCTTTTTCAGCCGATGCACCTCAAAGCCCTCGCCGGCAATTTTGCTCTCGATTCGGTTTGCGGTTTCAAAGACCTGTTTTTCTTTCTGTCCTTTGAGCCTGGCAACAAAGAAAAACTGACGGGCCGTTGCCATTTCCACCTGAATAGTATCGAGAAAGTCGATGTCCTTTCTGATGAGCTTCCTGACCTTTGCGTTTTCCTCAACTTCAAGGCGTTCGGTCAGATAGGCTTTGTTATCGTCAAAGCATTCCGAGGAGTCGGTGCAGACGATCTCAATGTCGGGCAGCGCCGACAGCACCATCATCAGATGGCGAATTTTGATCTCGATGTTGGTATGCGACAGCACCGAAATATTGGTGGGTGATACGAGGTAAAAGAGCAGTTCGCCCTTGTTGGTAGAAAGACCGTATTTCGTGAAGGTTCTGATGCCGAGCAGTTCCTGCACCGAACGGCCTTTTTTCTTTTTCTGCTGTTTCATTATTATCATCTCCATTCAAAGTATTGCTGTGTGGATATTAAATACCGCACGGCGTAACGCATGAAGTCGAGTACGGTGGTATCGTCCATGCGGATCGTTAAAAAGCCGTAGCATAAAACCGCTACGGCCGGCAAGAAGATGTGCAGCTGCACAAGGGCGAGAACCGACAACAGTGCGGCTACCGCAAGTATTACAAAGTCACGCAAACTCCAAAGCCACAGATTGGCGGTGGCTTTTAAGTTCTGCGGATAAATATATTGTGTCATTGCGTCATTCCTCCGATCTCTATGCCGCCGACATCCTCGCAGAATTCCTTGGGCGTCTGTCCGTATTCCTCACGGAGTCTCTCGGCGATCATATCCTTGATGAGCTGCGACTCCTCAACGGTCGGCACATATTCGCCTTCCTCGCAGGAATCGGCGGTCGTGACGGTAAATTCAAGCCGGAGCGTGTCGGAAAACGGATCATACTTGGCATACAGGTTCAGCCATTTGTCATCGTCCGCCGCCGTGTTCGTTCCGAATTTCTTGTCCACATCAAACCATGTTTCGAGATAACAGGTGATCTGATGCCCGATGTCGCAGTCCACCTCCATGTCTCGATCGATGACAATATCCGAGCGTTCCAATTCATTGTTTTCTTTCATAGCGTACCTCCTTATTTGCCCGTGGCTCTTGCTACACTGCGAGAGAGGTTGACCGCTGTAGTTGTAGCGTGAACAACACTCATCATGTTTACTCTGACACTCGAATCAAGTCCGAACTGCTGCGCAATTCTCGGTACCTCATTGGCCGCCAGCATAATGCCGAGTCCGAGCAGCATATTCTGCGGAAAGGTCAGAAGCCCCAAGAAAAGCAAGGTTGTCTGCATAAATGCCGTAAGGCAGATTGCGATGACCTGCTTGCACCATTGGTTGAAGCCGTCGGCATAGCCCCTTGGTACGCTGAACATATATAACGCACCGACAGACATCTGCACAAGGAGAATACCGCCTCTCTTGATATTCTGAAAGAAGATTTTAATAATGCAGTAGGCAAAGGCTATCATCGCAAGTAAATTAAAGAGCTTGTATTCCGCTGTAGCCGCCACCATAAACGAGCCCTGCAGCACCGAAGTGCTTTGGCCTGCGAGGTCGAGTGACTGCGTTCCCGCAAAAATTCGGGCAAGGTCGTGGGAAAATGTGTTTTGCAGGCTGATGCAAAACTTATATAACTCTATCGGCACGACTCCGATGAGAGAACAGGCAAAGAAGCCTTTTATGATGTTGAGTGCCGTTGTTTTCACATTGGCTCTGCCGCATTGGTACTCGATGGCAACATCGAATACTGCCACAACCGTTCCGGCCACGAACAAGCCCCAGCCGAAAAGAGTAAACAGCTTTACGGTTGCTTTTACCCATTCAAGGTCAAACACATCCGCACCCATATTGCCCATCATTTCGAAGAAGTCGGCGATAGCGCCGTAGATGATTTCATAAAACCATTTGAGCATTGCATCCCAAATGGCATTGGATATTTGTGTTCCGAGGAAGTCCATAGCGTCGCCGATGGCGCTGCCGATCCCCGAAAAGATATCGCCTAACCAGTCAAAAATGATTACCACCTCATTTCTAAATGAAAACGGCAGACGAGGTGTCTGCCGCATGAGAAAAGCCGCCGACTCTTAATCAGTCAGCGGCATTCCCGTTTGTTTCTATGTCTTTTTTCATTTCCAAACCGTCTATGAAGCCCATTCGGTACGCTTCGGCCTGCAGGATCGTTTCCACTTCCGCTTTGGCGTTTTTCATTGCGTAGAACAGATCCGACTGTTCGGGCGTCAGCGACTTTTCCAATTTATCGGAAGCGGCGGCGAGCTCGTGAAGTGCCTTGGTGTATTCGGGCGTTTGCCTGACGAGGTTTTCTATCGGGCAGATTTCGCCGTTGAACAGCTTGTAAAAAAATCCCATATCGGTCTTTCCTCCTTTCCAAGTCACACAACATATCACACACTGCGGCGGAAGTCCAGCGCAAAATAAAACCGCCGCAATCTTTGAGTTTGCAGCGGTTTCTGCGCCGTTCACAAGCGTCATTTCAGTGTATTCGGATCAATGATGATGACCTTTTTCCCGTTTTTCAAAGCATAGTCCACCGTGTTTCCGGTGCCGCTTTTTTCACCGTTCCATACGGCTATCACAACATCGCTGTTGTCCACCATATATTTATTCCGCTTCATCATGCAGTCGGAGGTATAGTGGGTTTGCAGTGTCTGTGCGTCATCGGAGCGGTAGATAATATCGAAGTACCTGTTCCGCCAGCCTTCGCTCCAGCGATTTGCCTGGGTTTCGCAGGGAATGGCGCATTCCAGCGTTATGTGCGGATACTTTTCTTTGAGCTCCAGCACCGCCTCGGCTGCGTAGATGTCCACACCCATCGCCATGCCGGAGATGAAATGCGTCACGCCGTTTTCGGTGATCTGCTTTTCAATGCTCTCGGTCAGCAGTGCCTTGAGTCTTTTGCAGCCTTCCGCACCTTCGTCGTAACCGAAGGGCAGGGATTTCGGTCTGTGTCCTGTGAAGCAGCAAGTTTTGTTCATGATTTTTCTGTTCTCCTTGTATATGTATTAGCAAGTGTGTCTAACTCGCTTATACACAGTTTTCACCATTATAACAGAAAAATCTGTCGAAACAAAGTGTCGAAAAACAAAAAACTGCACGAAAACCGTGCAGTCCGATAATTTATACCGTTATTTATTGTTTTCCGCTTGCTTTATCATGAGGTCGAGCATTTGCAGGATCCTGTTCTGTTCCTCCGCAGGCAGTGCGGAAAGACGGCGGCTGAGCTCGTTCTCCTTGTATTCGACCGCATGGTCGATCACATCACAGAAGATGGCGTCTGCCGAGACCTGCAGGCCATTCAGTATGGTGATCAGCCTTTCGCATCTCGGAAAAGAGCCGCCGCGCTCCACCGTGGAAATATAATTGACGGAAAGTCCGGTCTTTTCCGAGAACTGCTCCTGCGTAAGCCCGATCCTCTCGCGGCATTCTTTGATTCGCTGTCCGATTCTTTTATCTATCATAACATCACCCGTTTCCTTTCGGTTACTAACTCTCTTATACATAGTATAAACGGCTAATACAGTTTTTAGAACAATTGCAAATCCATACAGAATGTATTAGCAAGTGATTTAAGGGTGATTTTTTTGTGAAATTCAGTCCTGTTTTATACCGTTTGCACGCTTTTCAAATGATAGACCAGATATACAGCGGTGCGGTCAGCGTGAAAATAAGGCAGGCGAACAGAATGCAGGGAGCTGCGAATTCAAACTGTCCGTGCTTTCTGTAGTCGAAGTAAGCCGTGCCGACCTTCACGAAGAAAAGGATGGCGAGGATCATATCACACACGGGAAAAACAACATTGTTGACGACCGTCTGAATTTGCCCCTTGGCAGCATTCCAAGTATTCTCGATTGCACCCGCCACATCGCCTGCGGCAAAGGCGGTCATGGAGAAGGCCGACACAAGGACGGCCACGAGCAGAACACAGAAAAGGATTCTGACGGTTTTCTTTTTCATAGGATTCATAAGGGATTACCTCCAATCACTTTTTGGATTTCTTTTTCGGTTATCTTTCGGACTCGGATATTGAGGTTTTTGCAGAATTTCAACTCGGCACTCATGCCGTCCGTGACGGTATCTCCGAATACCCAAACCTCATCGCAAAGCCACAGCAGCGACATTCCCGCCGCCAGGCCGACTTCACGGTCTTTGGGATAGTTATCGTCAAGACATTCCGCATAGAAATGCGGCACGACCGGAGCCGTGCCGCACCTCAGTGCGTATTCGGTATATGTCTTAACCTTTTTGAGATTTTCCTCAATATTTCCTCCGAGGGGAGCGCAGACATACACCTTTTTCATTACTCGTCATCCTCGTCCTTTTTACGCTTGCAGTACATAATAATGCAGGCAATCACGCCGCCGAGTGCCACAGCACCGAGTCCGATCCAGAAGCCGAGGTTGGAGTTGTCACCCGTCTGCGGAACGGGAGGAGCAGGAGGCGTAAGCGTTACGGTCTGACCGTCATCCTCAATATCGGCATGAGCGGCCAGCTCCACGCCGTCACGATAGAGCGTTTCAAACACAACAAGGTCGGTCTGCTTGGTGATTTTACTGCCGTCAAAGGTAAAGCGGACGGTAATCTCTCCGTCTTTTCTCTCTGCCGTAAAGGTAATTTCGGAGGTCACTTCCTTGCCGTTTACGAGGAACGGCATTCCCGTTGCCTTGTCCATAAGGATGCCCTTGACGGTGTATTCCTTACCGACCGTAAGGTTCTTGTAGGAAACGGTGTCCTCAATGGTAATGTCGCCCTTGGCGTCAGCGGACTTTTCGCTGTTTACGGTTGCCTTTGTTCCGATTTCGGGAACGGTAACCTTGACGGTCTGATCCTCGTCCTCAATATCTGCGTGTACGGCAAGCTCTTTGCCGTCCTTATACAGCGTTTCAAAAACCACAAGACTTGTGTTTTCCTTAATGAGCCTTGAATCGAAGGTAAAGGATACCGTAATCGTTCCGTTCGGAGCTTCGGGTGTAAAGACGGTTTCGGCTGTTACGGCTTCGCCGTTTTCGGTAAAGGCTTTGCCCGTGTTCTTATCCATAAGCGTACCTTTGAGTACATACTCCTTGCCGGGGATGAGGTGGCTGTAGGATACGGTGTCAGTCAGCGTGAACACCTCGGTTGCACAGATTTCCTTCAAGCCGTCAACCGTGGCGGTGGTCTTGATTTCGAGGATGCGATCATTGACGACCGTAATGCCGATGGTCTGTCCGTTCTCGCTGATGCGGACGGTATAGATTTCGTCATTGGCGAGGTATCCGTCCGCAGACTGCAGCTCCTTAATGAGCCAATTGCCGTAAGGGATGTTTTCAAAGAGGAAAATACCGTCTTTGTTGGATTCGGCAATCAACACAGCGGTTTCCTCTGTGAATTCACTTGTGTCTGTACGGAACAGCCCGAACACGGCACCTGCGATGCTCTTTTCGGTTTCACGGTCGATTTTCACTCCCTTGACCGAGCCGTAGAGGATATCGTTTTTGATGGCTTCGCCGCCGTTTGACTTGATCTCCACAAGGGCGGTATCCTGTCCGGCGTACTCAAAGGTCACGGGATATTTTTCATCCGAGAGGATATAATGATTGTCCGTCGCAATTTCCTTGACATACAGCTTTGCGCCTACGGGAATGTCCGTCACGAAGGTGATATTGCCGTTTTCATCGCAGTTTGCGATTTCAAGCAGTCCGTCCTTCGTGACGAATGAGCCGTCTGCGGCGAACAGATCCTCGGCAGCATACAGTCCGAACTGCACCGAGAGGATTTCGCCGTTATCTCCGATGCCAAAGGTGTCATCTCTGCCGAGAATTTTGGCAAGGGACAGAACTGCCTTTTGGCGCTCATTGCAGAACTCGGCGGCGGTTTCGGTAATTTCAACGGTTTCTCCGGCATAGGTCAGCTCGACGGTCTTGGGCGTACCGTTCAGCACCATGCCGTAGGGCGCTTTTGTTTCTCTGACGGTATACTTGCCGAGGTACAGTGCCTTGCTTTCCGCCGTACCGTTTTCATCGGTGATTACGGTATCAACAACCGTATCTTTGGCGTAGCGCAGAGTGCCGTCAGGCGTAATAATGTCCTCGGCGGCGGTAATCTCATAGACCGCACCTGCGAGACCTTTATCTGCAAAAACAAGGCTGTACACGCCGTCTGACTCCACAGCGGAGAAGAAGACCTCACCGCTTTTTGAAATGTTGACGATGCCTTTCTGCGGCATATTGTGCTTTTCTACGGTTACGACCGTCTTGCTGCCGTCCACTTTGAATGCGATGGGAGCGGAGTCGAGAACATACCCGTAAGCCGTACACTGCTCGATGATCTCATAATTGCCGTAGGGCAGCTTTTCGGGCATCATGAGCTTGCCTGTTACATCGGTGTAATAGATGTCGATGTCCGTAGGCGTCGGGTAGTTGATATGCTGCACGATATATTTGCCCGTGTCGGTGTTGCGTACCTTGAAGCCGATGCCGGAGGCAGGGATAATTTTACCCGTTTCGGCGTCCTTTTTGACAATCTCAATGAGTGCCTCAAAGGTTGCGTTGTTGATGAGGAAGCGATAGATTTCGCCGTTTTCCTTAACAAAGACATTGAAAGGTGCAAGTAATTCCTTGCCTTCCCAGCCCTTGGTCTGCTTTACGGTGTATTCGCCATAGGGCAAGTCCTTGGTTTCGGCAAAACCGTTCTCGTCGCATACAAGGATATCCCGTTCGGTTTCCTCGGCGTTCTCATAGCTGCCCGCCGATTGCAGATATACTTCAAACTCTGCACCTTTTTCGGGTGTTTCGATTTTGGTAGTGCCGTCATCGCAATGCTTAATGACAGCGATTTTTCCCTTGATAACATCTTCGAGGGAGTCGAGAGGCTTTGCGAGGTTGTACTCAACCGTGTAGAGCTTGGCCTCCGCACCGATGTGCTGACTCTCTGTGTTAAGAAGGTATCCTTCGGATGGGCTGATTTCTTTCAGCGACCAGTCTTCGCCGCAAATATAATACTTGGTGGTAAACTGACCGTTTGCATCGGTGGTGTAGGTGTCGATGAGCTGATTGCCCTTATAGATGCCGTACTTTGCACCTGCGAGAGAAGCGTCGCCCTGCGGCAAGCCCTTTTCGCTGTCGCTCTTGGTTACGGTGACATTGAACTTCTTGAGGACATTGTCAAAGGCTTTGTTCGTTACCTTGTTCCACTCAATAGCAGCGGTCTGCTTTTCGGGTACGACATAGCGAGTCGGGGTGTCGACTTCCTCAATGGTATATCCCGTGCCGATAAGCACATCCTTGAATGTTGCTACGCCGTTTTTGTCGGTCACGGCAAATTCATTGACCTTAATGCCGGAAAGCGATGTTCCGTAGAGGCGGAACTTCATGCCCTCGGTCAGTCCGTCCTCGGCGTTCTTTTTGACCGCGAGGTCGCCGCGGCGAAGCTTGTTGCTGAAATTGACGGTAGACACCTGACCGCTGACAACGGTTACACGGCGGACTTCCTGCGGAATATATTTGTCATATTCGGTTTCGGTCACGGTGTAAACACCGGGCTTGAGGTTATCTACCTGAATCACGCCGCCGTTTGCGGTTTTAACGGTCTGATCCACACCTTCGCCCTGAATGCGGAAGGTGATGCCATCGACCTTGCCGTCCTCACTTACCTTGACGATCTTGGCACTGCCTGCCGCCGTGCGCACCTTGAGATAGGACGGCACAGGGTCGTTGTCGGCAGGAACGCCGGACACCATATCCTGATTGGCGCTTTCTTTTCCCGGCACAGACCAGATGAGAAAGCCCGTACTCATATTGGTGGAGTACACGCGGCGGTTGAGCTTGACGGTGACCGCGTCATTGATGGGCTTGGTCGAGGTGAGGGTCAGCGTGTTGCTGCTGACGGATGCACTGACACCGCCGCTGACCGACACATAGTAATCACCGAGCATATTGTTGCTGTCGGTGAGGGTGACGGTGTATTTGCCGTTTTTGTATTCCAACTCAAAGGTTTTTGCGGCACCCGGCGTATAGGCAGTGAAGCTCGGACGGGTGTAATGCCTTGCCATGTCCGAGAGAATGGCATCATAGTAGACTTTCAGATATTTGTTGCGCGTATACTGCTCGGTCATCGTGCCGCTGTATCCGCTCATGGGATAGGTTTTGTCGTTCAGCTCGGTGGCGGAGCTGCGAAAGCCCATGGTGATCTGCCACACGATGAGCTGGGTGGCGGCGTAGCAGGCGTTGGCGTCCTTGCTCGTCTGCAAGCCCACACGGTTGGGGTAACCGTAGGTCAGTGCGAGCTTGAGCAAATCCTTCTGATTCTCTGTCAGCCGCTTATACTTATCTCCGTGGCTTGCATCGGCGGAGCCGGCATATTCCGTATTGTCCGGCAGCGGGATGCCGCGCTCAATGCAGAAGCAATAGACATAGTCCTTGCCGTATACCCAATCGGATTTGTTTCCGGTGAGACCGCTGCGCTTGGCGGTATAATCGTGCATCCTGCTGAGATTGGGGCTGAAGCCCTTATTGAAGTAGATGTCGTCTGCAGCCCTCAGTCCGTAGGCGGCGGAGAAGGTGTTTCCGTCCTCGTCGGTGAGGGTGTAATCCCAACTGACATGGCAGTTGTTCAGATCCATCGTCACATCGGCGGCCGAGGCGGTCAGCGGCAGAAGTGTTGTGAGCAGCATAACGACGGCAAGCATTGCCGTCACCACTCGTTTTGTTTTGGCTTTCATAGAGATTCCTCCATTCAATTTGGTGTAAAAAAAGAATGCCGTGGATTTCACGACATTCTCATGAGGGTTATAATATTGTATCAGCCGTATATTACGGCATAGGCGATCCCGCCGTCGATTTCCAGCTGCACCACCTTATAGCGGACGCTGTTTGCGGTCACGCCGTTGGCAGGGTCGGTGCCGGTTTTATAGATCAGATCCACATGGTGTTTTAGGGTGCTGATGACCCCGTCCACACCGTCACGGCCGATCCTCGGCGTTCCCATCCAGCCCACATCCCATCCGAACTCCAATTCCTCTGCCCATTCGAAGGTGAAGCCCTTGGCGGTATAGCTTTCCGCATAGGTTTTGACCTCGGACACGATGCGTGTATGGTCGGCTTCGGTGAATCCCTTCGGCTGCTCCGTTGCAGGAGGCTCGGTGGGCTGCGGTTCGGTGGGTTTCGTGGGCGGCTCGGTCGGTTTGGTTTCCGGCGGCTCTGTGACCTTCGGCGGCTCGGCCTGTTTTGGGGTTTCTGTCACCTTGGGGGCTTCGGTTTGCTTTGGCGATTCGGTATCCGCAGTCTTGGCGGCTTCCGTTTTGCCGCTGTTGGCAGGGGCATTGCTTTCGGCCTTTTCTTTTTCTGTTGTAGAGTCGGTCGTGCTTTCCGTACCCGCAGGCAGGCTGCCCTCGGCAGTCGGCTCGGAAGCCTTGTCCGTTACCGTTGCCGTGATGCCGCTTTCCGTGCTTGCAGGATCGTTGCTTGTATTTTCTGCCTTATCCGCACCGCACCCTGCAAAGCTCAGTGTTATCAGTCCTGCGAGGAGGGCTGCGAGCATTTTCGTCTTTCTCATATTTACCACCTCTACCTACAGGATACCGAAAAAATTCGGAAAGTCCAGCGAAATCTGCACTTTTCAGAAAAAAGTC
This sequence comes from Clostridiales bacterium, assembly GCA_004557655.1. GTDB lineage: Bacteria > Bacillota > Clostridia > Oscillospirales > Oscillospiraceae > Vescimonas. The sequence continues at coordinate 14,907 of SFGJ01000014.1, read as the reverse complement.
ACATCTTTTGTGCAGGGCTTTCGTCCTCATCGGGTAATTCGTCCTCGGATTCCTCCAAAGCTTCACGGTAAGCGCCGATAACGGCGTCGTTAAGACTCTGTCTTGCCTCATCGGTGAGGGCAAAGGCAATGTCGGAATATTTTGTTTCGCCGCTGCTGGTTTTGTAGGAGCGAAAGGGCATCCGGGCGAACATTCCTTTCTGACCGTCCACCACGGCGATGTCCTTAATAACGAACGCGCCGCCGATATTGACGCTGGCATAGGCTTTGACCGTCGCGTCCTCACGCTCGATCATGCGGTCGATTTTAGCGGTCAGTGGAGTTTTCTGTGCCGCCGCTTTTGTGTTTGTTGGTTTCTTGGTTGCCATAATAAAATTCCTCCTGTTACATTGGATAAAGCATAAAGCCGGTATCGGCTTCTACTTCTTCCTGACTGATGTTTTCGGGTTCAGCGTACTTGTTCATATATTTCTGTACTTCTTCTTCGGTCAATCCTCTGAAATCGTCCTCCGTGAGTCCGCAGACAAAGAACGGTCCGGCAATTATGGAATGACCGTCATCCAGATAACGGTTGCCCTCCATACCGATGAGCTTCGCCTCCTCATTTCCCACAAGGCAGGTTTCGTCATCGTTGTATATGGGTTCGATTAACCCTCCGACCGCCTTCTGCTCGGCTTCGAGCGTATGGGCAATTTCGGTTACATACGGTGCTTTATTGGGTTCAACATAGACCACCGTCATAAGGTTATCCGGCTTTTGGGTTTTTGCCTCGTCGAAGTCCACCTTAAGAAAGCCCACGCTGTCGCAGTAGTAAGCGCCGTCTTTTGTAACGACAATATCCGAAACGGAGAGCGAATGTCCACGGTGCAGAGGATGTCCTTCCGTATTGAACATACGGTATACATCCTCCAAATCCTCACAATCCGCATCTCCGCGGAAAACCTCGTCGTAAATAGAGGCGTTGATATCCTTGGTTTCCTGAAAATTGTCGAGATGCTTATAGTGCAGAAACTTGACGAAGTTTTTATCTCTGTCCCGGTTTATCTGATAGATCTTTATTTCCATTCTACATTCCTCCCAAGGTCATGCCGCCATCCTCATCGGGTTCGTCGGCAGGCTCATCGGCTTCAAGATATTTCCGTGTGTTTTCTTGTGCCCATTCGGGGATAAATTCCTCTTTGAGTGCGCCGATGAATTCGTCACGGCGGTAATAGGTTTTTTCTCCGTCCGACACATGAAAGCCATATACCTTTGTGCCGATGGCGTTCGGCCGACAGCCGTTGCCGCTTTCTGCATAGAAGAGCTGATCCTGCGGCGTCTTGCATTCGTCCTTGAGGACGGAGGCTTTCAGCACCAGCATTCGGTCGGTATAGTCGATCTGACTGCCGCTTTCGCAGTGGCGGTCGTCAAACAATCCGAGCTTATCCCACAGCCGCCTTGCATCGGCAACGAATAGATTGACGAGCCCCGGATGGCTGCGGACATGGTATTGCCATGTGTTTTCCTTATCCATAACGGAAAAGCGTCTTGCCCAATTCTTGTTGTCCTCGGAGTATCTGCCGTCATGGGTTCCTTGGCGCACGGTGGCGGCGAGAACGAAGTTGACACGGTCGAAGCCGTATCGGTCGATGATCTCTTGGGCGCAGGAATTAAGGCGCTGACCGTCATAGTGTTCGTCAATGGCTCTTTCAATGGCACGGGCGCAGTCGCAGTTTTCGAGGTAGCTTTCACGCCATTCGTCCTTTTCATCCCATTCCGCAGCTTCCTTGAGGGAATAGAGATATAACGGCTTATGCTCCGGCATTGTGTCCACCTGCTTTCTGTTCAGCCCACTTGACGGACAAATGAACAAGGGCTACACGCTGCTGTTCAGCAGAGAGGCTGTCGAGGAAATCCTCAAGCGTCATCTCGGCTTCCTTGTCGTCGGTCTTGGTGCCGGAGCAGTTATCGCAGATTTTCTCGCGCTTTACGGTGACAGTCCTGCCGTCCGGTGATTCTGTGAATGACAGCACATCGTTATAGGTGAAGCCCACACGCTGCCGGATCTCAAACGGGATAGTGATGCGCCCTCTTTTGCCAAGGACACGGTATAGCTTTGTCATATCAGTTCGCCTCGCTTTCATCGCAATTATCGCTACAAGGACAGTCCTCGCAGTCGCCGTCACAGTCAATGTCGGCAATAGGGCAGTTTTCGCAATCGCCGTCACAGACGATGTCCTTCGGATTGTCGATGTTTTCAATGACGATCTTATGTCCGTCTGCGTACATCTGCATGGGATCGCCCTCGAACATTCCGGCTTCGAGGAATAATTCGGCAGGCACGGGAAGCATAATGATTTCGGTTTTTATCTTTTTATTCTGCATACGATGTTCTCCTTTAATATTTTTTCGTAGTCGAGTGGCTTGTCGCCCACATCGAATAAGGTGAGTTGGTGCGGCTGCTGCCGTTCACGCTCAAAGAGGTCATAATTGGCAACGATCAATTCGGGAAATTCTTTGCCGGCCTCGTATTTCTGAGCCATGCTATGCACCCGTTTGAAGTCAAAAAAGTTATATTCCTTATATAACTCCCTGATTTCGGGGCAGTCATTGTAGGACAGCAGGAATTTGCCTTTCATACCCGCAAGAGCGTGGTAGAGTCTCAGATGATCCTCCCATGTGAAGCCGCAGTCATACACATATTCGCTTGTGAAGTACGGCGGATCGCAGTAGGTGAAGGTCGTCGGTCGGTCATAGTGTTTTATAAGGGTTTCGAAGTCCTGGTTTTCGATGACCACATTCTCACACCGTTTGGCGAAGCCCTGCACGAGTGCGAACAGCGTTCTGAGTGAAAACGGCTGACAGGCAAAGGACTTGCATCCGCTTGAATAACTGTAACGGATGAGTTTTAGGAACATGGCAGCCCTGCGTAGGTCGTGGTCGTTCCGTGCTGCCGAATACAGCGTCCTAACTTCCTTGGCAGTTACTTCGGGCAGCAGTATTTCCGTGAGGTCGAGCTGTGCTTTTAGGTAGTCCTCGGTGAATTCCTCTTTTTCAAAGAACTTTTTCAGCACGGCGAAATCGTCACGGGAATTAAGGCTTAAAAAGCCGAGTTCACGGATGAACTCCATCGGGCGGTCACGCATACAGCGGAACAGATTCACAAGGTTGTGATTGTAATCGTTGAACACCTCGAATTTGTCCGGCACGGGCTTGCCGAGCAGTACCGCACCGGAGCCGCCGAAGGGTTCGACATAGCGGTCGCAGCCTATGGGGAACAGGGCGTACAGGATATGCAGGATCGAGGTTTTGTTGCCGATCCATGTTACAGGGGATTTTATTTTGATCACCTCGCTTTGAGGCGGTCAACCGTTCCGAAAACAAAAAAGCGGTATCTTTCGTTCTCAAAACGATTGATACCGCCGTGTGTTATATGGGTTATTCTGTTTTGGCTCTCTCTTTGGCACGGAACCTGCGTATCTCGTCCTCATAGTCGTTGATGCGGTTGATCTGCATACATCCGAGTATGCAGAAGCTGACGCACCCGCCGAGAAGGAGACCGATCATGAGCATTGCTATTTCCATTTTACATTCCTCCCATCGTTATACTTTCGTCCTCATCGGGAAACAGCTAGGCGGTTCGGACAGCGTCCTCGCCGCCGGTGATATTAACATATTCGCCGATAATGCAGAGAGCTTCGTCATAGCTGCCGCACTCATGAATGTGGTCGGTCATTTCCGTTGCCTGTTCCGCAAGTCCGTTATGGCGGAGAGTTCGGGCGGCAAGCCCCATAAGGTTGAAGATGTTTCCGTCCTCGCCGATGAGCCTGCAATCGGGCTTTATCTTATCCGGCTCATGCTCGGTTATGAAACCGCCGAGCTTATTCGGGACATAGTCCGAAAGCCAGGTGCCGCCGAACTGTTCGTGGAAATGCAATCGCCACATGGCGAGCTTGCCCATGTCGATCTCCACACCGTCCTCAAAAAGGAAGAGGATATTTGTGAGGCTGCCGTTTTGGAATACGGAGATATTCTCAAATTTACTGTCGTTTTTCAGAATGCCCTCATCGGTGAGAAGACCGTTTATGCCGTCGAGCCACTCCTGCGGATCGCCGCCGCAGCCCTGCAAAACAAGTCCTTCCTTACCGTTCATACGGCGAAGGTCGTCGGTGGTTATGGTTTTGATGCTCATATTACATACCTCCCATCTGCATGGCTTCGTCCTGGACTTCTTCCTCGGCAAATTCGGACGGCGTCATTTCATCGCCCAGGAAGTTCGGCTCGGTGTCCTCGTTAAGTGGGATATATCCGCTTTCACCGAAGTCGAGGATATCCCGCATCAGAACAGTGCCGCCGTGGTTGACTCCGACCTTCGGTTCAATGGCACAGAAGCGGCCGCCGTCGTCGCTGTGGCGTAAATCATAGGCGTATAAGCCTTCGGGGATTTCTTCGGGCATGAGCCGCCCGTTGCTGAACAGTGCTCTGCGGTCAAGCACCTCAATGACATCCAGCTTTTCCTCGGTTATCGCCTGCGTTTTCAGTTCCTTTGCCTCCGGCTCGTCATACGGCACGGGCTTGAACAAATGGCCGTTTCGGGCGGAAATAACGCCGTAATCGGTAAGCGTCGCACCGAGGCGACCGAGCAAGCGTTCACCCTCATTTCGCGCAAACAAACCGCCAAGCCACCGGTTGTCAAAGCGCGTATCTGCATTCTCGGCAACATAATCTTTAAAAAAGGTGTCGGCGGTATCGGGCATAGCAGTAAATTCATAACGCCACAGGTTTTGTGCCACATTCAGCGCGTCATGAATGCTTGCCGTGTTTTCAGCGTCGAGAACGGCTTTGAATTTAACCTGTTCGGTTTCGCTCATGATGCTGATTTCCGCAGCAAGCTTATTGAGCGTTTGGACATCGCTCATGCTGCCGAACATCTCCGAGGTAATCTGCGGAATTACAGATTCAAAATCGTAGTACACGCAATCGCCGATGTCTGCTTCATTAAATGCTGCGGCATAATTTGCGAGTATGTCGCTTGCCATTGGGAGGCTCAGCCATATAGCCCTATCTACGGGATCACCCTTGATATGCTCCGGCGTACCCGATACGAGCAGACGAATAGCAAAGTCGGAGGGTTCGGATTCCTCGTCCGGCAAGGTCACGCCGTCATATATCTCCGGTCGGTCATAATGCACGGTGGGGATATACAGCCTGCCCTCAAACACGCCGTTATCGTTTTTCTGCTGCACTCTGCCGATCTGTTCCGCATTCAAAAACGGAACGGCACTTTCGGGGATACCTTCGAGGTCGGAGAGCAGTTCGTTTTCAAAGGCAAACCGACCGAGCTCGGAAAGATTGCTTACATTATGAGCAACGGGAACGGTGTCCAAGCCGTAGGTGCAGTTGATGAGGTCTTTGATGCTGACGGGGTTTTCGGTATTGTCTGCGTTGTCGAATATCTGCTCGGTCACGGCGTAAAACACGGGTCGTTCCTCATCGGGGAGAGAGGAAAGCCGTTTGGCAAAGAAGTTCAGCTCGTCCAAGCTGAAGGTGTCCAATCGGATGTCCTGCAGCTCCGGCAGGATATCGCATTCGAGGATGCTGACTTCAACCGTGTTTTCTCTGCCGACGGCACGAGTCCTTTGCATAGCGTCCTTGATTTCATAGTCCGCCGCAGGCAGCAGTAATTCGGCATAATAATATCCGCCGTTAAGTACTTTTTCGGCGGACAGTTCAAGCCTCATGATTTTTCTGTTATAGTTCATTCTCGTTTATCCTTTCTGAATTTGCTCTTGGTATATTCGCTTGATAACAGCACCGACAGCAGAAACAACAGGCACGCTCACGGCGTTGCCTGCCATTTTGTAGAGCCGTCCGTCTTTTAATCCCGTAGCGGCTGCTTTATCGAATTGTTCGTCCGCAAAGCCCTGCAAGCGCCAGCATTCTCTCGGCGTGAGCTTTCGCACTCTGCCGTAACGGAGGATACCGTGCCGGTCCTGCACCGTAAGGGTGAACATCGGCTCGTTGGGTTCTTTGATCCAACGCCCTTGCTGACGGATGGTTTTCTTATCGGGCGTCACTACAGCTCTCGGCTCGTCCTCAATAAACACGGCGGAGTGTTCGCCTTTATGCTTACTGATGCCGCTGTCCTGTCGGGCAGTAATTCACCGAGCCGTTTCGGTGAGCTTTGCACCGGCGTTCAAATCGATAAAAAAATAGCCCTGCGTATTGCCGGGCGTTACGGTATGGGCGATCTTTTCTCCGACTCGGCCTCGCCGTGTATTCATTGTCGGGTAGGCAAGGTCTATGCTGTCGCCGGGGTGTGCGAGCTGAAAGCCGGATTTTGTATCTACCTTGATAGGCAGTGCTACATCGTAGAGTCCGGTTCTTCCTCCGAAGCCTCCGGCACTGCTTGTGAGAGTAATGCCGACTCCTTCGTCCGAATAGACCCGATTGCCCTCTGTGCCTCCAAGGAGTTGGATAAGAGACGCTGCATTTGCGTTTGTGAAAGATAGTATTTCTCCGGCACATCTTTCTCTAAGATAACCGACAATATACACTCGCTTTCGGGATTGGGGGACACCGAAATCCTTGCTGTTAAGGATTTGCCATGCGACATCGTACCCCAGCTCATCCAGCGCACCGAGGATGGTCGCAAAAGTCCGGCCTTTGTCATGCGACAGCAAGCCGGGAACATTTTCAAGCAGCAGAAAAGGTGGTCTTTTAACGGCGGCAATTCGGGCGATCTCAAAAAAGAGAGTGCCTCTTGTGTCATCTTGGAATCCTCTGCGGAGCCCTGCGATACTGAAAGACTGACAGGGAAAACCGCCGCAAATAAGGTCGATATCCGGCAGGGTGTATGGATCAATGGTTCTTGCGTCTGCAAAATATATTTCTCCTTCCGTGGGGTACATGGCGTCATACGCCTGTTTTGCGTATTTGTCTATCTCGCAGTAGCCGACGCACTCAAAACCGCCGAGCCGTTCAAGCCCCGACCGAAAGCCGCCGATGCCTGCAAACATATCCAAAAATCTAATCGGCATAGGTCATCCGACCTGATTTGTTCTTTTTCTGTTCCGCCTCGCTTTCCTTACATCGTCATACCGAAGCCTTCGGATTCGTCCATATCCTCGCTGTCGGCCTGTTCCTCGGCAAGCTCCTCATCGGTGAGCTTGCGGAAGGAGTCCTCGCCGGGGATGATGCCGAGCTGCCTGCCGTTATCGAATTTGCAGTGAACGGTGGACGTATCATCCACAAACATTACAGTGCCGCGCATATCGTCCTCAACAGGTCGGGGATCGTCACCCATGTGCAAAAGCAGGATCCGTGTTCCTTCGGGATAGAGCTCTTTGTATCTCTGTGCCTGTCTATGAAGGCGGTCATATTCGTTCATTGTATTTACCTCCGTGTTTCCGTTATAATTTCATTTCGTAATATTCCTCCGGCGGTCGTAAAAAGGAGAAGTCGACATCCTCGATGTTGTCACAGTGTCCGGCAAGGAAGCGGTCGTCCCGTTCCATGCGCATCATCAGATATGCGACCTCCTCGGGAGTGGCGGTCACGGTTTCCTCGCCGCCGTAAAGGTATACCTTGGCGTGTACGCTGACCTCTGTTTCCGCATCGACATTTTCCATGAAGTCATCAAAGGCTGTCCAGCCGACGAGGTCGTCGCACTCTCTCGGTATTCCTCCGACCGTGAATTCCGCTTCGTCATAGCCTGCGGTTACGGTAACCGCAGAAAACAGCAAGGCCATATATTACATCCCTCCCACCTGCATTTCATTTTGCTGCAGGTATTCGTCAAACTCGCTCTCGGTCATCATGGCGTAGTCATCGCCGCTGTTCCAGAAGGAGACGAACAGCTCGCCGTCCATCGTGTCAATGGGCTGCTGCTCGAAGCCCTCGCCGAGGCCGTCCGAACACTGTCCCGTAAGCCAATCTCGGAGGGCTTCCGTTTCCTCTGCCGTGAGCGCTTCCTTGAGGCTGCAATCAATTCGTCCGAACAGCCTGTCGCCGTGCATTTCTACCGACCAAACAGCCGAGGTCAGCTTTTCGCTCACGCCGTCATCCTCGTTATAGTAGGTAGCCATATCGTTTTCGTCATCGGCGGTGTATTTCTCTAATGCATCGGCAATTTCATCGGCGCTGTCGGCAAGGTAGGAATCGCCGACCGTGAACATATCTCCATCGCCCTCGTCAATGTTTCCGATGAGAGGACAGAAGAACACGGCCTTTACGGGACCGGCGTCCTGCGTCATCTGACGGACGGCGGGAATTACCTCGTCCATTGAGTCGTACTGGTCATAGAGGATATTCTGTTCCAGTTCCTCTTTGATGTCCTCGCTTGCCGCCCCAATAACAAGCGTCAGCATATTGGCGTCGGCTATGGAGTTTTTCTCGTTCAGCGTAAGGAGCAGATGCTGACCGAAGTCGCTCTCGCTGAACAGCTTTACGCCGATGTCCTCGTCCTCGTTGTCGGTCAGCGAAATCTGTTTCGGGGCTTGTCGGATACCGATGGAGCGCAGTTTGTCATAAATGTCGTAAATGCTGTGAGGCAGTTCGAGAACGAGGGTATTCTCTTTATTGCGAATAATTGCGGTGATCATATTACATTCCTCCCATCGTCATAGGCTCGTCCTGATATAAGATGTCGAGCAGACTTGTGTCGGTGTCGTTATAAATAAAGCCGTCGCAAACAAATTTGCCGTAAAATTTATCCGAGATATATTCTCCGAATCCCTCATAGTCGAAATAATCTTCCATTTCAAGATCAAGAATATATCTGTCCTCGGTTTCGGTAAAAAATCTTCCCACCTCGGCATAGCTTGTTGCTCCCTCAATGAAAGTAAAGCACCCGATATTCCTTGCCAGCCGTACAAGCTGCTCGGCGTCCTCAGCTTCGGCATATTCCGCCACCGACCACAGCTTTTTCAGATCTATATCTGCCGTATTGACAACAGCGATCAGTCGGTTCAACTCATAAACGCCTTCTTCGGCGGCGATCTCACGGAACCGCCTGAACCATTCTGGACTATCGGTATTGAAGTCCTCCAGCGTGATTTTCATCTCATCCGCTGTTGTGCCAAGCCTTGCGAACGCCTTGTCGATGGCTTCCTCCTCACAGGGAAAATACAGATATTCGGTTTTGTCGTCATACTTGGCCTTGGCAACGCAAAGCACATCCGGATCATACAAATATGGCGGGAAGGTCTGCCCGTCATACGGCCTTTGAAATGGGGTGTCCTCATCAACAAACAGCAAGCCATGCTCGGTAAATATGCCGTTTCCGGACTGGATCAGCTCCCGTCCGAGCTGCACATATTTCGGGTCATCTTCGTCGTGTGCCGGTATGCCGCCGTTGACCGTCAGCAGATACTCTCTGCCGATTTTGCCCATGTCACCGATATCCCGAATCAGTGGATAGCGGTTAAGATTAAAGCTCAAATTGAGGAGGTCGGGCAGAGTGTCGAAGCCCTCTAATTTCATCGCCTCGTAAAACTGATATTCCTCATCGCCGAAGAAGCTGTCCATCCGTTTTCCGAGGAAGTTGACTTCATCGAGGTTAACGAATCGGTCTTGGAGGCAGCCGAGTTCCTCGGGGAATACGACCTCGGACACATACAGTTCAAGGGGTGTGACATCCTCGGCGTGGATTCTTTCGAGCGCCGCACTCATTTCCTTTTCTGTGCAGGGAAAACGGAGGTCGGTCTGACTGTTGCCGTATTTGATTTTCAGTTTAATCATGGCAAATCTCCTTTACAGCGGCGAGTCCAAATCGGCGGATCGCCATAGCGTTGCAGATGGTGCGGAACAGCATAGGCGGAACAAGGTCGGCGTCCGACAGATCCGACACGGTAATGTGCTTTGTGCCGAGCGTTAAGTCCTTTGCCGCACAGTAGAGGGTATAGGCTTGTTCGGTGCAATTATGGAGTTTGATGTTCTCAAAAAACACACAGCCGTTATTTATGTGATGCTTGCAGCAGCTCCACAGCCTTTGGTCGGCGGTGAGCAGATACAGCGCCGAAAGCAGTGCATAATTTGCCTTGGCGATGTTCTTGACGGCAAGCGTAAATCTTGCCCGATGCTTTTCATTTATATATGTCATGGGTTTTTCCTCGCTTTCTATATATTCGTTGAATCTCTTGCGGAAGGGCGGACAGCGTATCTGCCTCATGGTGGCTGTCAGTAGCTCTGTGGGTGTTGCAGCGGTTGTCGTGATGAATAGCTGTGCTTCGGTAAAACGGAAGCCCACGCCTCTCGGTGCAAAATTCGGAACGGTCATCATCAGCCGTTCCATGCGTCTGTCATATGGGTTATTTGAAAATACGGTCATTTCGGTTCTCCTTGTGAAATAGAAAAAGCCCTCCGGTTTTTGTGTAACCGAAGGGCGATTGATAGTATTACATATTCTGTTGTGGTGCTGATTCCTGTTCAAAGGTCGGCGGCTCGGCTTCAAGGGAGGGATATCCGTCCGTGAGCTTTTCTTGGAGCTTATCGAGCTGCCGTTCCTGCTCATAGGTCAGCGTTTCGCAGTTTCCTTTGGTGAAGTCCACACAGCGACAAAGGTCTGCCGATTCATTCTCACTGAACAGGCGATAGTTGCTGACAAGACCGGAACGCACGGCAAAGGCTTCTTTGACATATTCATAGTTCGGCGAATAATCTCCCCAAAACACCGAGTCACCGTCAGCGTTCTGTTTCCAGGTACAGAACATAAAGCCATTCTTTTCGCTGTAGGTTGCCGCCAATACGGTATCTCCGAAAGAGGCAAGCTGTCTGTAATCGGAGACATCGGCAGCTTTCATCTGCGGTGCGTGTTCGTAGAGACCGACATATTCTCGCACCGTAGAGATCTCTTTCTGAATGTCTGCAATTTTACTGCGGTATTCATCCAAGAGGTTTTGGTCGGCGTTGCTTAGAAATTGACCGTTGTATTTTATCCGGCAGAGGGGGATGCCGTCCGAGGACACTTCCAGCCATCCGTTGCCGTCCATCTTGGTGTCGTACCGAGCCCTGAGCCGTTTGGCTAATTCTTTCTGCAGCATATCTGATTTCTCCTTTTTTTGAGGGTAATAAAAAAGGCAGATAGATTTTTGCTTTCTATCTGCCTGTGTATCTGATATTTACTTTTCGGGAGTTCAAGTCTATCCACAAAGGGAAAACAGCGATTTTACATCTGTGTTTTGGTACAGAGAAAAATCGCCGTTTGGGTAGCAAAAAAGCCCGATATATTCGGGCTTTTCGCAAGAGACATCTTTTTTGTCTCCACATTTTGGTCCGAGTGGAGAGACTCAAACTCTCGGCCTCGTGGTCCCAAACCACGCGTTCTATCAGCTGAACTACACCCGGATATTCAATTTCTGCCATGATACCACGGCGAGCGGAAAAAATAAAGATTTTTCTGTCTGTGGTCATTCCTGTGGTCAAAGCCGCTTTTATGCTATTTTCGGCAATCGGTGGAAATCCCGCAAATGCAGGTGTCACAAGGATTTGCGGCGTTTCGCCTCACCCTATCCCGGATACCGCCACGGCACTCCCAAAGCAGGCGCGCTACCAACTGCGCTACACCCGGGTAGAGAAATACGCCGCCCGCATCCGGGCGGCGTATTTACTATATCAGCTTTTCAGATGTTTTGCAATAGGAAAATCAGTTCGCCAGAGCCGCCTTGAGCGCCTCCACCCGGTCAGTCTTCTCCCAATTCACACCCAGATCCTCACGGCCCATATGACCGTAAGCCGCCAGTTGGCGGTAAATGGGTCTCTGCAAATCCAAATCCCGGATGATGGCAGTGGGCCGCAGGTCAAAGACCTTCTCCACGGCCTGCTCCAGCTTCTCGTCGGACACCTTCCCGGTGCCGAAAGTCTCCACCAGCACGCTGACAGGGCGAGCCACACCGATGGCATAGGCCAGCTGCACCTGGCAGCGGTCAGCCAGGCCGGCCGCCACTACATTTTTGGCCACCCAGCGGGCAGCATAAGCGGCGCTGCGATCCACCTTGGTGGGATCCTTGCCGGAGAAGGCGCCGCCGCCGTGGGGAGCGCTGCCGCCGTAGGTATCCACGATGATCTTTCGGCCGGTAAGGCCGCTGTCGCCCTGCGGGCCGCCGATGACGAAGCGGCCGGTGGGGTTGACATAAAACTTGGTGTTCTCATCCAGCAGGCCATTGGGCACGGTGGGTTTGATGACCAGCTCGATCATATCCTTCCGGATCTGATCCAAAGACACCTCGGCAGCGTGCTGGGTAGACAATACCACGGTGTCTACCCGGACCGGCTTGCCATTCTCGTCATACTCCACCGTGACCTGGGTCTTGCCATCGGGCCGCAGATAGCCCACCAATCCCTGCTTTCGCACATCAGTGAGGCGCTTGGCCATTTTCTGGGCAATGGAGATAGCCAGAGGCATCAGCTCCGGTGTCTCGTTGCAGGCATAGCCGAACATCATGCCCTGGTCGCCGGCGCCGTTGTCCAGCTCGGCATCACCGCTGGTCTTGGCTTCCAAAGACTTGTCCACTCCCATAGCGATATCGCCGCTCTGCTCGTCGATATTGGTAATAACGGCGCAGGTATTGCCGTCAAAACCATACTTTGCGCGGTCATAGCCGATGTCCAGCACCACCTGCCGGGCAATCTTGGGAATGTCCACATAGCAGTTGGTGGTGATCTCCCCCATGATGTGGATCAGGCCCGTGGAAGCACAGGTCTCGCAGGCCACGCGGCCATTGGGATCCTTTTCCAGAATGGCGTCCAGTACCGCGTCGGAGATCTGGTCACAGATCTTGTCAGGATGTCCCTCAGTGACGGACTCAGATGTGAATAATCTTCTTGCCATGGTTTGTTTGCTCCTTTTCGTATAAAAATTTGCAATCCCCATACGGTTCGGAGCTATGAAAAAAACACGCTCCGGCATTCGACGGATCGTGCTTTAGAATCGCTCCTCATCTGTCGAAGGACGAATGCGGGACTATCACTTCCGCATTCAGCATACTCGTCGGATTTGGCACCTTGCAATGCAGGTTGCCGTGGTTTCATCGGGCCGTTCCCTCAACCACTCTTGATAAGGTATTTAGTTTATGGGGTTTGCTTGATATTATTATAGTGCCATACGCGCAATTTGTCAATTGTGTGCTCAAAATATTTCTTTTTTTACAAAAAAGAACAGAATCCACCGTCCATCTTCATTAAATGACACAATTATTCACCGAAGAGCGGCCTTGCGTTTTGCCGACCGCTCGATCACAGCCATTGGCGCCATCCCGGCACGGGCCGCCGGGATCTCCTTGGCTCACTCCTTGCTCCAAGCAGCCGAATGTGCCATTCACGCGCCAGGAGATCCGTTTTCTTCCCCCGCGCCCGCTTCCTGCGGATCTGCCTGGTTTTCCTCTGCGGCAGGGCCCGTGCCGCCTTGCGCGCTGTTTTCCCCTTCGACGGACGAGGCATTGTTTTCGCCTGTGGGTGCCGGGGCGGAGGGTGCACTGTTCTCCCCACTGCCACTGGTAGGGGCCAGCAAGAGCAGAGAACTTTTCTGCCCTTCAGACTGCGCCGTGCCGTATACAATCGTGTCCCCGGAGTTAATTTTATTTGTGCCGGACCCGGTTCCCCATTTCGGAGTGATCATCAGTGTGGCGTCCTCATTGGCTTGAACTGTAACAGAGAACGCAGAGCTGCTGTCCTTTGGAATCTGATTTGTTTGGTAGGTTTTGTCGCCGATTTCAACAGTGCAAAAACCGTTCGTTGCTGTTCCGGTAGGGGTAATGCGTAGTTTGTAGATCTTGCCGCCGTCAAGGCTGATTCGGTATTCGCATTCTTGCCAACCACCCGTGTCAGTCTCGTGCTCAATTTTGACAGTGTAGGTTGCGGCCTGAACCTTTGCGGCGCCGATACCGGAGGATGCGGTGAACCATGCCCACGACGCTCCGCAAAGGCATACGGCACAGAGGCAAAACGCGGCCAACGAGGGTGCGAGGATATGAAAGACGCCGTCTATGCGGGTTTCCTTTTCGGCGCGTTTCGGCTGATGGAAGAAAAAGGAGTACGCGCCTGATACATTGCGCTCGTTCACAAACGGAATCAGGCAGAGGTAATGGCAGCGCAGCATTTTATGCCAATAGCAGTATTCTTTTTCATCGGCTGCCCGTTGCATTTTCATGATGATGCACCTGGTTTCTCCATTAAAATGTCTGATGTAAGCCGCCAATTTGACCATCAATATAACAAAGGCAGACACAATGAGCATGATCAGAAGGATCAGAGCTCCGCTTTTGTTTCCCATAATATTTGTATCTCCTTTCTTTTTCTTTGGGCGATCAAAGGGCGCAAGGCACGCTTATGCCCTTTGATTGCCCCTCCCTCACAAGGGAGGGAGAGACGATAATAATTATTTTGCAGTTACAGTCCAGGTAGAACCGCTTTGGGTGACATTGTAATTTGCCGTGTCCACATATGCGGTGGGATCCACATTGAAGGTACCGCCGGTGATGGTCAGGTAATCGCCGGCATTGCCGGAAGAGACCTCGATCAGGCTACCGCCCTCAGCCACGTTGAAGGTACCGCCGTTGACGATGATCTTCTGGATGTGATTGGTGCCCACGTTCACATAGAAGATGGACTTATCGGCGTTAAAGGTGCCGCCGTTGATGGTGGTGATGGAGGGTACATAGGGAATGTAGGGTTCGACTTGAACGCATGCACCGTAACGCTCGCCGTCATGATACGCATTGAATTCGCCGTCGTTGATGATCACATTGCCGGAGAGGTTGACAATAACGCTGGCAGCGCCCTGTCCGTCAAAGGTACCGCCGTTGATCATTACGCCCACAGCTTCGGGATCAAGAGTCTGGCAGAAGATCACGGCATTGTCGTTGGTATACTTGCCGCTCTCGATGGTGACGGTGGTATGGGTCGCTATGATAGCCGCAGCCTGCCCATTGCC
>SFGJ01000040.1 GCA_004557655.1 Clostridiales bacterium | reverse complement strand
TCAGCTGATAAAGCACATTCATTCGTCTGTCCTCCCATGAAAAAAGCCACACACCCAGCAAGGGCGCGTGGCGAAAAATGGATGCGATGTTCCAGAAAAGTCCACACAAATTTTGGAATTATATTTTACCATAGTAATGGTGGAAATGTCAAGAAATGTGCAGTCGGGAAACACCCAAAAACTGAAAAGCTCGGCAGCGCTACCACCGCAAACAGCACCAGTCCCGCCAGTGCCGCAATGGTGGCGATCAGTTCAAACCGGGAGGATGATTTCGCGCCCAGCAGATTCAGCGCCACAAACAGGCAGAAGAACACCACAGTGGCGGTCATGGCGGGGATCGCCGGAACGAGGTAATGCAGCAGTTGGCCGGTGGTGATCGCCACCGCGCAGGGCGCGACAATGTACGCCACCAGCACGGAAAAGCCCGCAATAAATCCCGCAAAGCCACCCATGGAGCGGCGGGCGTACTCAGAGGCGCCACCTGCGCTGGGGCTGCTGACCGCTAACTCCATATAACAGGCCATGAAGCAGACATACATCGCCGTTACCGGCAAAAACGCCAGCAGGAAGGAGCCGGGGCCGCCGGTCTCAAAGCCATAGCTGAAGCCGTAGTAGTTGCCGGAGCAGACCGCCCCTACCGCCAGCGCCCACAGGTGCCGGGGCTTTAGGACTTTTTGCAGCTTACTCTCCAGCATAGGCTTTTTGGAACAGTTCTTCAAACGCCTCCACGGTCATTTCGCGGGGATTGCTGGGGGTGGAGACATTGGCCATAGCCGCCACAGACAGGGCGTGGAAGTCCTCCGGCTTGATCTCCGGATGCTCGCGCATAGGCTTGATGCCCACGTCGGTGCACAGCTGGCGCAGACCGTCCACACAGGCGGCAGCGGCTTCTTCCGCAGTCTTGCCGGTGACATCAAGTCCCATAGCCTCGGCCACGTCGGCGTATTTCTTGGTGTTGGCGGGCAGATTGTAGGCGGTCACAGTGGGCAGCAGGATAGCGTTGGCCACGCCGTGGGGCAGGTCGTAACGGCCACCCAGGGCTTCTGCCATGCAGTGAACGGCGGCCACATCAGAGTAGCCGAAGGCGATACCGGCGATAGTGCTGCCCAGCATCATGCCGGTGCAGGCGTCCAGAGAACGGTTATTCACCGCATTGCGGAGATTCTTGGAGATAAGCTTGATGGCGTAAAGCGCATAGGCGTCCGTGTGGGGAACGGCCAGCTTGCAGGTGTAGGCTTCCACCGCGTGGGTCATGGCGTCGATACCGGTGGCGGCCATAATGTGGGGCGGCAGACCCATCAGCATGGTGGGGTCAACCAGCGCTATTTTCGGCGCGGCCTTGGCGTCGAAGATGTTCAGCTTCACATGGGTCTCGGAATCTGTCACCACGGCGAAAGGCGTTACCTCACTGCCGGTGCCGGCGGTGGTGGGAATAGCGATCAGCGGTGTGATGGGACGCAGCAGCTTGTCCGCGCCGCACCAATCCTGCACCTTGCCGCCGTGGGTCAGCAGCGTGCCGATAGCCTTGGCGGTGTCCATGGAGCTGCCGCCGCCTACTGCCACCAAGCAATCGATGCCTGCGGCCCTGGCGGTCTCATAGCCCTCGACACAGTGATAATCTCTGGGGTTGGGAACGATCTTATCGTAATAAGTATAGGGAATGTCGGCGTCTCGCAGACTGGTCTCTACATCACGGGTCAGACCGGCACGGATGACACCCTGATCGGCCACGATCATCACATGAGTAGCGCCCAGAGACTTGGCGCACACACCGGCTTCCTTGACAGCGCCCACACCGAAACGAATGGTGGTGGGGAGTGAAAACGTATATTGCAGCATATTCATATCCTCCTATGGAACGAGGCAGGGACAGGCATCGTCCCTGCCTCACTTGTTATGATACGATTGGTTGGATTTCCGCTCAGCGGTTGCGGGCCAGCTCGGCCACGGTGTTCAGCACACGGTCGATGTCGCTCTCGGTGCAGTAGGGAGCCATGCCCAGACGGATCAGGCCGCCGCTCTCAGCAAGGCCCAGCGCAGCCACGGCTTCCACGGCGTAGAAGTCGCCATGCCAGGAGTTGATGCCCTTGCTGCCAAACACCTCAGTGACCTGTTCGGGTGCATAGCCCTCCATGGTAAAGGAAACGGTGGGGGTGCGGGGCTGACCCTCAGCGGGGCCGTAGACCGTCACACCGGGGATAGCCCGCAGGCCCATACGCAGCTTCTTGGCCAGCTCCATCTCGTGGGTGTCCATGGCCAGCACACCGGCCACGATGTTTCTGCGGCGACCGGTCAGGCCCTTCAGCTCATCCTCGAAGTACTCAGCGTACTTTTCGCCCTCGGCGGCGATGAAATTCACGGCGGCGGTGATGCCTGCCAGCGTCTCGTACTGAGGCGTACCCATGTGGAAGCGGCGGCCACCCTCGGCGATATCGTCACACATGGCGTTGTTGAAGTCCAGAGAGGCGATGTATTCCTTCTTCAGATAGATGACGCCGCTGTGAGGGCCAAACCACTTGTAGGGGCTGCACAGCAGAGCGTCGGTGCCGATGGCCTTCACATCCACGGGACGGTGGGCGGAGTAGTGAACGGCGTCCACCACAGTAAACGCGCCGTACTCGTGCGCCAGATCGATGAACTTCTTCACGTCGGTGATGGTACCCAGGGCGTTGGAGGCCCAGTTCACGGCAACGACCTTCGTCTTGTCGGACAGCTTGGACTTGAAGTCCTCAAAGTCCAGCTGCTGGGTGACAGGATCCAGCCGCACGGTCTTGACCACGCAGCCCAGGCGCTTCAGGGACATCCAGGGAGCGCTGTTGCAGCGGTGGTCGATCTCGGTGATGATCAGCTCGTCGCCGGGCTTAAAGGTCTTGGACAGGTTCAAGGCCAGATTGTAGCTGTTCTGCGTGGAGGCCATACTGAAGCCTACCTCCTGCACCTCGCAGCCCAGGAAGTCCGCCACGGCGGCGCGGGCCGTTTCCTCGGTATAGCGGGCCATGGTGCTGGCACGGAAGTTACCGTCCTCATTGGCGTTGTCGTTGACCATATAGCCCACCATGGCGTCCAGCACCGGCTGGGGGATCTGCGTACCGCCGGGGCCGTCCAGATAAGCAATGGGTGCGCCGGCGATCTCCAGCTTGCAGGCCGGGAACTGTGCGCGGATCGCGTCTACATCGTACTTGAAACCGTTTTTCATGATATTGTCCACCTTTCTATGCACAAACTATTTGCTTTTGCCTTTGTGTCTTAAGTGTATCACTCTATGCTCAATATCTTCAATGACACGAAATCCAAAAAGGTCGTTCCCAAATTGTAGTTTTTACAACTCTGCCTGCCTTTGTAAATTCTTATGCCTGAAAATATTGCGCTAAAGTCTGAAAGTGGATATAATACAGACAATAATCTGAAACGGAGGGATTGCTTGTGGTTTTGCTGCGGGATATACTATCGGCCCCGTTATTCTCCAACTTTCGGATCGTGTCAGGCTTCAACGGCATCAATACGCCTGTCACGCAGGTAGGCTTTTTCGAGTGGGAGTCCGGCGCGGATATCGAAAGAAACTTTGAAAAAGGCGAGTTTATTATCACCACATTGACGGCGATGAAGGACGATCCCAGCCGTGCGGAAATGTGTCTCCGGACACTAATTCGCCATCAGGTATCCGCCATCGCCATTAAGGATATCTATTATAAAGAGATTTCCGCGCAGCTAAAGGAGTTTTCAAACACGTGGAACGTGCCGATCCTGTTTTTCAGTGACACGTTTATTGACAATATTATTTTCCACATAAAAACGGCGCTTCTAAAAGAAGACTCCGCCATGCAGGAGCGGATCGTGAAAAGCCTTCTGACCGATCCTGCTCCTGCACCCGAACAATGTGAGGAGTACGCCCGCAAGCTGAACCCGTTTTTTGAGAAGCAGCTCCTGTTCTGCGCCTATATCTCTGTCAGTGATCTGACATCTGCCACACCTGTAAGAAAACCGCTGCGCTTTGATACTTACGGGAATTTTGAAACGCGAGGCGCACAGGCTTGGCAGCAGAGCTCCGGTAAAGATTCCCTGCCGCCGCTGAAATATTCTATCCTTCCTTACCGGCAGGGCGCCTTTCATATCTGTACCACAACGGACATAACTGCGTTTGAGCACGACTTCCCTTTGAAATTCGTCAAGAGCTTTTTCCCGGATTTTGGCAGCGACTACCGCATCGGCTTCTGCACAGAACCGGGAACACTGGCCGACCTTGCACGATCCATGAAAAAGGCGTTCTTCGCCAATTTCACGTGCACGATCGACGAAATATCTTCTCTGGATTTTTCCGAAACGGGTATGGATCAGCTTCTCTGCCCCGCTTGTTCCTGTAGTTGGAGCAAACAGTACTATCAAAAGCTTTTGGAAAAGCTTTCTGACGCCGGAGATAATTTGGGGGTGTTGATCTCCACCATGGTCACCTATACCAGATGCTGCGGAGATGTAGCGCTCACCTCGAAGCTGTCCTATCAGCACAGCAACACCATACGCTACCGATTGCAAAAGATACGCAAAGCATGGGGGATCAATGACGCGTTGAGCTTCGATGCCCAGATGGTCATGTTCTGCCGGCTGCACCATATCTATCAATTGCTGGAAGAGACACAATTGCTGGAAGAGACAATGCCCTCGTAATGCTTTCAACGAAAAAGTTCCCTGGTTCAAAATTTGAACCAGGGAACTTTTCGTTACATGACAAGTCCGCAAATAAAGTATGCCGGGCCACTACGATGCCGGATTCACACTCCGCACCTACACCCACGCCACCCGCCAGAAGCAGTACGAAGCCGCCCAGACCATGGGCAGCTTCATGGCACAGGTGATGTGAGCTGATCAAACTGCACCACAATAACAAACTAGAGCTCCTGCCCATGGGGCAGGAGCTCTAGTTTACTCATTTCACCGCATCCAGAGTGTCATGGCTACCAACAGGACGCCTAGAAAACCGAAGCTGATGGCGGAGAACAGCACCATGAACCGCCCCGTCTGCCCCTTGACGTGCTTTGTGTATTCCCGGAAAGTGATCAGGCTGGCCAGTGACGCCACCAGCGTCCCCGCGCCGCCGATATTCACGCCCACCAGCAGTCCTCGATAGTCGTCGGTGAACCGGCTCAGCAGGATGGCTGCCGGTACGTTGCTGATGAACTGACTGGTCAGTGCCGCCACCGGCATGGCCCCGTGGGTGAGCAGCTTCCGGAACAGCTCATGCACCGGCTCAATCCGCGCCATGTTGCCCGAAAAGGTGAAAAACGCCGCAAACGTCACCAGCAGTCCCCAGTCCACACTCAGCAGCGCACGGCGATCCAGCACCAGCAGAGCCATCACGATAACGAGCAGTCCCAGCCAGTAGGGGATTCCCCGCAGCACCATAGCCACCGCCACGCAGAACAGTACGCCGTATACCGCAGTACGTCGCTTGTCCGGCAGTGTCTCCTGCTGGGGGACAGTCAGCCCTTCACGGGGCAGAAACAGACAGCACAACAGGATCAGCGCCGTGGACAGCAGGAACGGCGGCAGCATAATGGACAGGAATTCCCCGTTAGGGATGTTGTCGTGGTTGAACAGATACAGGTTCTGGGGATTGCCGAAGGGCGTCAGCATCCCGCCCAGGTTGGCGGCGCAGTTCTGCAGAATGAATGTCAGCGCCGTCCATTTCGTCTGGCCGGTGCGCTCCAGCACAAACCAGCTGAGGGGCAGGAACGTCAGCAGTGCCGTGTCGTTGGTCAGCAGCATGGAGGCCGCCAGCGTGATACCTACCAGCGCCGTCACCGCGCCGCGGGTGGTGTGGAACACCTGCACCAGCCTCTGCGCCAGCAGAGGAAACAGTCCCACGCGGCGCAGCGCACCCACCACCGCCAGCACGCACAGCAGGCAGGATAGCGTTTTCACATCGTAGTAGCTAAGATAGGCCGCGTCAGGCGGCACGAATACCGCCGTCACCGCCGCGGCCAGCACCGCAATCACCGGCATGGCGTTGGCCTTACACCATCGTAACAGCTTCATAAATACCTCGCACAGCCTCGTAAGAGGCAGAAAGAATCAACGGCAGGTACTGTAGCATATCCTGCCGCAAAATACAAGAACGCGGCGAAACAAAGAAAAGGCCTTTCAGAATAACGGCTTTTCCGTCCGCTCATCTTTTGCCCTTTCCGAGCATTTCCCCGTGTGGGTCACGGTGTGGGTCAGGCGGTTGCCCCACATTTTGATCCGGACATAAAAGTGCGTTTTTTCAACAAAAAAACACCGAAAACGAAAGTTTTCGATGCTTTTTGGAGCTGCTGGGCGGATTCGAACCGCCGACCTCATCCTTACCAAGGATGCGCTCTACCTACTGAGCTACAGCAGCATATGGCGACCAAGATGGGGCTCGAACCCACGACCTCCAGCGTGACAGGCTGGCGTTCTAACCAACTGAACTACTTGGCCATATTCTGCGCTTTAATGTCGCAATCGAGCTTATTAAGTATACCAAATACAACGCAGGTTGTCAATCATAAAATGGCAGGGGCAGAAAGATTCGAACTCTCGACACGCGGTTTTGGAGACCGCTGCTCTACCAGCTGAGCTATACCCCTATATGGTGGGCCTTCGGGGACTCGAACCCGGGACCGGACGGTTATGAGCCGTCTGCTCTAACCAACTGAGCTAAAGGCCCAAATAGATCGATCTCTGAGGCAAAAATGTGCCGCCACCTTTATAGATGGCGGCACATCCTTTTCATGGCGCCTTCTGTAGGGCTCGAACCTACAACCCTGCGGTTAACAGCCGCATGCTCTACCATTGAGCTAAGAAGGCGTGTTGGCGCTACCTATTTTTCCGGGCCGTCTCCAGCCAAGTATCGTGGGCAGAAGCGAGCTTAACTTCCGTG
>SFGJ01000039.1 GCA_004557655.1 Clostridiales bacterium | reverse complement strand
GATGGCTAAGTTATATGAGAAGTAACCGTTCGTGTATATGTACACGAACGAGAAATGTAGTGTTTCTGGGGCTTTGAGCCCCGGGTACACGAGTTTTTGGTTGGAGGAGAAAAATAATGAAACGGTTCTATATTTTCAAAGACGGGATGCAGCAAGGAAGTACCGTTACAAGAGAAGAGGCGATTGACCTGATCCGGCTGCGCCAAAAACGCGAAACACACCCAATCCTGCGGTCAGAGTTCAGCATCATCGAGGGTGAGGAAGAATTTATACCTTACCTGTCCAGTGAGAAGCAACCTAAGAGAAAATCGGTAATGGAACGATAAGTAAGGTTAGGAGGTACTCTTTTGGAAGTTAAGATCAATAAAGAAATCCGTAACTATACGGAATCCATGTTTTTCGGACTGTCCCTGCGGCAGTTCGTTTTTTCGTTACTGGCCATCGGTGTGGCCGTGGGGCTGTATTTTTTCCTGCGCCCCTACTTCGGCGTGGAAACCCTGTCCTGGATGTGCATTTTGGGCGCGGCCCCCTTTGCCGCCCTGGGCTTTGTCAGCTACCACGGCATGACGGCGGAACAGTTTTTAAGAGCGTGGCTGCGCTCTGAGCTGCTGGAACCAAGGCGGCTGACCGCCCAGCCGGTGAACTACTATTACGAAATGCTCAAAGACACGATTGCAGCGAAAGAAAAGGAGCTGGCCGCGATTCCTAAGCCGGGAAAGCACCGGGCAAAGGGCAAGTATACGAAACGGGCGGTCCGCCGCCGCAGAAAGGAGGGCCAGCGCCATGCTTAAAACCCTGAACAGCCTGCGCAAGCAGGAAAAGGAAAAATACAAGGTGCCGCGCCGGGTGCAGGACCTAATCCCAATCCGGCGTATTTGGGCGGACGGTATTTTTCAGGTCGGCAGCCAGTTCTGCCGCACCTGGAAGTTTTCCGACATCAACTACCAGGTGGCCAGCGAGGAAGATAAAAAAGTCATGTTCCTGGACTACTCGGAGCTTTTGAACAGTCTGGATTCCGGCTCCGCGGCCAAGATCACGGTCAACAACCGGACTTTGAACCGGGCAAATTTTGAGCAGTCTGTCCTCATGCCCATGCAGGAGGATTGTAGGGATAAATACCGGGTGGAATACAACGGCGTGATTATGGGCAAGGCCACCGCAGGAAACGGCATTGTCCAGGAGAAGTATATCACCATCACCGTACCAAAGAAGAATATCGAGGAAGCCCGCGCCTATTTTGCCCGTGTTGGGGCCGATCTGGTCGTCCACTACGCGGCGCTCGGCTCCAAATGCGTGGAGCTGGATGCAACGGAGCGCCTGCGCATCCTCCATGATTTTTACCGTCCCGGCGAAGAAGCAGACTTCCGCTTCGACATTCACGATATGATGCGCAAAGGCCATGATTTCAAGGACTATATCTGCCCGGACTTTATCGAGAAGCACAGCGACTACTTGATAATCGGCGGCAAATACTGCCGTACCCTGTATCTCAAGGACTACGCCAACTATATTCGGGATTCCTTTGTTTCCGAGCTGACCGACCTGAACCGGAATATGATGCTCTCCATCGACGTGATCCCCATCCCCATGGACGAGGCTGTGCGGGAGGTGGAAAACCGTCTGCTGGGGGTGGAAACCAATATCACCAACTGGCAGCGCCGCCAGAACGCCAACAACAATTTCTCCGCCGTCATTCCCTATGATATGGAGCAGCAGCGCCGGGAGAGCAAGGAATTTCTGGATGATCTGACGGCCCGCGACCAGCGTATGATGCAGGGTGTTCTGACCATGGTGCTGACCGCCGATACCAAGGAGCAGCTCGACGCGGACACCGATCAGATTCTCTCCCTTTCCCGTCAGAAGATGTGCCAGATGGCGGTACTCAAATACCAGCAGACGGACGGTTTGAACACGGTGCTGCCCATCGGCACAAGAAAGATCAACGCTTTCCGCACCCTTACAACAGAATCTCTGGCCGTATTCATGCCCTTTAAGGTGCAGGAGATTCAGGACAAGGGCGGCATTTACTTTGGGGAAAATGCCATCTCCCACAATCTGATTCTGTGCAACCGGGAGAACCTTTTGAATCAGTCGTCCTTTATCCTGGGCGTACCCGGCTCAGGAAAATCCTTCTCCGCCAAGGAACTGATCGCCTTCCTGATTCTGAATACCCAGGATGATGTACTGATCTGTGATCCCGAAGGGGAATTTGCCCCGATGGTACAGGCCATGGGCAGCGACATCGGCACAGTGGTTCATGTGGCCGCTGGCGGCAGGGACCGGCTCAACGTCATGTATATGGTGGAAGGCTACGGTGAAAACAATCCCATTGTGGAGAAATCCCAGTTTATTATGTCCCTGGTGGAGCAGATCGACAAAAATGGCGTAGGCCCACAGCATAAATCCATCATTGACCGATGTACTGCTCTGGTTTATCAGGAGGCAGCGGAAACCGGCATTATCCCGACACTTTCCACCCTGCGGGAAAAGCTGCTGGTGCAGCCGGAGGAGATCGCAAGGGAGATCGCCCTGTCTCTGGAGCTGTTCACCACCGGCTCCCTGGATATTTTCGGTCATGGCAGCAATGTTGATCTGGAGAAACGGGTGGTGGTGTTCAACATTCACGATTTGGGCGAACAGCTCAAGCCCACGGGTCTGTTGGTCATTACCGACACTATGCTGAACCGTGTGACCCTGAACTGGAAAAAGGGTAAGCGCACCCATGTATTCATTGACGAATTTCATGTGGTTTTTGAGAATGAGTACAGCGGCAATTTCTTTAACAGCGCGTGGCGGCAGTTCCGCAAGCGGAACGCCTACCCCACGGCCATCACGCAAAATGTGGAGTATCTGCTGGATTCCGTGCAGGCCAGCACTATGCTTAGTAACTCGGAATTTATCATCATGCTGAACCAGGCGGCATCTGACCGGGAGAAGCTGGCGAAGCTGCTGAACATCTCCAGGGAGCAGATGAGCTATGTGACCAATGCGGATGCCGGCTGTGGCCTGATCAAATACGGTTCCGCCCTGGTGCCTTTTGTCAACCGCTGGCCCCGCGATACGAAGCTCTACCAGCTTATGACCACCCGCCCCGGTGAAGGCGTGTTCGGCGGTGAAAAAACGGAACGGGAGGTGACGGCATGAGCATAGCAAAAATCCAGTTTGCGTCCAGAGAGCATCGGGATTTTTTCTTAGACATGATGGCCCGGAGCAGGAAAAATGACTGCTATCACCGGGCCTTTTTCTATGTGATGGGGATTGCCCCGGAGACAAGGGCAAACATTCACCAGATGTTTGATTTTATCCATGACTGGATCGAGCCGGAGGGGATGCACGGCGGCTGGCAGACCAGCGGCACAGTCCGGATTTGCCATCTGGCCTTTAACCTCTGGAATGGCTATACCGAGGAGCGGCACGGGCGGGATTTTACACCGGAGGAATTGTTCTGCTGTGAGTTTGCCCCCTATTTTATAGAGGGCATCAAACTGCGCTATCCGGAATATTGCCGGGAGCTTTCCCCGGCCAGGCGGCAAGACGAGCAAACACGATAACATGATAATAGGAGGAAACAAAAATGGCTGAACAGGCATTGGCGTTGCGGGAATACCCGCAGATCATCGAACTGCTGGCCGTGCTGGAGCAAAGCGGCCTTACCAAAGAGCGGGAGGAAGTGTCCTCCCTGGTGGAGTATATCGGTTCTATGGAAGAAAAGCTCTCTCAGATGATGGGAGAGCTTCAGGAAATGCACGGCGAAGTACAGGCAATCCAGGACAGGGGCCTATCCGCCCGCTGCGCCCATCTGCTGGACACGGCTCAGGAGAAAGTTTCGCAGACCGGAGCAATGGTATCCACCGTCAAAACCAATTTTGTCCGGGCGGCGGGAAATGCGGTCAAGACCTTTCGGGAAAAGGGCCGCGCTGCACTGGCCCAGGCGGTCCGGGCTATGAAAATTCCCACGGTTCTTTCCAAGATGAAGAACGGCCTTCATCTGGCAGCGCAGTCTATGCAGGAGGCTGCCGGTAAGGTGGAGATGAAGCGGGAGCAGCTTCATGAAGCAGGCGGACATCTGCAAAATGCTGGCCGTGTCCTGTCCGGGAAATCGGCCCAGGAAACCGCCCCTCTGGAGAGCGACAAGGGCATTTTGGCGAAGGTGAAGAACGGTTTGGAGGGCATGGGACGCGCCTTTTCCGCTATGGAGGGCCGTGCCGGTAAGCTGGCGGAGAAGCTGCGGGATGACCGTCAGGAGCAAAAACCGTCTGTCAAAACGGAGCTTCATGTGCTGAAATCCGGGCAGACGGCAAAGAAAGCCGCCCCGGTTCGCACCGGGCAGGCGCGTGAATGAATGGAGGTACGACATGAAACAGAAACTTTTCCTTTGCGGGGCGGCAGCGTTTGCCGCCCTGTTTCTTTTCTCCGGCATGATGCTGGGCCGTCAGTATGCCGACCAGAAGCAAAGCGCCGAAGCCTTTACGGAAATCGCCGCTCTGGTGCAGGAGGAGCCGGAGCAGCCGTCCGCACCGCCAGAGGACGGTACAGATGCCACAACCGAAGCGGCCCCGGCTATGACCGCCTATGAAAAATATGCGGCTGTCTATGAACAGAACAGCGATTTTGTAGGCTGGATTTCCATTGACGGCACGAATATCAATTACCCGGTCATGCAAAGCACGGAAACGGATTATTACCTGAAGCGCGCCTTTGACAAATCGCACAGCGCCTATGGTACGCCCTATGTGCAGGAGAATTGCATCCTGGGCAGCTCTGATAACTGCATAATCTACGGCCACCACATGAAGGACGGTTCCATGTTTGCCGACCTGTGCAGGTATGAAAGCGAGGATTTTTACCGTGAGCATAAGATCATCCGCCTTGATACGCTGGAGAATTACGGCGAGTATGAGATTGTGGCTGTGTTCAAGACCGTGGTTTATTCCCAGGATGGTTTTCAGTATTACCACTTTGTCGATGCGGAGAACGAAGCAGAGTTTGACGGGTTTATCGCACAGTGCAAGGCCCTTGCCCTCTACGATACCGGCGTGAGCGCCGAATACGGGGATCAGCTCATCACCTTCTCCACCTGTGAATACAGCCGCACTAACGGCCGAATGGTTGTTGTGGCAAAATGGATTGCGCCGTCCCCTGGGGAGGTGGACGGCGATGCCTGAGATTAAAACACGGGATGTTGTCAAAGGCACGATTAAGACACTGGACAGAGCGGCGGTAGCCGGGGAGCGTATGAAGCAGGCGTATGTCCGCACGAAGGACAAAGCCGAGCATGGCGTGTACGCTGCGGAGAGCGCACCGGAGGAATACGCGGCGGATCGTGTTTCAGGCGGTGTGGAAACCGCCGCTTATGAGGCTGCCCATCAGCTTGATAAGCGGGGCCGCAAAGCGGTAAAAACCACAAAGGACAATATTGCCGCTGTCCGGGAGCAGATGGAACAGAAAAGGGCTGACCAGCCGAAAAGAGCAGCGCAGAAACAGGCGGAGAAAACGGCAAAGCAAAAGGCCGCCAATGCCGTCCATTCACCGGAGCCGGTTTCTGCGTCAACCGGTTCCGGTGATACTGCCAGACTGTCGATCAGGTCAACAAACAGAAAACCCTCGGCAATCAAAACCGCAGACCGGGGCCGCAAAGGTATCAGGCAGACGGCAAAATCCACCGGAAAAGCCACGGTAAAATCCGCAAAGGGTACGGTCAAAACGACCCAGCGTTCCATTAAAACGGCAGAACAGATGGCCCGCACCACCGTGAAAACCACTCAGGTCACGGCACAGGCGGCACAAAAATCCGCCTAGGCCGCCGCAAAAGCCTCTTATCGGGCGGCGCAGGCGGCAAAGGCCGCAGCCAGAAAAAGCGCAGAAGCTGCGAAGGCTACGGCCAAAGCCACTGTCTCCGCAGTTAAGGCGATCATCGCCGGTACAAAGGCGCTGATTACCGCTCTGATGGCCGGGGGCTGGATTGCCGTGGTGATTATCCTGATCATTGTGCTGCCGGGCTGTGCGGTTTCCCTGTTCGGCGGCGGGAGCAGCAGCAATTCCTATACCCCGGTCAGCGCGGAGGTGGAAGCCTATGAGCCTTTGATCCGGCAGTATGCCGCGCAGCACGGTATCCCCGAATATGTGGAGCTGATCAAAGCGGTCATGATGCAGGAATCCGGTGGCCGGAGCAGCGACCCCATGCAGGCATCAGAGTGCGGCTATAACACCCGCTATCCCAACAGCCCCAATGGGATCACTGACCCGGAATATTCCATTGACGTGGGCATCCAGAATCTGGCCGCCTGTCTTAGCGCCGCCGAGGTGGAAAATCCCATTGACATGGAGCATATCAAGCTGGCATTGCAGGGCTATAACTTTGGAAATGGCTATATCTCCTGGGCAAAGAGCAATTACGGCGGCTATTCCTATGCCAACGCCGCGGAGTTTTCCACCGCCCAGGCGGAGCGGCTGGGCTGGAGCAGCTACGGCGATACCCAGTATGTCAACCATGTGCTGCGCTACTACCCCTACGGGCGGGCCTTCACCAGCGGCGGCAATCAGGCCATTGTGGAGGTTGCCCTGACCCAGCTCGACAACGAGGGCGGTGAACCCTATTGGTCCTGGTACGGCTTTGACAGCCGGGTGGAATGGTGTGCCTGTTTCGTCAGTTGGTGTGCCGATCAATGCGGATATATCGACAGCGGCATCATCCCGAAATTCTCCCTCGTTTCGGATGGTGTTGCCTGGTTTAGCGGCAATGGCCAATGGCAGGGCCGGAGCTATGAGCCGTCCGCAGGAGATCTCATCTTTTTTGACTGGGACGGCGATGGTTCTCCTGACCATGTGGGTATTGTGGAAAAGTGCGAAAACAGTATTGTCTACACTGTGGAGGGCAATTCCGGCGATGCCTGCAAACAACATCAATATGCGGTTGGGAGCAGCTCTGTTTACGGTTATGGTATGCCAGCTTATTAAAATGGCAGCCTCGGTTTGAGGCTGCTTACATATTTGATTTCTGAAAAAACTGGCATTGCTTACTTGCTTTTCTTCTGATATTCGCATACAATGTACTCTGTGAGATTTTATTTGTGCGGAGGTGCGATATGGGCGGGATAAAAGGCTATATCTCCATACGGGAAGCGTCCTACCGCTGGGGTGTATCAGAGCGGCGGGTCAATCAATACTGTGCCGATGGGCGCATCCCCGGCGCGTCCCGCTTTGGACGATCCTGGGCAATCCCGGAGGACGCCAAAAAG
>SFGJ01000038.1 GCA_004557655.1 Clostridiales bacterium | reverse complement strand
ACTGCATACAAAAGACAACCTCAGTCAAGTAAAGGCAGGTATCTCTCGCCTAAACGCAAGGCAGCAATAAAGCGCAGAAAAAGGCAAAGGGCTGTGATTGTTTCGTTATTTGCCCTCCTTATCGTCATTCTTATTGTTGTGCTGATTTGTAAAGGCTGCGCAGGTGGTAAAAAAGACCTCTCTGTTTTACAGGGGACTTGGTATTACGACCAATACACAGAATATGAGTTTGATGGCAAAGGCAATGCTCAACTATATGGTTCAAAACCCAGAGTTCCTTCAAAAATTCAAGGTTCTGCTCGGTGTTGGAAACTAAATATAAGGCGAAACGGCAAGATCACAAAAAAGGTCTTGCCGTTTTTTCATTGTATTGTGTTGAATTTTTCATATTTGCGGAGTATACTATTAAATAACTGCATTTAATAGATTTAAGAATTAGCCGTAACACGGCGGTCTTTTGCGTCGATATAACCACCACCCTAAATGCGAACTCCTTGCTAATACCCGTCTAATCAGAAGGTCAAAAACGGGGTAAAATTAGCAGAAATTCCGTAACACAGCTTAACACTCAAAGTGTGAAAAAGCCTTGAAAATACGGGATTTTTAGGTACAGGAAGTCACGCAAAAAAGGGGTTCCGAGGTCACTCCTAAGCGGAAGGCCGCGCGTTCGAATCGCGCCGGGGACGCCATTAATAACGCCGAAAGTCTTGGTTTTACAAGGTTTTCGGCGTTTCTTATTTTCCGGTTTCATGCAATCTTAATTTTTCCGTTTTACCATCACTTTTGCCCCGATCTTGCTAAAAAAGGCGAAAGGTCTTGCTAAGAATTTTTAGTGGGAAAATCGCTGTTCAGCTAAGAAAAAAGGCTTCTCTGCTAATTTGTACCTCAGACACAGTAAAAATCCCTGCTAATTTACAGGGCGGCAGTTATGCCGCAAGGCCTTTTTCGGCTCTTGCACTTTATGCGCGGCATAAAGCGGAGAAAAATGCAGAAAAACAAAGAGGCAAAAAAGAGACAAAAAAACGGAGAAACTATTGCAATCTTCCGCTTATGAGCCTATAATACAAAGGTTAGTGCAGAATTTGCACAAAGATACAGAATCAGCCATGAGAAAGGGGCTTTTGCCATTGCAGAACGATAAACTGAGAAATGTTGCCATCATCGCCCATGTCGACCACGGCAAGACCACTCTGGTGGACGAAATGCTCAAGCAGGGTGGTGTGTACCGGGAGAATCAGGAGACCGTGGATCGTGTCATGGACTCCAATGACCTGGAGCGTGAGCGCGGCATTACCATTCTGGCCAAAAATACCGCCATTCGCTACGGCGACACAAAGATCAATATTGTGGACACCCCGGGCCACGCTGACTTCGGCGGCGAGGTGGAGCGTATTTTGAAGATGGTCAACGGCGTGATTTTGTTGGTGGACGCCGCCGAGGGTCCCATGCCACAGACCCGCTTTGTGCTGAGTCGTGCTCTGGAGATGGGGCACCGGGTCATCGTGGTGGTGAACAAGATCGATCGGCCCGACCAGCGCATCCATGAGGTGGTGGACGAGGTGCTGGAGCTGCTGCTGGATTTGGACGCCACGGAGGAACAGTTGGATTCCCCCATGCTGTTCTGTTCCGCGCGGCAGGGCATAGCCTCCTACTCTCCCGATGTGGTGGGCACGGATCTCAAGCCCCTGTTTGACACCATTCTGGAGTATATTCCCGCCCCCGAGGCCGATGTGGACGAGCCGTTCCAGATGCTGGTGTCCGCCATTGACTACAACGAGTTTGTGGGCCGGATAGCCATCGGACGCATTGAGCGGGGCACACTGAAGCAGAACCAGGAGATCGCCGTGTGCAATTATCACGATCCTGACGCACCGGCCAAGAAAGCCAAGGCTGTGAGTCTGTATGAGTTTGAGGGACTGGGCAAAAAGCCCGTCACTGCGTCTACCGCCGGCAATATTATTGCCCTCAGTGGTATCGGGGACATCACCATCGGAGACACCATCTGCGATCCCACCGCTGTGGAGCCGCTGCCCTTTGTGAAGATCTCCGCTCCCACCATGGAGATGACCTTCTCCATCAACGATTCTCCTTTCGCCGGCCGCGAGGGCAAGTATGTTACCTCCCGCCAGCTTCGGGAGCGCCTGTTCCGGGAAACCTTGAAGGATGTGTCCCTGCGGGTTTCTGAGATCCCCGGGGCTATGGACGCCTTCAATGTGGCGGGCCGCGGCGAGATGAGCTTGTCCATCTTGATTGAAACCATGCGCCGGGAGGGGTATGAGTTCCAGGTTTCGCCTCCCCGCGTGCTGTACCAGACCATTGACGGCAAAAAGTGCGAGCCTATCGAACGCCTGGTGGTGGATGTGCCCAGCGAATCCGTCGGCCCTGTCATTGAAAAGATTGGCGCCCGAAAGGGAGATTTGGTGGAGATGACCCCCGTGGGCAGCCGTATGAAGGTGGAGTTTTTGGTGCCGTCCCGTGGGCTGTTCGGCTACCGCAATGAGTTCCTCACGGATACCCGGGGCGAGGGCATCATGGCCAGTGTCTTTGACAGTTACGCGCCCTTCAAGGGTGAGATGAACCGCCGGAATACCGGCTCTCTTGTGTCATTTGAAACCGGCGAATCCATTACCTACGGTCTGTTTAACGCCCAGGAACGCGGCACCCTCTTCATCGGCGCCGGCGTGAAGGTGTACGAGGGCATGGTGGTGGGCGTGTCTCCCAAGCAGGAGGACATTACCGTGAATGTCTGCAAGAAGAAGCAGCAGACCAATACCCGTGCCTCCGGTTCGGATGACGCCCTGCGGCTGGTGCCCCCCAGACGGATGAGCCTGGAGCAGTGCCTGGAATTTCTGGCCGACGACGAGCTGCTGGAGGTCACGCCGGAGAATCTGCGCATCCGCAAGACCATTCTAAACCACGAAAAACGCATGAAGGCCACCCATGGAGGCAAGAAAAAATAATTTTAGCTGAAAAACGGAACGGCAAACGCCGTTCCGTTTTTATTGATTCATGGCGGGGTTGTCTGTCCGCTCAAGTAAATAGTCTATGGACACGCCGAAATAGTCGGCAAAGAGGATAAGGGTTGCATAATCGGCTTCCCGCACACCGTTTTCATAGCGGCTGACGGCGTTTTGATTCAATCCCAAGTCCATCGCCAACTTTAATTGAGATATATGCCGTTGTTCTCTCAATTTTTTTAATCGTTTCATACATAACCTCTTGACAAAAGCATACCAAATTGGTATCAAAAAATATCCCATTTCGGGATATTTTATACATTGAAGAGGAGAGAGATTATGGATGCGCAAAAGGTGGATTTATTTGTAATGACCAATCAAAAGTATTTCCCAGCGGAAAAGATCATCTACCTGAAGGATAAACTTCTTCAGACAGATGAATCAAAATTCAATCTCGTTGTTTCCACGGAGCTTAAGGACCCCACAACAATTTTGCTGGTTTCTATTTTTCTCGGCTCGCTCGGTATCGATCGGTTCATGCTTGGTGAAACGGGAATGGGTATTTTGAAGCTGCTGACCCTTGGCTGTTTTGGAATTCTGACTATTGTGGATTGGTTCACTGTGCAGAAAAAGGCAAGGGATTTAAACTTTAATAAGCTTATGGTTTTGCTGTAAAATGCAGGCACATTCGCCCCCGCCGCCGTAAAGGCACGGGGGCGTTTTACTTTGCTGATTTGCACTTTGTGCCTGTGCGCACCACGCCTTTCGGCGGCCTGTTTTGGATCGTTTCCAGGCATTATTTGAAATATACTTCGGCACAAGCCTTTTTTGTCTGCCGCCATTGACGGGGGCGAGAAATCATAGTACAATTTATAAAAAACAATGTGGAGTGTAAAAATGACATTAAATGAGTTAAAGATCGGCAGCAGCGCCGTGATCCGCCGGGTGGGCGGACAGGGGCCGCTGCGGTGCCGGCTGCTGGATATGGGGCTGATCCCGGGGACGAAAGTCACACTGCAGAAAGTGGCGCCCATGGGAGATCCTATTGAGATCCGTGTGCGGGGCTATGAGCTGACCCTGCGTGTGGAGGACGGTAAAAAAATAGAGGTGGAGGAGGTCGCTGAATGATTTTTGCATTGGTTGGCAATCAGAATTGCGGCAAAACCACCCTCTTTAACGCACTTACCGGCTCCAATCAGCATGTGGGCAATTTCCCCGGCGTGACGGTGGATCAGAAAATGGGAGAGATCAAGGACGGCAAGAGCGGTTCTGTGGTGGATCTGCCGGGTATCTACTCCCTGCGGCCCTATACCCAGGAGGAGATTGTCACCCGGGATTTCATTCTCAATGAAAAGCCCGATGGCATTATCAATATCATTGACGCCACCAACATCGAGCGCAACCTCTACCTGACGCTGCAGCTTCTGGAGCTGCGGGTGCCCATGGTGCTGGCTCTGAATATGATGGACGAGGTGCACGCCAACGGCGGTACCATTGATGTGCGGGAGCTGAGCCGGTGTTTGGGTATCCCGGTGGTGCCTATCAGCGCCGCGAAGGGCGAGGGCGTGTCGGAGCTTCTGGATCAGGCGGTGCATACCGCCCGTGGGAAGACCCTGCCCAAGGTGTACGACTTTTGTGCCCCGGATTCGCCGGTGCACCGGTGCATTCACGCAGTGGTACATATGATCCAGGATCACGCCGACAAGGCGGGGATCCCCGCGCGGTTCGCTGCCACCAAGCTCATTGAGGGCGACGAGGGGATACTGCGGCAGCTGCAGTTGGATCAGAATGAGAAGGAGATGCTGGAGCACTGCATCGTGCAGATGGAAAACGAGAGAGGCTTGGACCGCAACGCGGCTCTGGCGGATATGCGGTACAGCTTCATCGAGAGCGTAGTGGAGATCTGCGTGGTGAAGTGCCACGAGAGCAAGGAACACCGCCGCTCTGTGCGGATGGATAAGATCCTCACCGGGAAATACACGGCTCTGCCGGTATTCTTCGGGGTGATGTTCCTGATTTTCTACCTGACCTTCAACCTTATCGGGCAGAATCTCTCGGATTTCTTGAGCCTGGGCATTGACAAGCTCACCATGCTGGTGGACAAGGGGCTCACGGCCTACGGCATCAACCCCGTGGTGCACAGCCTCATTGTGGACGGCATATTTGCAGGCGTGGGGAGCGTTCTGTCCTTCCTGCCCATCATCGTGACTCTGTTTTTCTTCCTGTCCATTCTGGAGGATACCGGCTACATGGCAAGGGTTGCCTTTGTCATGGACAGGCTGCTGCGTAAGATCGGACTGTCCGGACGCAGCTTCGTACCTATGCTCATCGGCTTCGGCTGCACGGTGCCGGCGATTATGGCCACCCGCACCGTGTCCTCGGATCGGGATCGAAAGATGACCATATTGCTCACACCGTATATGAGCTGCTCGGCAAAGATACCTATTTATGCGGTGTTCTCGGCGGCATTTTTCCCCAAGTACGCGGCGGTGGTGATGATCGGTCTGTATGTGACCGGTATTCTGCTGGGTATTTTGCTGGCGCTGGTGCTGAAAAACACGGCTTTCCGGGGGCAACCC
This sequence comes from Clostridiales bacterium, assembly GCA_004557655.1. GTDB lineage: Bacteria > Bacillota > Clostridia > Oscillospirales > Oscillospiraceae > Vescimonas. The sequence goes on along the minus strand of SFGJ01000038.1, from coordinate 1,757 downwards.
GTGCCTTTCGTCATGGAGCTGCCCAATTACCGGATGCCGTCTGCCAGGAGCGTGGGTCTGCTGCTGTGGGAAAAGGCCCGGGACTTTTTGGAGCGGGCATTCACGGTGATCTTTTTAGCCACGATCATCATCTGGTTCCTGCAGACCTTTGACGCAAAGCTGAATGTGGTGACGGACAGTGCGGACAGCCTGCTGGCCATGGTGGGTCAGTTCATTTCCGGGATCTTTAAGCCCCTGGGCTTTGACGACTGGCGAGTGGCTACAGCGCTTATCTCCGGTTTCACCGCCAAGGAGGCGGTGGTGTCTACCCTGGGGGTGCTGCTGGGAACCAATGTGGCAGCCTTGGGGTCTGTGCTGGGGTCTTTGTTTACGCCGCTGTCGGCGTTGTCATTCCTTGTGTTTACCCTTTTATATACACCGTGCGTTGCCGCCGTGGCCGCCATCCGGCGTGAGCTGAGGTCGTTCTGGAAGATGCTGGGCGTGGTGATCCTGCAGTGCGGGGTCGCGTGGCTGGCGGGTATGCTGGTGTACCGGATCGGAGGGTTACTATGAGTTTTGGCGATTGGATCCTGCTGGGTGTGATCCTCCTGTGCGCCGGTGCGGCCGTTGCGCATATCCTTCGGGGGAAAAAGAGCTGCTGCGGAAACTGCCGGGGCTGTAGCGGATGCGGGAAAAAGTGAAATGATCTGTGCGGGCGCTGCTTTTGCGGCGCCCGCCTGATTTTGGGGGACTGGCACATTAGGCCTCCGGCGGGCATAAGATGCCTAAAGGGGTGGATACTATGATGAATCGGTTCACACAACTGCGGCGCAAGGAGGTCATTAATCTCTGCGACGGATGCAGGCTCGGCTGCGTGGGAGATGTGGAGGTGAAGCTGCCGGAGGGAGAGGTGCGGGCGCTGATCGTATTCGGTCCCAGCCGTTTTTTCGGCCTGTTCGGCAGGGGGGAGGATTATTACATACCCTGGGATTGCATACAAAAGTTCGGAGATGACATCATTCTCATAGACAAACCTTTTCAGCGGCGGGACGGTCCGCCGGACCGTAAGCGCAGACACTGGGGATGAGGCGGGAAAATGACAGAAAATATATAAAAACTACTTGCAATTAATATTTGGATATGGTATTATATTTCAGCATTCCGCACAGACTTGGACTCTCGGTCGGTGCCGATTCGGTTGGCCGGGGGGAGGAAAAGTCTGGAGGTAAAAAACTAAATTCAAAGGAGAACTGAACAAAATGGCAAATCAGAATGTTGTTTCCATGAAGGCTCTGCTGGAGGCCGGTGTGCACTTCGGTCACCAGACTCGCCGCTGGAACCCCAAGATGGCTCCCTATATTTACACCGAGCGCAACGGGATCTACATCATCGACCTGCAGAAGACCGTGAAGAAGCTGGAGGAGGCTTACAGCTTTGTGCGTGAGCTCAGCGAGTCCGGCCAGAGCCTGCTGTTTGTGGGCACCAAGAAGCAGGCGCAGGAAGCTATCAAGGATGAGGCTCTGCGCTGCAACATGTTCTATGTCAACGCTCGCTGGCTGGGCGGCATGATGACCAACTTCAAGACCATGCGTACCCGCGTGGACCGTCTGAATCAGCTCAAGACCATGCAGGCTGACGGCACCTTCGATATGCTGCCCAAGAAGGAAGTTATCAAGCATCTGGGCGAGATCGAGAAGCTGGAGAAGTATCTGGGCGGCGTGAAGGAAATGAAGAAGCTGCCCGGCGCTCTGTTCATCGTGGACACCCGCAAGGAGCGC
>SFGJ01000013.1 GCA_004557655.1 Clostridiales bacterium | reverse complement strand
ATCCTCCGGTAGTTTTAAGCAAGGAAGATAGTAATCATCTTGCAATTCATACCAAAGTCCGTTTTTCTCGTTGTAGATGTACTTTTCCATTTTGTAACCCTCCAATATGATTGTTTTTTTACCTACAATCCAATCATTCCGGCTGATTACAAAAGCCGAAGGAGACACTTCCTTACGAAGTGCCTCCTTCGGGGTCATCTTTTTTATGGCGTGTGGTCGGTGGACGCAGCATCCAACCCTTGTAACCATCATACTTCCATGTTATAATTGCCCCAGTACCTCCCCAATGGGTGCGCTGATGCACACAGCGGCGGAGGAATCCATATTGGTGGCGTCTTTGTTGACCACCACCAGCTTGCTGCCCCGATAGTACCGCACCAGTCCGGCGGCGGGGTACACCACCAGCGAGGTGCCGCCGATGATGAGCACATCGGCGTTTGCGATGTAGTCGAGGGCCTTGTCCATGACCTGCTCGTCAAGCCCTTCCTCGTACAGAACCACATCGGGTTTGATAATCCCACCGCAGATGCAGCGGGGGATGCCCGTGGAATCGGCCACGGCCTCCACACCGTAGAATTTGCCGCACCGGCGGCAGAAGTTGCGCAGGACGCTGCCATGGAGCTCCAGCACCTCCCGGCTGCCGGCCTTTTGATGCAGACCGTCGATGTTCTGGGTGATGACGGCCTTCAGCTTCCCCTCCCGCTCCCACTGAGCGAGCTTTTTGTGAGCGGCGTTGGGCTGAGCGTCCAGGGCCAGCATTTTACTGCGGTAAAAGTCGTAGAATTCCTCGGTGTGGGTCTCAAAAAATGTGTGGCTGAGCATGGTTTCCGGCGGATATTTGAACTTCTGGTGATACAGACCGTCCACGCTGCGAAAGTCCTTGATGCCGGACTCCGTGCTGACCCCGGCTCCGCCGAAGAAGACGATATTGTCGCTCTCATCCACCAGCTTTTTCAGCTTCAAAATGGCTTCGTCCATAGAAAAATCCTCCGTTTCAATGTAGTAAAGGGGTATGACCGTGAATATTCAGATTTTTGGCTCTAAAAAGAATAATGACAGCAAGAAGGCCGAGCGCTGGTTCAAGGAGCGGCGCATCAAGTACCAGTATATTGACCTGCTGACCAAGGGGCTGTCTCTGGGGGAATACCGCAGCGTGAAAGCGGCGGTGGGGTTTGAGGCTCTGGTCAATACCCAATGCGACGAGTACGAGGACCTGGGTCTGCAGTATGTGCCGCCTCAGGCCGTAGACCAGCGCATTGCGGACTGTCCGGCGATACTCAACGCACCCATCGTTCGCAACGGCAAGCAGGCTACCGTGGGCTACTGCCCGGAGATCTGGAAAGAATGGAAATAAATCCCACAAAACACCCCCGACCACGCGGTCAGGGGTGTTTTTCACAGGACATAGCTGTTGTCGATCTGCACCACGGCGAAGTAATTGCCGTCCATCTGCCGCACCAGCTCCCCGATACGCTTTTGCACCTGGTCGTGGGGCAGTTTCACATCATAGGGCACCACGGTGTCGAAGATGAGGTTGGTATGAGTGGGGCCGGGAACGATGCGGAAATCATGAATGGTGAGCCGGGGGTCGATGGTCTTCACCTGTTCCGCAACAGCCATGCGCAGCGCATTGGTGCGCTCGTCCCCTACGGCAATGGGATCCATGTGGATCACAGCCATGCAGCCCAGCTCCTGCTGCAGGCGATGTTCAATGTTATCGATGATGTCATGAAGCTGCAGCAGGTCGCCGTCGGCGGGGACCTCGGCGTGGAGAGAGATCATCACACGGCCGGGACCGTAGTCATGGACAATGAGGTCGTGGAGATTCTGCACCTCGGGATAGGACAGAACGATCTGCTGAATGCGCTCCACAAACTCCGGTTCCGGGGTCTGACCCAGCAGGGGGGAGAGGGTCTCCTGAGCGGCCTTATAGGCGGAGTACAGGATGAACAAGGCCACCAGCATACCCACCCAACCGTCCACCAACACTCCGGTGAACTGACTTATCAGAGTGGCAATGAGCACAGCGGTGGTAGCGACGACATCGGATAAGCTGTCCACGGCAGTGGCACTCATGGCGGCGGAGTTGATTTTCTTACCAATAGTTCGGTTATAGTAGAACATATAAAGCTTCACCGCCACGGACAGGGCCAGAATACCCAGCACCAGGGGGGAGGATGCGATCTCCTCCGGATGGAGGATCTTATCGAACGAGGACTTGCCCAGCTCCACGCCCATGAGCAAAATAAGTCCCGCCACCACCAGACCGGATATGTACTCCATGCGGCCGTGGCCGAAGGGATGCTCCGGGTCGGGCTTGCGGTTGGCCAGGCGGAAGCCCAGCAGAGTCACCACCGAGGAACCGGCATCGGAGAGGTTATTGAAGGCGTCGGCGGTGATAGCGATGGAGCCGCTGATGGTCCCGGCGAAGAATTTAACGGCAAAAAGGAACAGATTCAGGCAAATGCCCACAAGCCCGCAGAGCTGGCCGTAGGCCTGCCGCAGGGCGGAGGGAGCCAGAGCATCCCGATTGCGGATGAACAGTCGGGCGAGAAATTCGATCATACTATGTACCCCTTTCCGGCGGTCATACGCCGTGGATAGTCAGCTTCATCTGGCAGCAAAGGCGGTCTAAGTCCTCGTCTGTGGCGGCGGGCAGACGCAGCTTGCCGCCGCAGTCTTTACAAATAAGATCAACCGCGCCCCGGTGCACGGCGATGGAATACTGCCGGCAGCCACAGGTGCAGCCGATGCCGCCCCGGGCGGCGATTTCTTTCAGCTCCGAGAGAACCTCGTACATGATCACATTGTCCGTGAAGGCCTCAGGAGCTTCACAGCGGTCCTTTTCCGCCCGCAGCTCCAGCTCGGCCATGGCCTTTTTCACCTCGGCCTGCTCCCCGATATAACAGCACAGCTGCTTGGTTTTGGGACAGGCAAGGCCTACGCCGCGGCCGTCCAGCATGGCCTCGTTGCTTAGCTCCGCCTGATGTGTCTCACCGCACAGGCCGCAGGGCACCCACAGGCGGAAGCGCAGGCCGTCCGTCTCTGCCCGCAGCTCGGATTTTTCGCAGGTGCATTCTATCCGTACAGCGGCTGCCGACAGGGCAAAGCGGGTCCGCTGAGCCAGTACGGGCTTTTTGCAGTGGGGGCAGAGATAGCCGAAACTGCGAGATTCTTCCATGGGATAGCTCCCCTTTCGGTAGATAGTTCTTTCATTATACACGCCCGCGGAGGAAATTACCAGTACCCAATATAACTTTTCCTTTTGCCGCTTTCTTGTGCCTTGACATTCCTGTACTGTTCGGTTATGATGTAAAAAATCATTTATAGAGGTAAGATTTTAGTTTATGAAAAAGGAACTGACACCCCGTAAGCGGCAGGCATTGGAGATGCGGGCAAAGATCCAGAGCGCTGCTTTGACCCTCTTTAACCGGGAGGGCTTTGAAAATGTGTCCGTAGAGGAGATAGCCCAGACGGTGGGCTGCTCCGTGGGAAACATTTATCATTATTTTAAGAGCAAGGACGAGTTGGCCATTCAGGTGACCCAGATGGTAGATGAGGCCTACACGGAGCTGGAGCGGGAATATCTTGCGAACACGGCCTCCTCCGGTCGGGAAAAGCTGCTGGACTTTGTGGGAAAGTCTCTGGAGATCAGCGCCCGGGACGAGATGCTCTATAAAGCGTTTATCCACGGTCTGCGCTATCCGGAGCAGGCGGTGCTGCAAAAGAATGGCAAGCGTGTGTATTACCGGTTGCTGCGGGAACTGGTGGACCTGTGCCGGCAGGAGGGAAGCATTCATCCGTCCTATGACGCGGATGAGGTGGTGGAGGACCTGGTGGTGCTGCACCGGGGCACGCTGTTTGAGTGGCGGATCTATCAGGAGGGATTTGACGTGGCCGAGCAGGGCCGCCGCATGGCGCGGATTTTACTGCGGGGCCTGGAAACAGAATAATACAGGTCAGTGCGAAGCTCATGCTGTTTTTACCAGCATGAGCTTCTTATTTTTGTCTGTTCTGCCAAGATTCGAAAATTAGTTCCGGGAGCATTGACAAATGCCCGGGGGGACGACTATAATAAAATTGTTCATTAAATAATTCGGTGAAACATTCGGCATTTTTGACCCTGTGGCTTTATAAAATGAGAGAGGACAAGAGGAGGAGAAACGGATGAAGGTTTTGGTCATCAACCCCGGCGCAACTTCCACAAAGATCGCTGTGTTCGACGAAGACAAGCAGGTCTTCAAAAAGGGCATCGACCACTCCGCACAGGAGTTGGATCAGTTTGACCGGGTCATTGATCAGGCGGACTACCGGCAGAAGGCCATTTTGGATGCGGTGGCGGAGAGCGGCTATCAGTTGTCCGATTTTGACGCTGTGTGCGGCCGGGGCGGCCTGTACCGGGCCATCCCCTCCGGCACCTACGCCGTCAGCGAAGCCGTGATGCGCGATGTGGAGCAGGCGCCCTACGGGGAGCATCCCTCCAATTTGGGCGCATATCTGGCCAAGAAGCTGGGAGACATGGTGGGAATTCCTGCTTTCTTTGTGGATCCTGTGTGTGTGGACGAAATGACCGAGGTTGCCCATGTCAGCGGCTTCCGGGAGTTCAGGCGCCAGAGCCTGTTCCACGCTCTGAACCAGAAGGCTACCGCCCGCAAGGCGGCGGAACAGATGGGCAAGCGCTATGAGGATGTCAAACTCATCGTGTGCCATCTGGGCGGCGGCGTGTCCGTGGCGGCTCATGACCATGGCCGCGTAGTGGATGTGTTTAATGTCAAGGATGAAGGAGCCATGGGCCTGGACCGCGGCGGCAGTCTTCCGGTGAACGCTCTCATCAACTACTGCTATTCCGGCAAGTCCAAGGAAGAGGTCAAGAGGATCTTCGGCCGCCAGAGCGGTATGTTCTCCTATGTGGGCACCACGGACTTCCGGGAGATCTGCGCCAAGGTAGTGGAGGGTGATCCCAAGTTCGTGCAGGCTTATGAGGCTCTGGTCTATCAGCTTGCCAAGGATATCGGCGCTATGGCAGCCGTGCTGCACTTTGATGTGGACGCCATTGTCTACACTGCGGGTATGGCCTATGAGGAGTTTTTCTGCAACGATATTTCCAAGTATGTCGCCAAGCTCGCGCCCATTATCCGGCTGCCCGGTGAGGAGGAAATGCGTTCTCTGGCTGAGGGCGCCCTGCGTGTGCTCCATGGAGAGCAGGAAGCCGGCGTATATTGATTTCGTTATTCCAAAGTAAAATGTTTTCGGATAAAATAATTGAAAGGTGGAATTCATCATGAAACATTTGATGTCCGGTAACGAAGCCATCGCGCGTGGCATCTACGAAGCCGGTATCAAGGTCGCTTCCGCTTATCCCGGAACGCCCAGCACCGAAATTCTGGAGGAGCTGCCCCAGTACAAGGACAGTCTGTACTGCGAGTGGGCTCCCAATGAGAAGGTCGCCACGGAAGTGGCTTACGGCGCTTCCGTGGCCGGCAGCCGCAGCGTGACCACCATGAAAATGGTGGGCCTGAATGTGGCCGCTGACCCCCTGTTCACCGCCGGATACATGGGTGTGGGCGGTGCTTACATCATCGTCAACGCTGACGACCCCTCCTGCCACAGCTCTCAGAACGAGCAGGACAACCGCCATTATGCCCGCGCCGCCAAGATCGCCTGCATCGAGCCCTCTGATCCTCAGGAATGCAAGGACTTCGTGGCTCTGGCCTGCGAGGTTTCCGAACAGTTCGACACACCCGTGCTGTATCGCACCACCACCCGCGTGAACCACTCCAAGGGCCTGGTGGAGTTCGGCGAGCGCACCGAGGTTACCGCAAAACCTTACGCCCGCAACACCCGCAAGTTCGTGTGCGTTCCCGCCAACGCCTACGCCAACCATCCTCTGGTGGAGGAGCGGCTTATAAAGCTGGCAGAGTATGGCTGCACCACCGCCGTGGAGAACGGGCTGAATAAGCTGGAGCTGGGCAACGGCAGGATCGGCGTTATTACGGCCGGCATCTCCTACACCTATGCCAAGGAAGTGTTCCCCGAGGGAACCTCTTTCCTGAAGCTGGGTCTTACATTCCCTCTGCCCATGAAGCTCATTGCCGATTTTGCCAAGAAGGTGGAAAAGCTCTATGTTATCGAGGAGCTGGAGCCCTTCATGGAGGATCAGATCAAGGCCGCCGGCATCCCCTGCGTGGGCAAGGAGCTCATCGGCAATATGTATGAGTTGAACACCCAGTTGGTGCGTGAGCGCATTTTCGGCGAGAAGGCCGACTGCATCGCACCCGATCAGGCTGTAGCCAAGCGTCCTCCCGCACTGTGTCCCGGTTGCCCCCACCGCGGCTTCTTCTACACTCTCAGCAAAAACAAGAACTATGTGGTCACCGGCGATATCGGCTGCTACACGCTGGGCGTGGCGCCTCCCCTGAACTGCATGGATGTCTGCATCTGCATGGGCGGCGGTTTCTCCGCCGGTATGGGTATTTCCAAGTCCTTTGAGCAGGAAGGTGTCACGGATAAGGTCATTTTCGGTGTGGTAGGTGACTCCACCTTTTTCCATTCCGGCATGACCGGTGCCGCTGAAATCATCTGGAATAACGGCCGCATGATCCCCTGCGTACTGGATAACCGCATCACGGGCATGACCGGCCACCAGGAGAATCCCGGCTCCGGGTTCACCCTGCAGGGAGATCCCTCTGCCATGCTTTCCGTGGAAAAGATTTTTACCGCCTACGGCTTCGATCCCGTGCTGACTGTGGATCCCCAGGATCTCACCGCCATGAAGAACACTGTGGATACCGCTGTGGCCGCTCTCAATGAGGGTAAGCATCCTGCCATCGTTACCCGCCGCCCGTGCCTCCTCATTAAGCGCGTGAAACACGAAAAGGCCCTTTGCAAGGTCAACCCCGACAAGTGCCGCTCCTGCAAGAGCTGCCTGAAGGTGGGCTGTGCCGCCGTATCCCTGAAGGATGGCAAGGCATTCATTGACGCTACGCAGTGCGTGGGCTGCACCGTCTGCGCCCAGGCCTGCCCGTTTGACGCTATCGAGAAGGAGGAAATGTAAGATGTCCGATGTCAAGAGTGTGCTGCTGTGTGGCGTTGGCGGTCAGGGCGCTATCCTGATCTCCAAGATCATGACCAACGGCTTTATGAAGGCCGGATACGATGTCAAGCAGAGCGAAGTTCACGGTATGGCGCAGCGGGGCGGCAGCGTGTCCACCCAGGTGCGCTGGGGCAAGAAGGTCTACGCCCCTGTGTTCGGCAAAGGAGAGGCCGATATTCTGGTGGCTCTGGAGAAGATGGAAGCCGTGCGTTACGCCGAGTTCCTGAAGCCCTCCGGCGTGGCCGTCATCAACGATTATGAGATGAACTCCCTTACCATCGCCGCCGGACAGGAGGAATATCCCGCCGGCTGTCTGGAGGCCATGCAGAAGAATTTCAAGACCATCGCCCTCAAGGCTGGCGAAATCGCCATTGAGCTGGGCAATGCCAAGTGCATGAACGTGGTGCTTTTCGGTGCCATGTGCGACGCGCTGGGCTGTCCGGAAATCGACTGGGAGGAAGTGGTGGCCGAGACCGTGCCCGCCAAGGTCAAGGAACTGAATCTCAAAGCCTTCCGTGCCGGCCGTGAGGCTGCCCGGAAAGCCCTTTAAAAAACATAATGAAACAGGAGGAGCAGTTGCTCCTCCTGTTTTTTTGTCGGGATTATTTCCTGTCAAACACAATGAACAGTAAGCTGGACAGGCAAAGGAACATGGGGTAAAACAGCAGCGGAATAATGTCGAAGGCGCTGATGGTGAAGCCCAGTGTGGCGCAAGCGGAAATGGCCACCAGCATCTGGGCGCCGTAAGGGATGATGCCCTGGAAGATGCAGGAGAAGGTGTCCAGAACGGAGGCCGAACGCTTGGGGGTGATGCCGTACTCTGCGGCAATGTCCTTGGCGATAGGGCCTGCCATAACGATGGCCACGGTGTTGTTGGCTGTGGAGATATCCATAAGTCCAACCAAGATGCCGATACCCAGCTGGCCGCCCCGTTTGCCCCGGAATATCTTGCGGATAGCTGCCAGCAGCGCCTCAAAGCCGCCGTAGGCCCGGATGAGGCCGCACAGGGAAGCCACGAGCAGCGTCACCAGAATGGTTTCGGACATACCGCTGACGCCCGAACCCATGTTGCCCATAAGCTGCATGGCCGTTACCTGCCCGGTGGCCAATGTGATGGCGGCGCCGGCGGCAATACCCACCAGCAGCACCACGAACACATTCAGTCCCACGATGCCGCCGATGAGCACGAGCACATAGGGGATGAGAAGCAGCAGGTTGTGGTCACCGGAGGGGGTCTGGGTCACATCTACCTGAAGAGAGATGACCACGATCAGCGCCAGCGCTGCCAGCGCCGCGGGAAGGGCAATCTTGAAGTTAGCCCGGAACTTGTCTTTCATCTGGCAGCCCTGGGTGGAGCAGGCGGCAATGGTGGTGTCGGAGATGAAGGACAGGTTATCGCCAAACATACTGCCGCCCATGACGGATGCCACGCACAGGGGCAGGCTGAAACCGGAATCCTTGGAAACGGCCACGGCGATGGGGGTCAGCAGGGTGATGGTGCCAACGGAGGTACCCATGGCCATGGACACGAAGCAGGCCACTACGAACAAAACGGCCACCGCCAGCTTGGCCGGGGCGATGGACAGCAGGAAGTAGGCCACGGCCTCGGCACTGCTGCGGCCGGTGACACCCACGAAGATGCCCGCTGCCAGGAATATCAGGATCATGGTGACGATGTTCTTGTCACCGATGCCCTGCCCCATGAGGGTCAGTTTTTCATCAAAGGAAACGCCTCGGTTTTGAAGGCACGCCACCAGAATGGCCACCAAAAAGGCAACTACAATGGGGATCTGGTAAAAGCCCATCTCCACCTTCAGCACATACTCCAGTACGATGCCCAATCCCAGATACAGAGCCAGGAAAACGGCAATGGGCAGCAGTGCGACCGCCCGGGGTGTGTTTTTTGGATTCATTGCTTTTCTCCTCAATTCTATCAGTATTGCAAGTATTTACCGCGCCCCTCAAACAGCGCAGTAAATACAGCATACCATAAATCAAAGGGGAAAATCAATACTTTATTTTTCCAACTTCCGGTGAAAAACGTGGATGTCAAAGCTGATGCGGCAGTCCAGTTCTTTTAGAGCGGTCAGCCGCTCTGCCCCGGCCCGGGGTGTTTTCCAGCAGTAGGGGGTCATCCGGAACAGGGCGTGTATGTCCTCCTGACAGGGGAGGTGAATGACCCTTTCCACATGGCGGATCTCCTCATAGGCAAAGCCTTCGTAGGGGGTCTGTTTTACCTCATTGGGATACGGCTCATCATAGAGCACTTCCTTCAGCTCCCACAGGTGCATTTCCGATGGAACCACGTAAAGCATCGTGCCGCCCGGCTTTAATACCCGGCGAAATTCCGCCAGAGCGAGGGGGGAGAAGCAGTTGATCAGCAGGTCGATGCTTCCGTCCGCCACCGGCAGATGATAGGAGGAGGCCACGGCGAACTCGATAGCCCTCTCCCGTTTGGCAGCCCGGCGAAGGATGAACTTGGAGATGTCCGTGCCCGCCATACGCACCTGCTTACCCGCCTCCAGCAGCGCGTGGTAGACGCCGCCGGTATAGTACCCCTCTCCGCAGCCGGTGTCCAGCACAGCAGGGGAGCTGCCCGTCGCGCAAACCGCCAACTGACACAGAGCTTCCCGCAAAGGGGCATAGTATCCCTTGGAGAGAAAAGCGGACCGTGCAGCGGCCATGTTCTTGTCATCCCCGGGAGCCTTGGAGTGCTTTTGATTTACCGGGAGGAGGTTGCAGTACCCCTCCCTGGACAGGTCGAAGCTGTGACCGTGGGGGCAGATATAGCTTTTTTCTCTCCGGGCAAGGGGCTCGCCGCACAGAGGACAAAGAAAAAGGCTGCTCATAGTTCCTCCCTCCTTCGGGAAACGGTCACATCACTGATCCATTTCCTTGTGCGGATGCGGTAGGCGCACAGGGGAATCTTTGCAATGCACTCCGTCTGCATGGCCAGTGCGATGAACCAGATGTCGGTTTTCAGCACCAGAGCGAACAGAGCGGTCAACGGCAGACAAACGAGCCACTGGGGACCAAGGTCCAGAGCGGCGCTCCATACCACATCGCCACCGGAGCGCAGCACACCGGTGATGGCAGATATGGAATAGGCATGGAGGGGGATAGCGGCAAAAGCGGTGGCAGCCAAAGCAGTGGCAATGTGCGCCGACTGGCCATACAGCTTAAACAGCGGGAATATAACCGGCTGGCACAAAAGCGGAATGGTCAGCAGCGCCACCACAGCCAGCACCGTACCGGATACCACCGTGAAGCGCAGCAGGGCGCGGCTTAAATGCATAACCTCGTCCTGACTTTGTCCTTCACCGATGGCCTTGCCCACCAGCACGGCGGTGGCGGCGCCCAGGCCGAAGCAGAATACCAGAAACAGTCGGTTGAGGTTACCCATAACGGCGTTGGCGGCCAGCATTTCCACGGAATTATCCGTATAACCTAAAACCACCGTCAGCAGGCTGTTGCCCAAACCCCATGCGGTCTCGTTGGCGATCACAGGGGTGGCATATTTCAGAAACCGGCGCAGCATATCCCAGCCCGGACAGAAAAAGGCATCCCACTGCATTTGAATGCGTTTATCCCGCAGGGCGTAGAGCACACAGATGATGAACTCGCAGATACGGGCACACAGGGTAGCAATGGCGGCTCCGCGGATACCCAACTGGGGAAAGCCCAGCTTGCCGAAAATGAGCAGGTAGTTCAGACCCGTGTTGATGAGGGTGGAGATGCCGAAGAGTTTCATGCCGAAGCCGGGATTTTCCGCGCTGCGCTGGGCACTGGTATACACGGAGGAGAACATATTGAAGATGTAGGAAATGCCGATAAGCTGCAGGTACGGCGCACCCAGAACAGACAGCTCATGCTTGTTCGACAGCAGATCCATCACCTGCACCGGAAAGAAGAACAAAACAGCGGCCAGCACCGCGGCCACGATCATCCCTACCATGGAGGCCACGCCCACAGCCCGGCTGATGCTCCGCATATCCTTTTTGCCCCAATACTGGCTGGCCAAAATGCCAAGGCCGCTCTGCACACCGAAGACGATAGAGATCAGCAGAAATACCGGTACATTGGCAGTCGTCACCGCGGCCATCTCGGTGTTGCCCAGTTGGCTGACCATGAAGGTGTCGATGAGTCCCAGAGAAAAGGTGATGAGGTTCTGCAGCACGATGGGCATGCTCAGCCGCAGCAACCTGCGGTAAAAGCCGGGCTCCCGGCGAATGAGAACGGACATAATTGCTCCTTGATTTACAGCATGGCGCAGCGCTGCGCCTGGTGATTTTTCAGCGCCTGATACACCGCCTCAATATCCTCCGCCGTGGTGTCCGGAGAGAAGCTGATGCGTATGACGCCGGCGGCTGTGCGTTTCGGAAGACCCAAAGCGGACACCACATGGCTGCTCTTGCCCTTGTGGCAGGCGGAGCCTGCGGAAATGCAGATACCCTGGCTTCCCAGATCACTCACAATATTGCCGCTGGGGTATCCGGGCAGGGACACGGACAGGATGTGGGGCGCAGTTCCGCCGCCCACAGCAACAACACCGGGGATCGTAAGCAATTTCTCAAGGCACAGCGCCTTCAGATCCGACATGTGGCGGATCTTGCTCTCATAGTTGTCAAGCCGCAGTTCCACTGCCTTGGCAAAGCCGGCGATCTGCGCCGTAGCCTCTGTGCCGGAGCGCAGGCCTTGCTCCTGGCCGCCGCCGGGTAGGAGGGGACGGAAATTCCGCAGCCTGGGGCTTATATACAGAGCGCCGATGCCTTTTGGACCGCCCAGTTTGTGACCCGACAGGCTCATGAGATCCACGCCCCAGGAAACCGGGTCGCAGGGCACTTTTAAAAAGCCCTGTACCGCGTCACAGTGGAGCAGAGCGGTGCTGTTTTTATCTTTCAGGAGTCTGGCCACCTCTGCCACGGGGAAGACGCACCCGGTCTCATTGTTTACCAGCATCATGCTCACAAGCACCGTATCCTCCCGCAGAGCGTCCGCCACCTGCTGCGCCGAGACCATGCCGGTCCTGTCGGGTTTTAAGTAGGTCACCTGACAGCCTTCGGCTTCCAGCCATTTGCAGGTTTCCAGCACGGCACTGTGCTCCACGGAGGTGGTGATGATGTGGCGACCCCTGTGCCGCCCGTGCCATACGGCGCCCCGGATGGCCCACACATCGCTCTCCGTGCCGCAGGAGGTGAAAAACAGCTGCTCCTTGGGGCAGCCCAGAGCCTTGGCAATGACGGCCCGACCGCTCTCGGCGATGGCTTTTCCGTCCTGCCCATAGGGGTATTGGGAGGAGGGGTTGCCGCTGTGCAGCAGCAGGGCGTCGGCCATGGCCTGTACCACCTCTTCCGGCACCAGGGTGGTGGCGGCGTTATCCAGATAGTGCATGAAAAACACCTCATTTCAGCCGCCGACCACTTGCCAGCGGCGGGAAGATAGACTATAATGCAACTATATAGTATACTCGTTATTATGACAAAGTGCAAGGAGAAACCCCATGCGAATCGCTATATATACCCTCGGCTGCAAGGTAAATCAGTATGAGACCCAGGCCATGGAGCAGGAGCTGACTGCCCGGGGCCATGAGCTGGTGGATTTTGAGCAGGCGGCGGACGCCTATATTATCAACACCTGCTCCGTCACCGCCGTCAGCGATAAGAAGTCCCGGCAGATGATCCGCCGGGCCCGGAAGCTGAATCCCGACGCCATTGTGGCCGCCTGCGGCTGCTATGTCCAGACCCATACCGATGAGGTGTTGGAGCTGGGCATCGACCTGGTGGGCGGCACCGGTCAGCGCATGGAGTTTCTGCGCCAGCTTTTAACGGCGGCGGAGAAAAAGACCCGGGTGTTGGTGGACGACGCCCTCCACCGCCATGAGTTTGAGATTTTGCCCGCAGGCGGGCAGATGAGCCGCACCCGTGCCATGCTGAAGGTGGAGGACGGCTGCCGCAATTTCTGCACCTACTGCATCATCCCCTTTGCCCGTGGCCCGGTGCGGTCCCTTCCCATCAGCGAGGCGGTTGCGCAGACCGGACAGTTGGCTGCCGAGGGGTATCAGGAGGTAGTCATCACCGGCATTGAGATCTCCTCCTGGGGACAGGATCTGGATGGAGAGAAGAGCCTCATGGATCTATTGGAGGCGGTGTCTGCCGCCGCCGGGGAGATGCGGCTGCGTCTGGGCAGCCTGGAGCCGAGGACCATCACCGAGGACTTCTGCCGACGGGCGGCGAAGCTGACGAATCTCTGCCCTCATTTCCACCTGTCCCTGCAGTCCGGCTGCGACGAAACACTCCGCCGCATGAACCGCCGGTACGACACGGAGCGGTTCTATAAGTCTGTGACGCTTCTGCGTGAGTTTTTTCCCGGCGTTGCCATCACCACCGACCTCATCACCGGCTTCCCCGGAGAGACGGAGGAGGAGTTCCAAAAAACGCTGGACTTCATCCGCCGGTGCGAATTTGCGCAGATTCACGTGTTTCCCTATTCCGTCCGCCCCGGCACCCGTGCCGCCGCCATGGAGCAGCTTCCCAAGTCCGTGAAGGAGGAGCGCGCCGCCCGGGCGGGGGAAGTGGCCGCACAGCTCCACGAACAATACCTCCAAAGCTGCGTGGGGCAGGTGTATCCCGTCCTCTTTGAGCAGCCGGGGCGGGAGGGAGAGTTTACGGGTCACGCCCCGAACTATATGGAGGTCACCGCACCGGGAGAGGACCTGCACAACTGCCTGCGTCCGGTGCGTATCATCGGTGTGAAGGGGACTATTTTGAAAGGAGAAATTCAGCCGTGAGCCACTTTTTCGCATACATGAACCGGATGCGGTTCATTAACCGCTGGGCGCTCATGCGCAACAGCTACACGGAGAACATTCAGGAGCACAGTCATCAGGTGGCGGTGCTGGCCCACGCTTTGGCGGTCATCCGCAACCGTTGCTTCGGCGGCTGCGTGGACGAGGGAACGGTTTCCGTGGCGGCGCTGTATCATGACGCCCCGGAGATCCTGACCGGCGATATGCCTACCCCCATCAAGTATTATAATCCCCAGATCCGGGACTCCTACAAGCAGGTGGAGCAGGTGGCCTGCGATAAGCTGCTGCATATGCTGCCCCGAGAGCTGCAGCCGGACTATGAGGCGGCGTTGCGCCCGGCAGACCCGGCGGTGGAGGAGCTGGTGAAGGCAGCGGACAAGCTCTCCGCCCACATCAAATGTCTGGAGGAGCTGAAAGCCGGCAACGGTGAGTTCCGGGCAGCGGCGGAGCAGACCAGGCAGGCACTGGAGAGGATGGACCTTCCGGAGGTGAAGTATTTCTGTGACAATTTTCTGGGCAGCTTTTCACTGACCCTGGATGAAATGGAGTGAATGAGAACATGAAAGCAATCGTAACCGTAGTGGGAAAGGACCAGGTGGGCATCATCGCCGGTGTATGCAACCGTCTGGCGGAATACAACATCAATGTGCTGGACATCAGCCAGACTATCATGCAGGGCTATTTCACCATGATGATGGTGGTGGATCTGGCCCTGTGCACCACGGCCTTTGATGTGCTGAGCCGGGAGATGAAAGCCTATGGTGAGGAAAAGGGCTTGTCTATCCGCATCCAGCGGGAGGATATTTTCGATGCCATGCACAAGCTGTAAAGAGGTGGGCGTATGTTGAGTTTAAGCAGTATTTTCGACACCATCAATATGATCGACAAGCACCATCTGGACATCCGCACCATCACCATGGGCATCTCCCTGCTGGACTGCGTCAGCGAGGATCCTAAGCGCTGCCGCGACAAGATTTATGACAAGATCACCCGTTACGCTGAAAATCTGGTAAAAACCGGCGAGGATATCGAAAGCGAGTTCGGCATCCCTATTGTCAACAAACGCATTTCCGTCACCCCCATGGCTTTGGTTGCCGCCGGCTGTGCTACAGAGGACTTTGTGCCCTTTGCCCTGACCATGGATCGGGCGGCTAAGACCTGCGGTGTGGACTTCATCGGCGGCTTTTCCGCGTCGGTGCAAAAAGGCTTCGCCCGGGGCGATGAGCTGCTGCTGCGTGCCATCCCCCAGGCACTGGCGGAAACAGATTTTGTCTGCTCCAGTGTGAATGTGGGTTCCACCAGGGCGGGTATCAATATGGACGCCGTGGCCCGTATGGGGCGCGTCATCAAGGACACCGCCCACCTGACCCGTGAGCGGGCGGGTCTGGGCTGCGCCAAGCTGGTGGTGTTCTGCAACGCCGTGGAAGATAACCCCTTTATGGCAGGTGCTTTCCACGGCGTAGGGGAGGCGGACAGTGTCATCAACGTGGGTGTCAGCGGCCCCGGTGTGGTATATCACGCCCTGCAGAGCGTGAAGGGTGCGCCATTTGATGTGGTGGCGGAAACGGTGAAAAAGACCGCCTTTCAGATCACCCGCATGGGGCAGATGGTGGCCGCCGAGGCCTCCCGCCGTCTGAACACTCCCTTCGGTATCGTGGACCTGTCACTGGCACCCACCCCGGCGGTGGGGGACAGCGTGGCCCGTATTCTGGAGGAAATGGGTCTGGAAGTATGTGGCACTCACGGCACAACGGCGGCGCTGGCTCTGCTGAACGACGCCGTAAAAAAGGGAGGCGTCATGGCCTCCTCCCATGTGGGAGGGCTTTCCGGAGCCTTTATCCCCGTGTCCGAGGACGAGGGCATGATCGCCGCCGCCCTCAGCGGCACCCTGACACTGGATAAGCTGGAGGCCATGACCTGCGTGTGTTCGGTTGGCCTGGATATGATCGCCGTACCAGGCGATACCTCCGCCGAGACCATCTCAGCCATCATCGCCGACGAGGCGGCGGTGGGCATGGTCAACAGCAAGACCACCGCCGTGCGCATCATCCCCGTGGAGGGCAAGAACGTGGGCGACATGGTGGAGATGGGCGGTTTGCTGGGTTCTGCCCCGGTGATGCCGGTGCATTCCGCATCCTCCCACGCCTTCATCGCCCGCGGCGGCCGCATTCCGGCTCCCCTGCAGAGCCTTAAAAACTAAAAAAACATCCGGCGTGAGCCGGATGTTTTTTTATGCGGGAAGATCACAGCTTTAGCTTATTTTTTCTGCCCTCCTTCAGCATGGTGCACACCATGCCGGTCAGAGCAAACAGAGCCAGAGCGTTGGGCAGGACGATGAGGTTGTTGAACATATCCGTCAGTTCCCAAACCAGATCATTGCCGGTGAGGGTACCCATGAAGATGAACACCAGCGCCACAAGGGTGTAGATGGTGTTGCAGAGCTTGGGATTCTTCTTGCCGAAGAGGTAGTTGGCATTGATGCGGCCGAACAGGTTCCAGCCCAGCACGGTGGAGAAGGCAAAGAAGAACAGGCAGACAGCCACGAAAATATTACCAAAGGACTCACCAAATACGGTGCCGAAGGCGGTTTGAGCCAAATTCGTCTTGTTGAGGACCGTGCTGGCAGCAGCGGCACCGCATTCATGGAGGGGGCCGCCGGTGGTATACAGGGTGGAGATGATCACAAGAGCATTCAGGGTCAGCACAACGAATGTGTCGATGAACACGCCGGCCATAGCCACGACGCCCTGGTCATGGGGATGCGCCACATTAGCCTGTGCGTGTGCATGGGGGGTGGAGCCCATGCCGGCCTCGTTGGAGAAGAGGCCACGCTTTGCGCCCTGGCTGATGGCGGTCTTCAGGGCAAAGCCGATGCCGCCGCCGATGATGGCATTGGGATTAAAGGCATATTTGAAGATCATGGCAAATGTTTCGGGGATGTATTTGATGCGCACCACCAGCACGGACAGAGCGGCCAGCAGGAAGATACCCGCCATGATGGGGACGATCTTCTCGGTAACTGCCGCCAGACGCTGCACGCCGCCCAGGAAGATGACAGCGCAGATGGCTACCAACACGACACCCATGATCCAGGCGGGGATGCCAAATGCGGTCTGGAATGTGGAGCCGATGGAGTTGGACTGCACCATGCTGCCCATGAGACCCAAGGCCAGGATGATGGCCACGGCGAAGAAACCAGCCAGGAACTTGCCGAAGCCGCCCTTGAAAGCGGTGGTGATGTAGTACACGGGGCCGCCCTTGACATTGCCGTCCGCATCCACGGAGCGGGTCTTCTGTGCCAGGGTCGCCTCCGCATAGATAGTGGCCATGCCAAAGAAGGCGATGACCCACATCCAGAAGATGGCACCGGGGCCACCGGTGAGGATAGCGCCGGAGGCGCCGATGATGTTGCCGGTACCCACCTGAGCTGCAATGGCGGTAGCCAGAGCCTGGAAGGAGGTCATGCCGCTGGCCTGCGCGCCCCCCTTGAGCTTGAGGTTGCCGAAGGTCTTCTTCATAGCCTCACCGAAGCAACGGACCTGCACGAAGCGGGTACGGATACTGTACCACAAACCCACACCGATGAGCAGGAACACCAGGATGTAGTTGGACAGGTACTCGTTGATTTTACATACAATGGGATACAATACTTCTTCAATCATTTTTTTATCTCCTTTTGCATAAAATGAAAGAGCCGCTTGAGCAGCGACTCCAGAGAATAAAAACAACAGTGCATAAACGCATCTGTCTCTGTCCTTTTGCCTGAGAGATTCGGTCCAAACGGGCCTTACACCTTCGGCACCCAATTCAATGGGATTCTCCAGAGTCCCCTCTCCGTTCAGTTTCCCGCAGGATTCTTAACGGATCACCGAGCAATTATAAATTGTAAAGCCATTATAGCATTGCCGATGGACAAAAACAAGACCTAATTTACAATTTATTCAAATTTCGACTTTTTAAAAGCATACAGGCGGCATCAAAGCCGATGCCGCCTGTATGCGGCGGTATTGTTATTCAAATTCCACCGTGGCCGGGGGCTTGGAGGTCACATCGTACAGCACCCGGTTGATGTGAGGCACTTCGCCTACAATGCGGCCGCTGACCTTATCCAGCAGATCCCAGGGCAGACGGGACCAGGTGGCGGTCATGAAGTCCTGGGTCTGCACAGACCGCAATGCGATGGCGTAGTCATAGGTCCGCTCATCGCCCATAATGCCCACAGAGCGCATATTGGTAAGAGCGGCAAAATACTGGTTGGCAGTGCGATCCAAGCCGGCTTTTGCCATTTCTTCCCGGAAGATGGCGTCCGCCTTACGCAGGATCTCCAGCTTCTCCGCGGTTATTTCACCGATAATTCGGATGGCAAGGCCCGGGCCGGGGAAGGGCTGACGCCAAACCAGACTCTCCGGAAGCCCCAACGCAAGGCCAAGCTGCCGCACCTCATCCTTGAACAGCCGGCGCAGCGGCTCAATGATCTCCTCAAAGTCCACGCAGTCGGGAAGCCCTCCTACATTGTGATGGCTCTTGACCACGGCACTCTCGCCGCCCAGACCACTCTCCACCACGTCGGGATAGATGGTGCCCTGTGCCAGAAAATCTACCTTGCCGATCTTCCTGGCCTCGGCTTCAAAGACGCGGATGAACTCCTCACCGATGATCTTGCGCTTGCGCTCGGGGTCTGTTACCCCTGCCAGCTTGTCCAGGAAAATCTTCTGCGCGTTGACCCGACGAATATCCACATGGAACTCGCCCTTCATCACCTGTTCCACCTGATCGCCCTCGTTCAGCCGCAGCAGGCCGTGGTCCACAAAGATGCAGGTCAGCCGGTCACCCACTGCCTTCTGCAGCAGGGCAGCGGCAACGGCGCTGTCTACGCCGCCGGATAGGGCCAGCAGAACGCGTTTGCTGCCGATTTTCTCCCGGCACTCCCGCAGGGCAGTGTCCACATAGGATTCCATGGTCCACTCCTTGGTGAAGCCGCAGATGCCGTAGAGGAAATTCTCCAGGATTTTGGTGCCATACTCCGTGTGCACCACTTCCGGGTGGAACTGCACACCATAGAGCTTCTTGCCGGCGCATTCCACCGCCGCGTGGCGGCAGCCTTCGCTGCTTGCAATGGCGGTAAAGCCCGGGGCGGCGGACTCCACCTCCACGCCATGGCTCATCCAGTACACGGCTTTTTCGGGAATATCGGCAAACAGGGGGGAGTCGGTGCAAACTGTCAGCTCTGTCTTACCGTATTCCCGGGTGATGGCCTTTCGGCACTGGCCGCCTAAAAGATGCATCATCAGCTGCATACCGTAGCAGATGCCCAGAACGGGAATGCCCATGTTGAACAGCGCGGGATCCACCGTGGGAGCGTTCACCTCAAACACGGTGGCCGGGCCGCCGGTGAAGATCAGGGCATCGGGGTCAAAGGCCCGCACCTCCTCCATGGAGATGCGGAATGATCTCAGCTCGCAGTATACGCCGCATTCACGCACCCGGCGGGCTACCAGCAGGTTATACTGCCCACCGAAGTCCAGAATCAAAACCTTTTTCATGCCTGCTCCTCCCGGAATTCAATGCATCCCGGCTCCGCCTTATCAATGATGGCTAAAGAATGGATGTTGTATCCCTTCTCCCGCAGATCATCGCCACCGTGCTGGAAGCCCTTTTCCACGGCAATACCTATGCCCATGAGCTGCGCCCCGGCTTGCTCCACAATGTCAATGAGACCGTGCACAGCATAGCCCTTGGCCATGAAGTCATCGATGATGAGTACCTTGTCCTCTGGCTTCAACCAGTCCTGCGCCACCAGCAGGGTGACCTTTTTCTTATAGGTATAGGAGAAAATTTCGCTCTGGTACAGACCGCCTTCGATGTTGTCGCTCTTTGCCTTTTTAGCAAAGATCATGGGCACGCCGTAGCGCTGGGCGCAGATGGTTGCCAGGGCGATACCGCTGGCCTCCGCAGTGAGCACCATGGTGATGTTTTCGGTGTCAAAGATTTTTGCAAATTCGTCGGCGATTTGGGTCATAAGCTCTGTGTCCACCCGATGATTCAGGAATCCGTCTACCTTCACAATGTTGCCGGGCAGCACACGGCCTTCCCGACGGATCCGATCCTGCAGCAGCTTCATACCTTTCTATCCTCCAGCTAAAGATTATTGTTTTATATTTTGACGAAGTTTTCCGGGAAAAGCAATAGAAAAAGATGCTGAATTTCTTTAAATATTCTTCGCCGTTCTGCGCTCTTTCCACAAGCGGATTATTGCAGCTTATTCCTGCAAGTAGACGCCGTAATAAAGCGATTTGTCAAAACAAAATACTTGACAAATCCGCCGAAAGAATTTAATATGATTCTAATCTTGTAAAAGACTGTGATGGGGAAAAGGCAAGGCGTATCCCGCCCAAAGAGAGTCGGCGGCCGGTGTGAGCCGATGGGGGTGCCTTGCTGTACTGGCCCCGGAGTTACCTGCCTGAAACCGATTTGGCGTAGGGCAGGGCGGGTCCTCCCGTTACAGGGGACGCTCCTTGCAGGAGGAGCTGATGAGGGCGGCGGAGCGATCCGCAGCCGAATCAGGGTGGTATAGCGTTTATGACGCCCCTGACCGTTCGCGGCGGTTCGGGGCGTTTTTATTATGCATAAATAACTTTCAGATAAAAAGGAGAAACAGTATGCAGTACGATTTTGCGGCCATTGAAAAGAAATGGCAGGACAACTGGGAAAAGTCCAAGCCCTACGCCGCCGTCACCGGCGACAAGACCCGAAAAAAGTTCTACGGCCTCATCGAGTTCCCGTATCCCTCTGCGGCAGGCCTCCATGTGGGTCATCCACGGCCCTTTACCGCTATTGATGTGGTCACCCGGAAAAAGCGCATGGAGGGGTACAATGTGCTCTTTCCCATCGGCTTCGATGCCTTCGGCCTTCCCACGGAGAACTTCGCCATCAAGAACCATGTACATCCCGCCGTTGTCACCCAGCAGAACATCAAGAATTTCACCCGGCAGCTCAAGATGCTGGGCTATGGCTTCGACTGGGACCGCTGCGTGGACACCACCGACCCCCAGTATTATAAGTGGACCCAGTGGATCTTCCTGCAGCTTTTTAAGCACGGCCTGGCCTACAAGACCACCATGCCCGTGAACTGGTGTACCAGCTGCAAGTGCGTCCTGGCCAATGAGGAAGTGGTGGAGGGCGTGTGCGAGCGCTGCGGCAGCGAGGTGGTCCGTAAGGAAAAGAGCCAATGGATGCTCCGCATCACCAAGTATGCCGACCGCCTCATCGACGATCTGGACGATCTGGACTTCATCGAGCGTGTGAAGATCCAGCAGAAGAACTGGATCGGCCGCTCCACCGGTACGGAGGTCACCTTTAAGACCAACATGGGCGACGATGTCACCGTTTACACCACCCGTGCCGACACTCTGTACGGAACTACCTACATGGTCATCTCCCCGGAGCATCCCCTTCTGAAGAAGTGGAAGGACAAGATCGCCAACTGGTCCGATGTGGAGGACTATCAGGCCGCCGCTGCCCGCAAGTCCGACTTTGAGCGAGGCGAGCTGAACAAGGACAAGACCGGCGTCCGCCTGGAGGGCGTGGAGGTCATCAATCCCGTTACCGGGGACAGCCTGCCCATGTTTGTATCCGATTATGTCCTCATGGGCTACGGCACCGGCATCGTCATGGGCGTGCCCGGCCACGACCAGCGCGACTGGGATTTCGCTAAAAAGTTCGGCCTTCCCATCGTTGAGGTGGTCAAGGGCGGCGATGTCACCAAGGAGGCCTTTGTTGCCAAGGATGACAAGGCCATCATGGTCAACTCCGGTTTCCTCAACGGCATGACCGTGAAGGAAGCCATCCCCGCCATGAAGAAGTATGCCGTGGAACAGGGCTGGGGCAAGGAAAAAGTGAACTACAAGCTCCGTGACTGGGTCTTCTCCCGCCAGCGCTACTGGGGCGAGCCTATCCCTCTGGTGAACTGCGAGAAGTGCGGCTGGGTGCCGATTCCCGAGAGCGAGCTGCCTCTGGTGCTGCCTCAGGTGGAGAGCTATGAGCCCACTGATGACGGCGAAAGCCCCCTGAGCAAGATGACCGACTGGGTCAACACCACCTGTCCCTGCTGCGGCGGCCCCGCCAAGCGAGAGACAGACACCATGCCCCAGTGGGCCGGTTCCTCCTGGTACTTCCTGCGCTACATGGATCCCCATAATGATAGCGAGCTGGTCAGCAAAGAGGCTGAGGAGTATTGGGGCCCTGTGGATTGGTACAACGGCGGCATGGAGCACACCACGCTGCACCTGCTCTATTCCCGTTTTTGGCACAAGTTCCTCTATGATATCGGCGTGGTCCACACCAAGGAGCCCTATGCCAAGCGCACCAGCCACGGCATGATCCTGGGCAAGAATCCCCACTATGTAGGCAATGTCTCCACCGAGGCGGAGAAACAGGCTCTGCGTGAGAAGTACGGCGCCCAGGCGGAGCGCCCTGCTGTGAAGATGAGCAAGTCCCTGGGCAATGTGGTTAATCCGGATGATGTCATCAAGGCTTATGGCGCCGACACCATGCGCCTGTATATCATGTTCATCGGCGACTTTGAGAAGACAGCCTCCTGGTCCGACGAGGCCGTGAAGGGCAGCAAGCGTTTCCTGGACCGTTGCTGGAACCTTATGGATAAGGTCACAGACGAGCCGGAGATTTCTGCCGTGAACACCGCCATTGTCCACAAGACCATTAAAAAGGTCACAAGCGACATCGACGAATTGAAGATGAACACGGCCATCGCAGCCCTCATGGCCATGGTCAATGACTTCTATGCCAAGGGGCTGTCTAAGGGCGACCTGGAGGCACTGCTGAAGATGCTGAGCCCCTTCGCTCCCCACATGGTAGAGGAGATGTGGGAGCTGATGGGCTTCGCCGCCAAGTATGGCAAGATGTGCATGCAGATGGACTGGCCTGTATTTGACGAGAGCAAGACCATCGATGCTACAGCCGAGATGGCCGTGCAGGTCAACGGTAAGCTCAAGGGTACGGTCATCGTCCCCACGGATTCCGATGAGCAGACGGTGGTAGCCGCCGCCATGGAGCTGGAGAAGGTAAAGAAGTCCACCGAGGGTATGAGCGTTGTGAAGACCATTCTGGTGAAGAACAAGCTGGTGAACCTGATTATCAAGCCCGCCAAGTAAAAACACATGAAGAAAGGGACGGCGATTGCCGTCCCTTTTCGCTTGCCATGGCGCTGTTATTACGATACGGAAGCGTTTGGTTGTCCCTATAGTTCCTCCCCTGCATCAGAAAAACATTCGCTTTACGCTGTCGTTTTTCCTTTGGAACGCCTAAAGAGATGCTATGTGATGTATTTCAAATAGCTAACTTTTGTGGCGTTAGATTTGATTCAATAGCCCACGGCCCGGTCCACCAGACGCTTCAGCTTCCGCCCGGCGGCGTAGTTCCGCAGATCCTCGCAGAACAGCTCCACGTCCAGATCCCTTGTAATGCCCAGAGACATATTCCCGCTGATGTGGGGGGTGAGCAGCAAGTTCTTGGTGTCCCACAGGGGATGATCCTTGGGCAGAGGCTCCGGCACACACACATCCAGTGCCGCCCCGGCCAGCCGGTCGGCATTCAGCGCCTCCATCAGGGCCTCCTGGTCGATGGCGGTGCCCCGGCCTACGTTCACAACATAGGCATCCCGCGGCAGGAGGGCGATGCGCTCCCGGGAGAGGATATGCGCCGTCTCCTTGGTGCCCGGCAGAGCCATGACCAGGATCTCTGTTTTCGGCAGGACGCTGTCCAGTTCATCCAGCGTGTACATTTCGTCGTAGGCGGGGTCGCCGGCTTTCTTGGTGCGACGCACGCCCCGCACCACCTTGGCGCCCAGTGCCTTGGCCCGGCGGGCGAAGTTGGTGCCGATGTCGCCGGTACCCAGAACGGTGATGCTGCTGCCGCAGATGGAGCGCATGGGCAGTCCCTTTTCCCAGCCGCGCTCGCGCACGATCTGCTCAAAGACCGGCATCTGCCGCAGAAGCATCAGTGTCACCATGATGATATGCTCAGAAATGGTGACGCCATAGGCTCCGGAGGAGTTGGACAGCAGTACATCGGGATGAGGATAAATGTCGTCACTGGTGTAGGCATCCACTCCCGCGAAGCTGCAGCACAGCCAACGCAGGTTCACGGCGGCCTTTATATCCTTGGGGGAGCACAGACCGTAAATGATCTCATAGTCTGCCGCCTGATCCGCCGGCAAATGCCCGTCGCTGAAATAATCCACGGTAAAACCGCATTCTGCTGCGGTTTTTTCGATGGTCTCCCGGTGTTCCGGGGAAAAGAATGACTCCACAGCCGCAATTTTTCTCATTTTGTATAGACCTCCCATATTTTTTCTGCGCAGCGCATTCCGTCTGCCGCCGCCGAGAGAATACCGCCGGCATAGCCGGCGCCCTCTCCGCAGGGAAACACGCCCCGTATATTGCTCTCATAGTTTTCGTCCCGCGGGATCCGCACCGGGGACGAGGAGCGGCTTTCCACCGCCGTCAGCAGGGCATCCCCGTCCGCAAAGCCCGGGAGCTTCCTGTCCAGGATGGGCAGCGCCTGCTCCAGGGCTCCCGATATAAATTTCGGCAGGCATTCGTGCAGATCCGTATAGCGCACTCCGGGCCGGTAGCTGGGTGTTACACTGCCGCAGCCCACGCTTGGCCTGCGCAGCAGAAAATCCTCCACCCGCTGACACGGTGCCGTGTACCCGCCGCCCAAACGGTAAGCCGACTCCTCCAGCCTGCGCTGAAAGGCTATGCCGGCCAAGGGATGACTGCCTCCGAAATCCTCCGGCGTCACATTCACCAGCAGGCCGCCGTTGATGTTCTCCCCGCTGCGGGCGTATTCGCTCATGCCGTTGGTCACGGTGCGCTCTGCCTCCGAGGCGGCGGCCACCACCTGCCCGCCGGGACATACGCAGAAGGAGAATACACTGCGTCCGTTGGGCAGATGGCAGGATAATTTATAGGTGCTTACCGGCAGAGCAGGGTGACCGGCGTATTCCTTATACTGCACCGCGTCCATACGGCTTTGCAGGTGTTCGATGCGCACGCCCACGGCAAAGGGCTTTGCCTCCATGACAAGTCCCCGGTCATACAACCGCTCCACCGTGTCCCGGGCACTGTGTCCCAGTGCCAGCACCAGGTTTTCCGCCGCCAGGGTGTACGGCCCTTCCGGGGTGGAAACGGTGACAGCTTTCAGCTTCCCGTTTTCCGTCTGTACATCCTCCAGCCGATGGCCAAACCGGATGTCCGCCCCCAGAAAAAGGAGCTTGCGCCGCAGATTTTTCAGGGCGATGTGCAGCTTGTCCGTACCCACATGGGGCTTGGCATCGGTGAGGATGCTCTCCGGTGCGCCGCAGTCCACCAGCTGCCGCAGGATCCAGCGGTGGCGCAGATCCTTTGTGCCGGTGTTCAGTTTCCCGTCGGAAAAGGCCCCTGCGCCCCCCTCACCGAACTGCACATTGGAGTCCGGCAGCAGCGCACCGCCTTGCCAGAAGTCTTCCACATCCCGCTGCCGCTGCTCCACAGGCTGCCCCCGCTCCAGGAGGATGGGCTGCAGCCCTGCCCCGGCTAAAATGAGGGCGGCAAATAGACCCGCGGGGCCTGCGCCGATGACCACCGGCGGTATATTGGGCGGCTTAGCCGTCCAAGCAGGCGGTGTGTAATATTCCGGTACATAGAGGGCCACATTTTTGTCCCGGCAGCGGCGCAGAACGGCTTTTTCGTTTTTGACGGCTACTGCCAGCGTATATACCAAATGCAGGGGCGCTCTGGCATCCACTGCCTTGCGCAGAATGGAACATGAAAGGATGTTTTCCGCGGGAATACGCAGTATTTGCGCTGCCTTTTCCCTCAGCAGGGCATGCTCCTGCTCTGGCCTTATTTTAACCTGCTCCAGCTTCAGCAAAAGACTCCCTCCTTATAAAAAAGTTCATATTTTTTAAAGATTTAATTAAGATAAAAGAATAATATAATTACTAAAGTTAAACCACAGTATACAACATTTTTCCAACGCCCACAAGCATACTTTTGTGAGAAATGCGGGAAAGATAATAGACAGGAGGTAATCCATATGAGCGAGAACAACGAGTACAGGCCCGAGAACGGAAGCTACAACGATCCCAACAGTCTCTATCATTATAAGTACAGCTCTCAGGAGGAGCAGCCTGCTTGGGAGGCGGTGACGAAAAAAAAGAAGAATTCCATATGGAAAAAGAGCGGTGTAAAGGTAACTGCCTTGCTGCTGGCCTGCGCGTTGGTAGGCGGCGGCGCGGGTTTCGGCGGCGCTGCCCTGGCAAGAAGCGTTGGTGTGGGCGGCGGCACTGCCATTCACCAGAGTGACCGCACCGTCCAGGAGGTTACGGTGAAAAAGGTCACCGGCCAGACGCTTATGACCCCCGCCGAGGTGTACGCCTCCACGGTGGGCAGCGTGGTGAGCATCAACTGCTCCGCCGTGTCTACCAACATTTTCGGGCAGCGGGTGGAGTCGGCTTCTTCCGGCAGCGGCTTTGTCATTACCCAGGACGGCTATATTGTCACCAACCATCATGTGGTGGCTTCCGCCTCCTCAGTGAAAGTGACCATGTACGACGGCAAGGAATATTCCGCCGCTGTGGTGGGCAGCGACAGCGATTACGATGTGGCGGTGCTGAAGGTGGAAACCACCGGATTGCAGCCTGTGACTCTGGGGAACAGTGCAGATGTGAATGTGGGCGACACGGTGCTGGCCATCGGCAATCCGCTGGGTGAGCTGACCTTCTCCATGAGTCAGGGCATTGTCTCCTGCTGTGACCGTGCCATCAATGTAAGCGGCACGCCCTTTAATATGATCCAGGTGGATGCCTCCATCAATCCCGGCAACTCCGGCGGCCCCTTGATGAATCTGTACGGTGAGGTGGTGGGCATCGTCTCGGCCAAGTATTCCAGCTATTCCAATACCGCAGTGGAGGGTCTGGGATTTGCCATTCCCATAGGCGATGTGCAGGCCGTCATCACGGACATCATGGAAAACGGTCAGATCACCAGCAAGCCCTCCATGGGCATCACAGCCGGCACCATGACCAGGCAGATGGCGACGCAGTACCAGATCGACAAGGACAACGGCGTGTTTGTCTATTCCGTGGACAAGGGCGGCGCGGGGGAGAAGGCGGGACTGCGCATGGGCGATGTGATCACCAAGGTGGACAGCATGGAAATCACCTCCATGGAGGACCTCACCGCCGCAAAGAAGGGTCACCGGGCCGGGGACACCGTGACCGTGATTTATTATCGGGACGGCCAGAACTATTCCACCGAACTGACCTTTGACGCAAAGACCGAGAGTACGCAGCAGGAGCAGCAGACCCCGCAGAACGGACAGGGCAGCAGCGGCTGGGGTTCCCTGTATGACTACTTCTTTGGGAGAAGATAAAAAATGAGACCCGAAAGGGTCTCATTTTTGCTTTGCAGAAAAAGACCGGTGAAATATGAGGGGAATTTATTTGCAAAGAATGTGCGGAAGTGAAAGAATGGATGCAATCAGATAGTGGGTAAGATTCGCCGGTGATGCTTGCGTTTTGCGCGCTTGCGCGGGGTGTATTACTTTTTCGCTGCGCCAAGGGTTTCGGCAAAGGCTGAGGCAAAGAGGCGGGCAGAGTAAATGGCTTCATCCAGAGAGTTTCCGGCGGCTCCTACTTCTACCAGCAGGTAGCCGGTACACAGAGACTGGTTGTACCCATAAGGCCGCAGGAGGATGGGCCGCATGAGCGTGGGATGATCTTTGAGCAGATGGGCCTGCACTGCCGCCGCCAGGCGGAAATTATCCATCCATGCGCTGTAGTTGCTGCCCATGACGATGCTGAGCTGGGCGGCACGGGGATCTTCCTCACTCACCACTTTGTACTGTTTGCCGTCGGCGTCGGATATGGCGTCCCGGTGGATATCCAGCACAAAGGACAGTGAGGGGTATTTTTGCAGATAGGCGGCGGCACTGTCATAGCTTTTGTCATAGGCGCTGTTGTAGTCCGTGTCGTGGATCTGCCGGTCATGGAGGACAGAAATGCCGTATAGGGAGAGAACGGCGGCAATCTCGTCGCCGACGCGGAT
The DNA here is from genome assembly GCA_004557655.1 of Clostridiales bacterium. GTDB lineage: Bacteria > Bacillota > Clostridia > Oscillospirales > Oscillospiraceae > Vescimonas. Next base: position 12,706 of record SFGJ01000013.1, on the reverse strand, counting down.
CATGTTCTTTTCCGTATCCGCTGTGCGGTAGCTGCCGCTGGGGGTGTATTCCTCTCCGGCGGGCATGGTGTAGGCCTCGCTGCCGTGGGTGTGGAGGATCAGTACCTGCGGCTGGGTGCTGTCGCCCAATTTTGCAGGGAATGTGCCGTCCAGCAGGGAGGTGTCTATGGTGTGGTCGGAGCTGTTTTTGATATACACATTGCCGGCTACGGTGTAGCTCTTGGAGGCGGTGGGGATTACCGTCTGGCTGGGCGCACCGTTATCAGTAAAAGAAAGGCCCTGCGTCCATTCGTTTTCGTCGGCGGGCGCAGGCTGGGGCTGGGGCTGTGGCTGCGCAGGCACCGGCTGCGGCTTGGCAGCGGGGGGATCCTCTTCCGGCAGTTGGCCGTAGGCCGCCCATAGCAGAGGCGACTGCCCCAGACACAGCAGGGTGGACAGGCTCATCTCCTTATCTCCGGGCAGGTCACCCAGCTCCAGCCGCATCAGCGCTGTGGGCAGATGAAAAGAATCTCGCAATGCCGTTGCCGCCGCCGCGACGGAGTTGCTTTCCACCGTGGCGATGACCACCCATACCGTGCAGGCGGCCAGCAGAGCCGCCCCGCTGCGGCGCAGAAACTTTTTCAATGACAGCCCTCCTCTGCATATCGGGATAGACAAGCTTATGCGTGGCCGACGGGGAGTATACCGAGAAAAAACTGACATAATTTGTAACCGAAATTTTCTTGACGGAGATGGGTTAGCCCCATATAATAAGGGCAAGAATAACCATAGAGTTTACAGGAGGTGTGCATACATGGAACAGGTTATGGATACTGTGCGTGAAACAAGCGGCCGTGTGTTGTCGGCGCTGTGCGAGACCGGGAAAGCCGTTGCGGGCTTTGTGGTGGGACTTGTCAAGTCCGTGAGCTGCGCGGTGGTTGGATTTGCGAAGAATTGTACCTGCAAGGCGGCAGGCTGTACCTGGGATAAAATCAAACAATTTGCAAAGGAAAACCGTCAGGTCCTGCTGGTGGTGTCGGCAGGCATATCTGCTGCCGTTGCTGCCACGGCGGTTGTATTTTTCATCCTGGGGAGGAAGAAATAAGTGTAAAGCAGGGACGAGTTACGTTCCTGCTTTTTAATAGAAAACGGAACATACAAGGTTATTGGGTTAAAAATAATGCTTATAAAAACATAAGGAATGCTTAACCGCCAAAAAGGGAGCTTTAACAGATACTTGCTTCTTGCCGTGGCCATTCTGGTCATTTCCGTGCCCACGGTGATAGCCGTGATGCTGGGCGTGCAGTTGCATGAGATAAAGCGGGAAGATGAGGGGCAGATCGAGCAGCTGCGGCAGCAGAATCGGGAACTAACAGATAAGCTGGAACGCTTCGAAGATTGGCAAAGACACGATTTTCGCCTGGATGCCGACTGCCCAAAATATCAGTCTCTGTATCCGGACTTTTATGCGCCGCAGGATTGGGACGCAACGGTGGTTAAGGAGAAAACGGCCTACCTGACCTTTGACGAAGGCCCCTCCGATAACACGGATATTATCCTCCAGACTCTGCAGGAGGAAAATGTCAAGGCTACTTTCTTTGTGGTGGGTAATTCCGGGGAGAAAAACCTTGCCCGGATGCGTCGCATGGTGCAGGAGGGACATACCATCGGTATGCATAGCTATAGCCGTGTGTACAGTGAGATTTATGGCTCCGAGGAGGCGTACCTGGACGATATGTATCGGGTATTTAAGCTCATCCGGGACACCATCGGCGTCACTCCATCTTGTTTCCGTTTTCCTGGCGGCAGTCTGAACGCCTATAACGCGGCGGTGCACGAGGAGATCATGGCGGAGATGCTGCGGCGCGGCTTTGTGCCCTTTGACTGGAATGTGTCCAGTGAAGATGCCAGCGGGGTGGAGTATTCACCGGAGCAGCTTGCTCAAAATGTTGTAAAGGGCATTTACGGCTGCAAAAGAGGCATCGTATTGATGCACGACTGTGCCCAAAAGAAAAACACATCCCGGGCGGTGCGCCAGATCATCCGCGACGTCCGCAGCGAGGGATATTCTTTCGAAGCGCTGGATTATCAGGTCAAGCCCATTTTGTTCTGCTATAAGGAGTGAGCCGGAGTTCGGGGTACATAACAGGAGAGGAGTCGGTTAAGCGGCTCCTCTTTTTAGCACGCGGTGTTGACGGAGAACGGTAAAAGGGTGTATAATACATTGATTTAGTATGCGGAGGTAGGCCCTTTATGTGGATCGCTGACGGTTGGAAGGATTATGAGCTGCTGGATTGCGGCGGCGGAGAAAAACTGGAGCGCTGGGGACAGCAGATTCTGGTACGCCCTGACCCTCAGGCCATTTGGGAAACGGATCATAGCCACCCCGGCTGGCGGCAGGCCAACGCACGGTACAGCCGTTCCTCCACGGGCGGCGGACATTGGGACAAGCGCAAGCTCCCGGACCAGTGGCCCATCGCCTACAAGGACCTGCGCTTTCAGGTGAAGCCCATGAACTTCAAGCATACAGGGCTTTTCCCTGAGCAGGCTGCCAACTGGGACTTCGCTATGGAGAGGATCAGAAGCGCCGGCCGCCCCATCCGTGTACTGAACCTGTTTGCCTACACCGGCGGAGCCACCGTGGCTTGCGCCGCGGCGGGTGCAGCCGTGTGCCATGTGGACGCCGCCAAGGGCATGGTGGCCTGGGCCAAGGAGAATGCCAGAGCATCCGGCCTTACGGAGGCGCCCATCCGCTGGATCGTGGACGACTGCGCCAAGTTCGTAGAAAGAGAAATTCGCCGGGGCAAGACCTACGACGCCATCATCATGGATCCGCCCTCTTATGGCCGCGGACCCGGCGGCGAGGTGTGGAAGCTGGAGGATAACCTCTATCCCTTTGTGAAGCTGTGCGCCAAGGTGCTGTCGGATAAGCCACTGTTCGTGATACTCAATTCCTACACCACGGGACTGGCACCCTCGGTGCTGGGGTACATTCTGCAAACGCTCATCGGCAAGGAGCGGGGCGGCAAGGTCAGTTGGGACGAGCTGGGCCTGCCGTGCACCGAATCGGGCATGGCGCTGCCCTGCGGCGCCACAGGCCGGTGGATGAGCGAATAAAAATCTGTGTGAAAAAAGAAATGAGATAGACCTATGTCAATCATGTTGCAAACAGAAAAACTCACCTTCACCTATCCGGCGGAGGACGGGGGACGACAGGAGTCCTCCGCTCTGCGGGAGGTGGATCTGACCATAGAAAAGGGGAGCTTTGTGGCAATTTTAGGGCACAACGGCTCCGGGAAATCCACCCTGGCCAAGCATATGAACGCCGTCCTGCTGCCCACCGGCGGCAAGGTGTGGGTGGAGGGAATGGACACGGCGGACCAGGCTCTTTTGCTGGAGGTACGCCGCCGCATGGGCATGGTGTTTCAGAACCCCGATAACCAGATCGTTGCCAATGTGGTAGAGGAGGATGTGGCTTTTGCCCCGGAGAACCTGGGAGTGTCCACGGAGGAGATCCGCCGGCGGGTGGATGACGCACTGGAGGCGGTGGGCATGACAGATTACGCCCGCCATGCGCCGCACCTGCTCTCCGGCGGTCAGAAGCAGCGCATTGCCATTGCCGGGGTCATTGCCATGGCTCCGGAGTGCATCGTGCTGGACGAGTCCACAGCCATGCTCGACCCCGTGGGTCGGCGGGAGGTGCTGACCACGGTCCATAAGCTGAACCGGGAGCGGGGCATCACGGTGGTGCTCATCACCCACCACATGAACGAGGCTATGGAAGCCGACAGGGCTATTGTGATGAACAGAGGAAGCATTGCCATGGACGGCCCACCCAGGGAGGTTTTCTCCCGGGTGGAGAAGTTGCGTGAGTTAGGCTTGGCTGCACCGGATACGGTGGAGCTGCTGTACGAATTGCGGAGCCGGGGCATAGACATCCCGCTGGATGCTATGACCGTTGAGGAGTGTGCGGACGCTATCTGCCACGCCTTCTCCGGCGGGATAAAAGGGGAATAATCTGATTTGAAACCAATTTTGAAAGTGGAGAACCTCTCCCATATTTACAGTGCCGGAACGCCCTTTGAGCACGGCGCTGTGGACCATGTGAACCTGGAGGTGATGCCCGGGGAGTTCTTGGGTATCATCGGTCACACAGGATCCGGGAAGTCCACCCTCATCCAGCATTTGAACGGACTGCTGCGTCCCACGGACGGACAGATCCTGCTGGACGGACAGGACATCTGGGAAAAGCCAAAGGAGATCCGCAGGGTGCGCTTTCAGGTGGGCCTTGTGTTCCAATATCCGGAGTACCAGCTTTTTGAGGAAACGGTCTATAAGGACATCGCCTTTGGCCCCGGCAATATGGGCCTGGACAAGGACGAGATCGACCGGCGGGTGCGTCAGGCGGCGGCCTTCGCGGGCATCGACGAGGAGATGCTGGAGCGCTCTCCCTTTGAGCTTTCCGGTGGACAGAAGCGCCGGGTGGCTATCGCCGGCGTCATCGCCATGGAGCCGAAGATCCTGATTCTGGACGAGCCTACGGCGGGTCTTGATCCCCGTGGACGGGAGGCTATTCTGGCACAGCTTCGCAACTACCACCGGCAAAAGGGCAACACCATCATTCTGGTGAGCCATTCCATGGAGGAGATCGCCCGGAATGTGGACCGCATCGTCGTTATGAGCCATGCCCATAAGATCATGGATGGTACGCCGGAGGAGGTCTTTTCCCGGGCGGAGGAGCTTTTGCAGGTGGGATTGGATGTGCCTCAGGTCACCAAGGTGGCCATGGAGCTGCAAAAGCGTGGCTTGCTGCGTGACAGCAGTGTATATACGACGGAAGAACTGACACGCCGTCTCCTGGCACTGAGAGGAGGCGAGGGGCAATGCTGAAGGATATTACTCTGGGACAGTTTTTTCCCGGAAACACGATAGTCCACCGGCTGGATCCCCGGACAAAGCTGCTGGCGGTGGTTTTCTACATCGTGGCCCTGTTCTGCGCGGACAGCGTGCTGACCTACGCCATGGTGGCGGCGGTGCTGGCCACTTGCATCGTGGCGTCCAAGGTGCGGCTTAAGGCACTGACCAAGGGATTAAAGCCCATTCTCATCATCGTGATTTTCACGGCAGTGATGAACCTGTTTTTCACCAAGGGCGAGAGCGTTTGCGACGTGTGGCTCCTGCGGCACATCACCTGGGAGGGCGTTGTGGCAGCGGTGAAGATGATCCTGCGCATCCTCATGCTCATCATGGGAACCTTCCTCATGACCTACACCACAAGCCCCATCGCCTTGACGGACGGATTGGAGTCACTCCTGGGCTTTTTGAAGAAGATCAAGGCTCCGGTGCATGAGCTGAGCATGATGATGTCCATTGCCCTGCGGTTTATCCCCACCCTTATAGAGGAGACCGATAAGATCATGTCCGCCCAGAAGGCCCGGGGTGCTGACTTTGAATCCGGCAATATATTTAAAAGGGCCAAGGCACTGGTGCCCATCTTAGTGCCTCTGTTCATCTCCGCTTTCCGTCGGGCCGACGAACTGGCCACGGCCATGGAATGCCGCTGCTATCACGGCGGCGAAGGCCGCACGGCCTTGCATGTGCTGCGCTATAAGACGGCGGACTGGCTGGTGCTCTCCGGCTTTGCGGTTCTGGCGGTGGGGGTCATCGTTCTGGGGCGATTCGGCCTGTAAAAATGCAGAAAGGATGCACTATGCGGAACATTGCACTGGTTTTGATGTATAACGGCACGGCTTACCACGGCTGGCAGGTACAAAAGACCGAGATCTCTGTGGGGGAGACCCTGGAACGGGGCTTGTCCATGGTGTGTGGGGAGAAGATCAAATGCGTGGGCTGCGGCCGGACGGACGCCGGCGTACACGCGGAGTACTATGTGGCAAATTTCCACACCAACTCCCGCATTCCCGTGGAGCGCATCCCATTTGCGGTGAATACCCACATCCCCGAGGACATTGTGGTGCGCCGCGCCTATGAGGTGGCGGAGGATTTCAACGCCATTGGTTCCTGCATCAAAAAAGAGTATACTTACCGCATTTACAATTCCCGCGTAAAAAATCCCTTCTATGTCCACCGGGCGTATTTCTATCCTAAGCGGCTGGATGAGGCACTTATGGACCGCGCGGCCAGGATGTTCGAGGGCACCCACGATTTTGCCGCTGTGCGCTCTGTGGGGACCAATGTAAAAAGCACCGTCCGCACCATTTATTATTGCCGTGTGCAGCGGCAGGGAGAACTGCTGGAGCTGAAAGTGTGCGCCAACGGATTTCTGTATAACATGGTGCGGGCTATCACCGGGACGGTGCTGTATGCCGCCGAGGGTAAGATCCTTCCGGAGGACATCCCGGAGATTTTGGACTCCGGCAACCGCACGCTGGCAGGCCCCACGGCGCCTCCCGGGGGACTGTATCTCACACGGGTCTGGTATGAGGATGATAGACTGAATGGAACAGATGAAATTTGAAATGGGCGACCTGCAGCAGGATGCCCCCAAGCGAGTGAAAAGAAAAGCGATCCCCCGCGGGAAGCTGCGGGCGCTGTTGCTGGCTGTTCTACTGGTGCTGGGGTTGGTGGCGGCCTTTGTGCTGCTGGACCGCACGGCCTTTGACGGCCTGCGCCGCAGCATCGCCTATATGCAGGCGGATAAGGACGAGAACGGCTGCGTGAGACTCTATCAGTACAACGGCGACGGCACAAGCTGTTTTGCCGACCTGAATGGCAGCCTGCTGGTGGCATCAAACAAGGAGATTACACTTTTGGACGACAAGGGCAGCACCGTTTACCACACGGCGCTGCAGATGGGACAGGCAGCCGTCAGCGCGGAGGATGGATTCGGCGTCGTGTATGAGATCGGCGGCAAGGATCTGTATCTGCTGGATGGCAAGGGCCTTGTGAGGCAGATGACCATGGAGGGGGAGATCTTCTCCGTGGAGATGGGGCAAAGCGGCAGGTTTGCCGTGGTGCTGAAAAAAACTGGATATAAAACGGCAGTGTCCGTCTATAATGGCAAGGGTGAGCCTCTGTACGATTTCCACTCGGCACAGAAGTATCTTATGACCGCGGCCGTTTCCGAAAACGGAAAATATATGGCGGCGGCGGCTATGAGTCAGGACAGCGGCAGCTTTGTAAGCTCTCTGCAGATTTATAAGCTCACCTCCGACGCTCTGTGGGCCGATGCAGTTCTCACCGGCGGCGTATATGAGATGGGCACTGTGAACGGTACTTTCTGCGCTGTCACGGACAAGGCCTTGTGCTTTGTGAAAAATGACGGCACGGTTTCGACATACGACTATCGGGGCGGAAGCCTCTCCCGCTGCGGCTTAGGTGGCGGGAAGTTTGCTGCCGTGTTGCTGGAGAACTATTCGTCCGGCGGCCTTACCCATCTGGCCACGGTGAATACCGCCGGGGAGGAGATCGCCTCCCTGTCCGTGGAGAACGAGGTGCTGGATCTGTCGGCGGCGGGCCGCTATCTGGCGGTGCTTTACAGCAACAAGCTGGTGATCTATGACAGGAATTTGCAGGAATGCTCTGTGTTGGAGGATGTCAGTTCCGCTCGCCGGGTGCTGATGCGGTCGGACGGCTCGGCGGTGCTGGCGGGTACCAATGCGGCCAGTCTGTATTTGCCGTAAAAGGAGAGTTATATGATTTGGATTGATCTTGTGATCGTGGGCGTATTGCTGCTGGGCCTGGGCATCGGCGCAAAGCGTGGCTTTTTGCAGACACTGGGAGGCGTTGCCGCCACGGTGGTGTCCTTCATCGGAGCCGGTGTTGCCGCTGCCGCTTTGTCCGGCACGGTGGCCAAATGGATCCGTCCCATTCTGGAAAAGAAAATATCGAGCAGCGGCCATGCCGGCAGCACTGCAGCCGACATGGTGGAGAGTGCCGGTTTCTTTGGCGAGACTGCCAAGCGTATTGCCGACAGTGTGGGGGATCTTGTGCAGCAGACGAAGGAATCTCTGGTCACCGCTGTGACGGACGGCATCGCCCAGTCGGTGGCCTATGCCATTGTGTACCTGGCGGCGTTTGTTGTTTTGATGATCCTTTGCAGATTGGTGCTGCGTGCGTTGAAGCTGGTGGGGAAGCTTCCCGGCCTGCACTTGCTGGATCTGCTGGGCGGCGGCATTCTGGGCCTTGGGGTCGCGGCGCTGCTGGTGTTTGTGGCGGTGTGGCTGCTGCAACGGCTGCAGCTTGTGATTACGCAGGACATGGTATCCCAGTCCGCAATACTTCGATTTTTTGTGGACCATTCCCCCATGGATTGGATCACATCCCTGTAAACCCCAAGACCATCCGCTTGGCGGGTGGCAGGAAAAACGGAGGAAACTATGCAACCTACTCTTTGCGCAAGATGTAAGAAAAATGTGGCTGTGGTGTTCATCTCCCGGATGAACGAGAAAAACGAGCAGGTCAGTGAGGGCCTGTGCCTGCAGTGTGCCGCCAAGCTGGGATTGCCCCAGGTAGAGGATATGATGAAGCGCATGGGCATTACCCCGGAGGATCTGGAGAGCCTCAGCGGCGAGATGATGCAGGCCTTCGGCGGCGCCGAAGAACTGGAAGATGTGCCCGATGACGACGGCGGCGACGAGGATGAGAGCGGTAAGACAGCTACTTTCCCGTTTTTGAATCGCTTATTCGGCGGCAATCAGACCCCTGCGGAAAGGCAGCCCGGCGACGCTTCCGGTTCCGGCCGGGAGGCCAAGGGCGGCAAAACCGAGAAAAAACGAAAGTTTTTGGATAATTACTGCATTAACCTTTCCCACCGCGCCCGGGAGGGCAAGCTGGATGCCGTCATTGGCCGGGAGCAGGAGATCGAGCGGGTGGTGCAGATTCTGAACCGCCGCCAGAAGAATAATCCCTGCCTTATCGGCGAACCGGGCGTTGGCAAAACAGCCATTGCCGAGGGCCTTGCCCAACGCATTGCCGCTGGGACCGTACCCTTTAAGCTCCGGGATAAGGAGGTCTACCTGCTGGATCTGACGGCTCTGGTGGCCGGTACGCAGTTCCGGGGCCAGTTTGAGAGCCGGATGAAAGGCCTCATCGAGGAGATCCGCAAGGCGGGCAACATCATTTTGGTCATCGACGAGGTGCACAACATCGTGGGAGCCGGAGATGCCGAGGGCAGCATGAATGCCGCCAACATCCTCAAGCCCGCCCTCTCCCGTGGCGAGATCCAGGTCATCGGCGCCACCACTTTTAACGAATACCGCAAGTATATCGAAAAGGACTCGGCTCTGGAGCGCCGTTTCCAGCCGGTGACGGTGGCGGAGCCGAACATGGAGGACACTCTGGAGATACTCAAGGGCATCGCACATTACTACGAAAGCTATCACGGCGTCCAGATCCCCGAGGGGATCCTGCGTCAGGCGGTGGCTCTGTCCGAGCGGTATATCACCGACCGTTTCCTGCCTGACAAGGCCATCGACCTCATCGACGAGGCCTGCTCCGATCTGAATCTCCACGATGCGTCCATCAACCGGCGTATGGAGCTCAAGCGCGATCTGGAGAACATTACCTTTGAGCGGGAAACTCTCATGTCCGCGGAGCCGGAGGAGGGAAAGGAGCTTAGCAACGAGGAGCTGGACCGGCGTTATGCGCGTATCGCTGAGCTGCGCAGCCAGGAGATGCGCCTGCAGGAGGAACTGACGGAAAACGAGAAAAAGGGCGTGCCCCGGCTGACTATGGAGAACATTGCCCGGGTCATTGAGCTGTGGACAAAGATCCCTGCCAGCAAGATCCGGGAGGAGGAATTCAAACGCCTGTCGGAGCTGGAGAACCGTTTGAAGGCGCATATCGTGGGCCAGGATGAAGCGGTATCGGCTGTGGCGGCGGCCATCCGGCGGAACCGTGTGGGCATTTCCCCCAAGCACAAGCCCGTGAGCTTCATTTTCGTGGGCAGTACCGGCGTGGGCAAGACAGAGCTTGTCAAGCAACTGGCGGATGACCTGTTTCATGCTCCGGAGTCTCTGATTCGTCTGGATATGTCGGAATTCATGGAGAAGCATTCCGTTTCCCGCATTGTGGGTTCCCCTCCGGGCTATGTGGGCTATGATGAGGCGGGTCAGCTTACAGAGAAGATCCGCCGCAAGCCCTATTCCGTGGTGCTGTTCGACGAGATCGAGAAGGCCCATCCCGATGTGCTGAATGTGCTGCTGCAGATTTTGGACGATGGTCAGATCACCGACGCCCACGGTCGAAAGGTGAATTTCGAGAATACCGTTATCGTCATGACCTCCAACGCCGGTTCGGATAAGAATGGCGGTGCCGTGGGCTTCGGCCGCAGCGGCGACGAATTGGGAAAAGAGCGGGTGATGAAGGCGCTGCAGGAGTTCCTGCGGCCGGAATTTATCAACCGTGTGGACGAGATCGTGTATTTCCATCAGCTTACCAAGGAGAACTTCAGCGGCATCGCCCGCATTATGCTGCGGGAGCTGGCAGAATCTCTGTCCGCCAAGGGCTTTACATTCACATATGAGGATTCGATAGTGGATTATCTGGTAGAGAAGTCCTATTCCGCCGCCTACGGCGCGAGAAATCTCCGCCGCTGCATCCAGAAGGAGCTGGAGGATCCCATGGCGGTGCGTATCATCGAGAGCTTTGACCATCCCATCACCCATATCCGCGCTGCCGCTGCCCACGGCAAGGTGGTGCTGGAAACGCTGTAAGGAGGAGCCATGCTGTTTCGTAAGAAGATTGACCCTCGCTGTGCTTATTGTGCCAAGGGCACCCGGATCAGCGATGAGGAGGTGGCCTGCGTCAAGTGTGGCATTGTGGCGGCGGAGCATCACTGCAGCGCTTTTCGCTATGATCCGCTTAAACGTGTGCCTCCCCGGCCCGTAAAACTGCAGACCGGGGAACTCAAGCAGGAGGATTTCGACCTGTAAGGAGGTTACACGATGGAGCTGAAAAAGGTTTGGGCGGTGTATTTCAGTGGTACGGGTACTACCCGTTCCACGGTGGAGCGCATAGCGCATGTCATCGCCGGTAAACTGGACCTGCCGGTGGAGAGAGTGGACTTTTCCGTTCCCACTGTGCGGCAACGGGAGCAGCGCTTTAACGCTGCGGATTTGGTGGTTTTTGGGACCCCGGTGATTGCCGGTCGTGTGCCCAATGTGCTGCTGCCGTATTTGCGGGAGAAGATCATAGGCGGCGGCGCGCTGGTGGTGCCGGTGGTGCTTTTTGGCAACCGCAACTATGACGACGCACTTGTGGAGCTGCGGAACATCCTCGCGGCGGATGGGCTGCACCCTGTGGCCGCAGGCGCATTTGTGGGGGAGCACTCCTTCTCCCGGGTGCTGGGGCAGGGGCGGCCCAATGAGGCTGACAAAGCCCTTATGGACGAATTTGCCGCAAAGATTGCCCGGCAGGTGCGTGCCCTGCCTGCCGCCCCGGAAAAGCCCGTTCCCGTCCGTGGTGAGGACCCTATACGACCCTATTATACCCCCAGAGACCGTGCGGGCAACCCTATTAATATTTTAAAGGTAAAGCCCAGGACGGATATGACCCGCTGTGGCGGCTGCGGCCTGTGCGCCGAAATCTGCCCCATGGGATCCATCGACCCGGCCGATGTGTCGGTGGTGCGGGGTATCTGCATCAAATGCTGTGCCTGCGTCAAGGGTTGTCCTTCGGGGGCAAAGTATTTCGATGATGCTGGGTTTCTGTACCACCAGCACGAACTGGAGGCACAGTATGCCCGACCCGCCGAAAACGAGGTTTTCTATTTATGATACGCTACATAAAAGACCGGCTTCCCAAAGAAAGCCGGTCTTTTGTTATTCATTCGCAATGGCCAGAAGCTGCGGCAGATCCTCTATCTCATAGTCGATCCGAAGCCCATCTGGCGCGTCAAGCTTTGACGGATTGTACCAGCAGCAGGGAATTCCATAGTTGTTGGCTCCTCGGATGTCACTGGAGATGGAATCGCCTACCAGCAGGCAGTTTCCCCGGGTGATGCCCGGAATTCGGGAGAACACGTAGTCAAAGTATTCCACGGAAGGCTTGCTGGCTCCGGCATCTTCGGAGATAAATGCGTCGATGATGTAGGGCCGAATCTCACTGGCAGCCAACCGGGACTTCTGTACGGCGGCCACGGCGTTGGTAACGATGTAAAGCTGATGCTCCTTGGCCAGTTCGCGACACACTTCCAAAGCATGGGGCATCAAAACCGTGTTGGATTTCAAAGCATTCAGATGGATCTCATTGCATTGCACGGGATCAGCGTCCAGAGTAAAGCGCTGCAGATACCGCCGAAACCGTTCTACAACCAGAAAATCCTTGTCGCATTCGCCCCGGTCAAAGGCAGCCCACATATCAGCATTGATTTTTTCGTAAGCGTGGAAAAGCTCATCCGAGTCCGGCAGCCGGCATACACGGCACACCTCACTGAAGGCTCGTCGATTACCGATGTTAAAATTAAATAATGTGTTGTCTGCGTCCAGCAGAAGAAAGGGATAGCGGGACATAGATCAAATCTCCTTATTAATTTGCACCTATCATACCACCTTGCCCGCAAAAAGAAAAGAGGCAGATGCTCCCCATAAGTACAGCCAATGAGAGAAATAAAAAAAAGTAAAAATGGGGGTTGACAAGGAGGTGTCGGGCGTGGTACTCTAACGAAGTCGTCGAGAGACGGCGGTGCGGGAAACCGGCCGGGAGGCACGGAAAAAACTTGGAAAAAGTTGAAAAATGTGCTTGACATGGCTGGCGTATCGCAGTA
>SFGJ01000012.1 GCA_004557655.1 Clostridiales bacterium | reverse complement strand
GTGGCGGACACCGCCGAAAACTAACATGTCTGCAATTTTCAAGGTTCTAATGGAGCCATTTTTTCAGCTCCAATTTTTCATAGGCTACTTTACACTACCATAAATTTACTTCTTTGGTTTTGACTTCATTGATAAAGCCTCCTCATTTGTTAATTATTATACCACTGTATTTAGAAGCCGGCACCATAAAATATAACCAATTCTGCAATAATAAAGATTTCAGTGATGGGAATAACGATAATAAGGAGTTGGATGTATAAAACAAGGAGGCTTCTCCGCCAATATGGGCGAAGATTCCTCCCTGAATTTAATATTATTTATCCTTTACCGCTATACGACATTGTTAATCAGTGACTGCTATACAGGACATAAGCAGTACTATGATTCTTCTACCATGTTAATTCCAGATACAGATCTTTGTATTGTTTTGCAGAATTATCCCAGGAAAGATTCTTATCCATATCTCTCTGAACCATTTCATCCCAGCACCAGCGGTTTGTGAAATACAGTGTTTTTGCCCTGTTGACTGCATCTAATAATAATCCTGCATCGTACCGGTCAAATGTGAAGCCATTACCCGTATTGCTGAACATATTATATGGCTCTACCGTATCTTTCAGTCCGCCTGTTTCGCGAACAATCGGCACTGTACCATAATGCATGGCAATTAACTGTGTCAATCCGCAAGGCTCAAACTGTGAAGGTACTAATAACGCATCTGCACCTGCATAGATTTTGTGAGCTCTCGTTTCATCATACATGATGTTCGAGCACACATTTCCTTTATATGCATTTTCATAATACCGGAAAGAGTCTTCATAAACAGCATCCCCTGTTCCCAGTACAACGACCTGTGTATGCTCATCCATGATCTGCGGAAGAATGGCATTCACCAGATCAAGTCCCTTCTGATCGGTCAATCTGGAAATCAGTCCGATCACAAACTTGTGATCATCCTGAACCAGTCCAAGTTCTTCCTGTAAGTTATGTTTGTTTTCCTTTTTCTTGTCCAGAACATTTGTGATATCATAATTTGCATATATTCTGCTGTCCGTACTCGTATTCCAGATATCATAGTCAATACCATTTACAATGCCTCTTAATTTGCCGGAATGATATCTTAAATGAGCATCCAGTTGTTCTCCATAATACTCCGTCTGGATTTCTCCCGCATATGTATGGCTTACCGTAGTAATCATATTACAATACTTCAATCCGCCCTTTAACATATTTGCATCCTGATAACCTACCTTCAATGCATCTTTGTTAAACACATAATCCGGAAGCCCTGACCAGTAACGGATCGTAGGTATATTGTAAATACCCTGGAAACGTAAATTATGAATGGTCAGAATCGTTTTTGCGGATGTCAGCTTTGTATCTTCAAACATGGTTCTTAAATATACAGGAACCAAAGCTGCCTGCCAGTCATGACAGTGAATGATATCCGGAATCCAATCCATATAATTCAATGCAGCCAGCGCAGCCTTTGCAAAATAGCAATATTTCGGAATATCGTCAATAAGATTAGTATACGGATTTCCATTACCGAAAAATTCTTCATTATCAATGAAATCATATACGACGCCGTCCCAGACATATTCCATAATTCCTACATAGTAGGATCTGCCGTCAGCACACAGATTCATATTGAAAGAACCCTTATATATCATTTTCTCCTGATACTTCCACGGGATGCATTTGTAACGCGGAAGAATTACCTTTACGTCACAGTTCTGTTTTACCAGAGCTTTCGGAAGAGCATACATTACATCCCCCAGACCACCTGTCTTTACAAACGGATAACATTCAGAACCTATGAATGCGACACTTCTTCTCGGAGTCGTGAATACTTCTGCTTTCGGTTCTTCTGCCTGTGGTGCTTCCTCTTTCGCTGCCTCTTCCTCCACAGCTTCTGCTTTCGGCTCTTCTGCTTTCACTGCTTCCTCCTCTGCAGCTTCTGCCTTAGGCTCTTCTGCTTTTACTGTTTCTTCCTTCAGTGCTTCTGCCTTAGGCTCTTCCTCTTTTACTGCTTCTTCCTTCAGTGCTTCTGCCTTAGGCTCTTCCTCTTTTACTGCTTCTTCCTTCAGTGCTTCTGCCTTCGGCTCTTCCTCTTTCACTGCTTCCTCCTCCACAGCTTCTGCCTTCGGCTCTTCTGCTTTCACTGCTTCTGCCTTTGTCTTTTCCTCTTTCACTGCTATTACTTCTTTTTCTTCTTTTACAACTTCTGCTTTCGCTTCTTCTACTTTGACTTCCTCAACAACTTTTTCCTGTGTCTTTACTGCTGCTGTTTTTGCGGAAGTCTTTTTTGATCCCTTTTCAACCGTAGCTTTTTTCTTGTTTGATGTTTTCCTAGCCATCTTATCCCTCCCTGAATCAACTATAATATTGCATCATTAAAAATTCCATACTAATATCTTTAGAACGATTATATCATAAATACTTTAATAAGCAAATATCATTATTTTTTGAATAATGTTTTAGAAATCAAAAAAACCTATCAGAGTCATAAGCTTCTCGATAGATTCCACATTAATGAATGGAGCCCGCGCGACGGTACTCGAACCCCGAAGATCATCGTGCTGCGGGACTATGTCGTCCTCAGAATTGCCGTATAAAGCAAAAGAGCCCCGGCGGGTGCCGGGGCTCTCTTAGTCTATCATGTATTTGCTGGCAGCACCATCATGCCACGCCCAGGATCTTCTCGACCCTGTTCAAGACGTCCACGGGGTCCAGGCCGGAGCCCTTCACCTTGCCGGCGATCTCCTGCGCCAGCACGTCGGCAGGATCCGGCTCGGCCGGCTTCGCTGCGACGCCCTGGATGGTGCAGTAGTCAGGGTTTTCGAGATAGATCCAGCCGGCGCCGCTTTTCAGCTTGCCCCAGCCGTCCTGCACCTCGGTGATGGTAAAGACGCCCTTGCCGGTTTGGCCCTTGACCGTGTAGCTCATGCCCGGGCCGCTGCGATAGTTCAGATCCGGGATAATGACGTGGACAGTGAAGGGCGTCGCAGGGAAGCCCTGGACGGCCTCCGGAGCCGCTTCCGGTGCCTGGGTAGTGCTGGAGCCCAGGATCTCATTGACGGCCGCAGCGATGGCGCCGTGGCGGTCGTAGAGGTACTGGCCCGGGCAGGCCTTGTTGGCGTAGTCGCGGTGCACGGTCATGTTGCAGCCGTTGGCGTGGTTGACGCGGTCGGTCTTGTTGGTGGACCAGACCAGCTTCTTGATGCCGTTGCGCTTGCAGATGTCGGCCACCAGCTTGATCAGTGCGGCGTAGGCTGCATCGGTCACGGCGTAGGGGTGCTCGGTGTCGCTGGCGACTTCGATGGTGATGGCGCGGTTGTCGTTCTCGCGGCTGGAAGTGCACCAGGAGCGATCCGCCTCATCGACGGACAGACCGATGGAGCCATCCTTGCCGACGATGTAGTTGGCGCTGCACTCGCGGTCAGTGGTGGCAAAATAGTCGCAGCCCTGCTTCGCCGTCCACTGGCCCACGATGCAGTGGATCGTGATGGTGTCGATGGCGTGGTTGCGGGGGCTGGTCTTGTTCTTGGTGATGTTGGTGTACGTTACCAGAGGGCTGTTGCTCATGGTGATCTCCTCCTTCTCTGGGGTTGTTGTGGTGTTTGCGTAGGCGTCGTAGTATGCCTGGCCGAAGCCGGCCCGCTTTACCTTGACGGCGTTGCTCATGTCGGCCGGGCGCTCGTACTTGGTCAGCACGATGTCGGACGCCTCCTTCACGGTCCGGGCTGTCCGGAGTACCTGGAAGACGGCCACGTAGCCCTTCAGCTCCTGGAACATGAAGTCGAGCTGCATCATCAGGTCGCCGATGGACGCGCCGGTCTTCCGGGCGTAGTTGAGCATGGCCTCCTTGCGGCTCCAGTATGTCCACTGCGCGAGGCCGTAGCCGGCGCTGTCGCGGACGAAGTTGGAATAGCTCCCGGAGTCCACGGCGGCCGTGTACTCGGCGTCCGTGAGGCCCAGGCGCTTCTCGTAGGTGTTCTGGAGGTTTATCGGATTGAGCCCGCTCTCGGCGTAGAGGTTGCCCATCAGCCCGGCCACACCGGCCGGGCTGAAACCTTTGCAGCGGAAGTAGTTCCAGATGATCCTCTCGGTGGAGGACCCTGTCGCCTTCATGGTTTACTCCTCGCCGGCGCCAGTGCCGTCTCCGGATGTGTTGCCGGCGTCGGCCAGGCCTTCGCCGATGACGTAGCCGATGACAGTCGCACCGGCCATGATCAGGCCAGTGACCTGAGTGGCGGTCGCCTCAGCGCCACCCAGGGCGATGATGAGCATGGACGCAAAAGACGCCACGCTGAGCCAGAATTTGCGGCTCGTGAGTTTACGGATCCAGTCGATTTTCTTCATGGTGTTTCTCCTTTCAGTTATTCGTGCAGAGGCAGACGCTCCACCTCTGACATGACTTTTTTGGCCGTGCCGTTTCCACCCTCGGCCAGATATGGCTCGTAGAGATAGTCGTGCAGGTTTTCGTACTCGTCCTTGGTGATGTAGCCGCGCTCGATGTAGCAGCAGCCCAGGTAGACGATGCGGTCATGGGCCAGACCGAGGAGCAGCTTGCTCTGGCGCTTCATCGCCTCGTCGCGCTGCTTGTCCTCCTCGGTGCGGCCGTCCTTTTTCTTGTCACGGCGCTGGAGCAGGTAGAGGATCACGGAGCAGCCTCCGGAGCCGGTCAGACCTGCGATCAGCGCGGTGATGATGTTGGTGAGCTGGTCGGGAGTCATCGGCGAGGTCCCTCCATGCTGTTTCGTTTCTTCATCTCTTAGTTGTTCCTTGCTTAGAATTACGCCCCCACGGAGATCTCCGTGGGGGCGTTGTGGGCTTTACTCAGTGACGAGCTCCGCCAGTTCCAGGTCGATCAGCATCTCCTTGACCTGGGGCTTGATCAGGTCAGGTACGCTGTCGTAGGTACGCTTGCCCTTGACGATCAGGGCGACGTAGATGACTGCCATGTTGTTCACCACCTTTCTGAGCCAGGATCTGAAGCGCCGGATCATCTTACTCCTCCAGGAGTGCGCGGACTTCGTCGCGCAGATTTTCGGGCACGTCGTCGATGGTTTTGAGCCCCTTCTTGATGAGGGAAGCGTAGATTTTAGCCATACTTAAATACCTCCTGCAATGATCATTTCATAGACCTCAGCCAGAGCGAGCTGGAGGTCGGTGATGCTGTTGACGTTGGTGGCCAGAGCAGCTGCGACGAGTTCCTTCTGTTTTTCCTCGGCCGTCTTCTCGGCCAGGATAAACCAGTAGCTCTTGCCGACCTTGCTGATCTGGACCAGCTTCATGTCCTGATAGGTCTGGGCGCCGTCAGGCCCCTCGATAGTCACGCTGGAGAGCTTACCGGTGAAGGTGTCCTCGGTGACAGCGGTGGAGCTGATGAAGTTGTTTCCGTTGAGGTCAAGACCGTCGAGGGATGTGCCATCAGCCAGTGTAATCTTCCATGTCCTTTTTTCCATTTTGGTCTCCTTCCGAACAGCTCATAGTAGAGGCTGCTCATGTTGTAGATTTGGTCGTGTGACATAATTTTGTAGTGACTGCCCAGCCAGGACTTGAACGAGTTCTCGACGGTTGGGTAGTCGATCCGGCCGGCGTCCAGCAGGCGCTTGTACGCCTTCAGCTTCCGGCGTTCCCGGGTGATGTTCTTCGGGTGGATCTTCCGGATCAGGCGGCCGGACTCCGTCAGTGAGTAGCACACCTGCAGGTGTCTGAACTGGGAGGAGAGCTTCACGATCCGGGTCTTCTTTTCGTTGATGATCAGCCCATACTCTGCCGCCTCCTTCCTGAAACCTTCCAGCACGCTCACCAGGAACTCCTTGGAGTCTGAGACCGCATAGAAGTCGTCGGTGTAGCGGGCGTAGTGTTTGATGCCTCTGACGATCTTGGCATAGTTGTCCACCCGGTACGGGTAGATGATGCCGACGTTCTGGGAAGGCTGCGAGCCTATATCCACGCCCTTCCTGAGCATCTTCTCGCCGGTCAGCAGCTCCGGATCCACGCCGCAGTTGAGCATCGGGTTGACCTTGCCGGCCATCATGGCCGCGATCTCCTCGTCGGAGAAGCGGGAGACGTCCTGCTCGAAGGTCTTTAAGATCAGGCGCGTCAGCATCTCAGAGATCAGCAGCGTCTCCGGATCTTCGACCTCGCGCTCCAGAAAGTAGTCGAGGACCTCGATGCACTTATCGTGCGGGATGTTGGCATAATAGCCAGAATAGTCCACCAGCAGGATGTAGCCCTCGTTGGATCCGTGCTCCATGTAATACTGGTGCAGGTGAGCTTCGAAGCGCCGGCGGTGGAAGGCCACACCCTTGTCCTTCTGCGAGGCGCCGTTGTCGTAGATCAGGTACTTGCTGATCGCCGGCGTCAGGACCTCGTCACAAAAGAGGTGGTTGACGGTCTTGTCCACCATGGTGTTGCTGGTGATATAGCGCTGATGCCCGCGCTCGTTGATCGGGAACTTGTTCCCGGGGTCTGGGCGGTATTCTCCGTCCATAAAGTCGCGCCGGATGTGGGCCGTGGTGAGGAGCTG
The DNA here is from genome assembly GCA_004557655.1 of Clostridiales bacterium. GTDB lineage: Bacteria > Bacillota > Clostridia > Oscillospirales > Oscillospiraceae > Vescimonas. The sequence goes on along the minus strand of SFGJ01000012.1, from coordinate 34,295 downwards.
CGTCATCTCGAACATCTGCGTGCTGCGTTTGAATTTGCTGCTTTTCATGGCCTTGGTGCCGGCGTCGTATATTAAATTTGCATCATAAAATACATTCATAAAAACCACGCGATAGCCCCATCGGTCGTAACCGGGAGCGTCCTGGTTAGCATTTACCAGCTGATCCCGCTGGACGGATGGCCTCTCCTTTCCCATAGCCGCACGCGGGAGCTTGCCCGTAGAATGTAGTGCGGTTGTGAAATCCGGGCGGACGCCGATGGAGTTCGAGGCGTTCCAGTTGTTAGCATTGCCGTTGTTGTTGACATTGCAGAAATTCGTCGCGGACTGGACGGCACAAACAGAGGCCACCCTATAGGGTGTTAATCTTTCAGGTGCTTCAGGAAGCGGTTGTCGGACTGCCGGAGCTTCTTCACCATGTTGAACAGCTTCTCGACTTCGAGCACGATGCTCATATACCGGTTTTTGTCAGCCGGCAGCGCCTCGGCGATGTACTGGAGCTCGTCCTGGAGCTGGTTGCAGCACTTCAGCGCCTGGTTGAGCTCGTTGCGTCTGTCCAGGTACTCGACACGGTAGGAGGGCCAGATGGTATTGGCCGCCCTGATGTGCTGAGCGATGGCGCAGGCGAGATCGTCCACGCGGTCGCGGTGCCTCTTGATAAACCAGCAGGCGTAGTCGTTCTCCAGGCTGCGGATGGCCTCGGCGGCGTCCTTCTTGTGCTCCGGGTCCTGGATGTGCGCGGTCTGCTTCTTGATGGCCGCCTCCAGCTTCTTCTCGCTGTAGGCGAAGCTGCTGAGCAGCTCCACGGAGATCATCCGACGGACTGCGAGAGCCTGGTGGTGCGCTTCCAGATTAGAATGGGCCCGTTTACTTTTAGGGATGTCTGACACGCTATCTTATCTCCTTGATTAGATTTACCCGGCCCCTTGTGGGCCGGGATTTTTGATCAATAGATCAGGAAAGCCGGGCGGACGCCGAAGGAGTGCGAGGCGCCCCAGTAGTCGGCATGGCCGCCGGTGTAGACACGGCAGAAAGCCGCCGCGGACCGGACGTCTCTCAGCCACCAGTTTTCTCTGTTCGTGATCAGGTCCGGGCGTGCCTGGAACAGAGCCAGCTGGCTCTTGTCTGCGCCGGTGTCGTAGCCGTTCTGGGAGCCGCCACCCCATGCGTAGGAGCCGTAGACCATGTGCTCGTTCATCAGGTCGATCTGGCTGTCGTACCATGCCCAGCCGGAGCTGAGGCCATTGCTGACGGCGTTGGCCAGGAAGACTTTGTGAGTCAGGATGTGATCCGCGCCGAAGTCGGCCTTGATGGTGGCCAGAGCGTCAGCCAGGCCGGAGGTCTTCATCTTGCTGCCGTAGTATGCGCCGGTCGTGACATTCGTGTCATTCATAACGCCGTTATAGAAGGACCTGTCAGGAATGACCAGCATATGGTGGGTGGTCAGTTCTGTGTCGCCGCAGTGCAGACGGTAGTCAGCATGGGCGGCCCAGTATTTGCGGCCGTTGATGGTCCAGTAGCCGCCGGTGCGGACCAGATCGAACTTGCCGGCACGGATGTCGGCGGACTGCTCGGCGGTGAAGCTGGTGCCGAGGCTGTGCTCGTAGATGAAGGAGTTGGCTCTGGAGGCACCGGTCTGGCCGAGCATTGCGGTCAGCTCCTTCAGGGCTTTGATGTCGTCGGCGTTGGTGCCTGCCAGGCCGAAGACTTCGTTGATGGCGGCGATCAGGCTGGTCTTGTCCTCAGTCTCCAGCGTGGTCAGGTCTCCGTTGATGAAGGCCTTGATGGCTTTGAGGGGGATCCTCTTGACGCCTGTGCCGTCTGCGAGTCGTACCAGGAGAACGTCCTCCCCGCTGGCCACGGCAGCCAGCGCGTCGTACTCTGTGAAGCGTTTGCCGTTTGTTACATCAATCTGCATAATGTTCCTCCTTATGCGGTTTTATATTTCCAGTCGCCGATGATCGCGTTGCCATCGTCGTCCAGGATCGGGTTGCCGTCATCGTCAACGATGTGAGTGAACAGATCGTTGTGGATGATCATGTACTCCAGCGCGGTCAGGCGCTCGTCCAGATCGCTCGTCTTGTTGATGAGCCTGCCGGCGACGTCCTCATCCAGAAGGCCCTGCACGGTGGCAAACCACTCGTTGAAAGCGTTCTGGCTGGTGCGCTGGAACTCTTTCATGGCCTCCGTGATGGCGGTCAGATCTGCGTTGCCCTTGGTCTCCAGCGCCTCGATGTATTCGTCGATGGCAGCCGTGAAGCCGTCATAGGCTGCCCTGGCCATCTGCTCGAACTGGGAGTAGCTGGCGTTGGACTTGGCCACAAACTCAGCATAGAAGGCATTGAACTGGTCATAGAAGGCCTCGGTGTCGATGCTGTCGATGAACTGGGTGATGTAGCCGCAGACTGCGCTGTTGGGGCGGGTGTCGCTGATGGAGCTCTGAGTGATGACGGTCTGGTTGGCGCCGACCGTTACATTTGCCAGGCCCAGCTCGTAGTAGTCGCCGCTGACGGGCTGGATGAGCGCCGGAGCCTGGGGCGTTGCCGCTGCCGTGCCGGTCTTCACGATGATCTCGCAGAGGCGCTCCAGGTAGTTGCAGCGCAGCACGACGCGGTCGATGCGGCTGTAGCTCGTAGGAGCTGCGGCCAGCTGGAAAGTGGCAGGGGCGGGATCATAGGCGAAGGCGCCGTTGATCAGGCCGAAGCCGGGGCGGACCGTGACGCTCAGGCCGTTGTCACCTGCCAGCACTTTGAAGCAGTCGGCAGGCTTGGCCAGCACGCCATTGGTCAGCAGTTTGGAAAAGAGCAGGCGGAACAGTTCCGACGTCTCTGCTCTGTCAAAAATAGGCATACCCTCGGAGTCCACGCCGGTGATCTCTGAGTCAAAATAGCCGTATCTCATGGCCATGTTAAAATACCTCCCTTTGGATGATTTTCATGATGCTGGTCATCTGGTCATTGCCGAAGACGACGGAGAGGGTCTGCTTGCTGCCCTCGTAGACCTCCTGGATCTCGGTGATCCGCTTGGTGGTCTCGATACCGACGTCTGTGTAGCGGTAGGTGCAGAGGTCGCCCAGGTCGAAGTCCACGCCATAGGTCAGGTTGGCGTTGGGATCCACGTCGCTGTTGACGGTCTCGATCTTCTGGTACTCGGCCAGCTTCTCCAGGCCACGCTGACGGAGCAGCGCCCTGTACTGGTCTGCCGTGTACGTGTGCTCGTTGCCGGCGTCGTCCTGGTAGGTGCTCTGGAGATCCCGGGCGTCCACGTAGAGCTCCCGGCGCTCCTCGTCCGCACTGCTGCGGAGATCCACCTCCACGATGACACGGGCTGAGCCTTCTCCCTCGCCGGCGACGTAGGCGAAGTTCTTATACTCGGACTCGTCCCGGTCGTAGACGGCGTTCTTGACGTTGTAGAAGCTATCCGAGAAGATGGCCCAGCTGTTCTCCGTCTGGTCGTCCGTTCTGTCCTTGCCCTTCCACACCTCGAAGATGAGGTCGTTGTTCAGGTAGTCGTAGCGCAGCCGGTGGCTGAGCTCCTGGGTCTTCTCGATCTCGTAGAGCTTGTCGCCCAGGTTGTCGCCGGTGGCCGTGACCGTGACGCTCGTGCCGATGCCCTTCAGCTCGCCCAGTTTGACCTGGGGGATCTTCCGGTCGGCGTCGCTCGGGTTGATCACGTAGCGGTCCACCATCTTCCGGCCGATGGCCTCCGGCGTGCCGGTGAGGCTGATCTGCGTATTGAGCACGCGGCCGTTCAGGAGCTCCTCGGAGAAGTAGCCCTTGCAGTAGGCCGTCCGGGCGCCCTTGGCGTCTCTCGCGAAGTTGACCTCGCGGATCACGCCCAGCTCGTCCCGGTCGTTCCGGTAGAGATAGCGGCCAGTGTTCATCAGCGTGAAAAACTCGGCGGGGGTGTGTAATTCAAAAAGGCCCGAGGCATAATACCGGCGGTCCCAGATGAGGGTATTGAACACGCTGACGACGCCCAGCGTGTCGAAGTTCTGGTCGAGGATGATCAAATTCATGCGCTACACCCCCAGATACTTCGGAGTATAGAACAGATTGACGTCCAGGTTGGTGTAGTTCCCATCCGCGTCGTACTCCAGATAGTTGTCGCCCACGTCCAGCTGGAAGGGCTCACTCCGGCGGTCGATGTGCTGGTAGTAGTTGACGCCGTTCAGAGTGATGACCTGGTGCCGGTCGTTGGTGTCGATGAGAAGCACGTCGCCGGTCTGCATCGTGACATTCACGCGCATGAACTGGCCCGTGCCGGTGTTCGTGATCTTAGGGTTGACCACGGTGCCCCTGGTCGCGATGAACTGGATCTGGACGCCGGTCGGGACGTCTCCGTCGTTGCTCAGCACGACCTCCTTCTTCAGCGTTCTATAACCGGCAGTATTGCCGCCCAGGAGAAGGCCACGGGCTTCTGGCTTGTAGTCCAGCTTGCCCGTCGCCATCCTCTTGCTGAGGGAGATCCAGGGGAAAGAGAACAGCGGCGTGATGTTCGCCATGTTCTTGCCGAAGTTGTCCACATTGAGCATATAAGGGTCCGGACAGATCAGATCCACCAGGATCTTCAGCTTGCTGTCCATGTTCTTCGATGCTGCGAAGGTCCAGCCCTCCAGCTCGTACTCGATGTTGCGGCTGACGCCCATGTTGGTGATGAGCGCCTTGCCGGTGTACTTCGGATTGAAAAACTTGATTACTTTGGCCCGGTTTTCCGGGTTGTTCTTGCTGCTTCTGAAGCTGGCCTCGATGTGGATCGGTCTCGGTTTGATCTTCTTGCCATCGACAGACGCCCCGTCCACCAGGGCGTTGTCTGATGTGCTGATCTCCACCTCGGAGGACTCCAGGCCGGACACGGCAGTGATGTCAATGTCCTGGCCCGGTCCCATTTTGAGGGTCTTGCCGTTGCAGGTCAGCTCGATGGTTAATGTGTTTACTGTCATTTCACACCTCCGACCATGTTCCGCAGAGCCTCGCGCTGCTTCTTGGCTACTTCGGAAGGAGTAGCCACGGGCACGTTGTAGGTGTTGCTCTGCTCCATGCGATTGTCATTGTAGACGGTCGTGCCGGCACCTGCCATTCTCAGCCCTGCAGCGTGCGAAGCTCCGACGGAGAGCTGCCCGGCGCTTGCCGACATCTCGGCCCGCATGGCACTGACGAGCTCGCCGGCCTTGGCTTTCATGTCTTTCAGCGTTGCAGGCATGGACTTGTCCAGGCCCTTGCCCACGCCGGGCATGATCCAGCGGCCGACCTCGTCCGCGAACTCTTTGGACGGGGAGTTGATGCCGAGGGCGTTCTTTGCTGCGTCCAGCAGGCTGCTGGCCAGGCTGCTGACCTTGTTCGTCAGCCAGCTCCAGCCGGAGCTGATGCCGTTCCAGATGCCGCTGACGATGTTGCTGCCGATCTCCGCCATCTTGCTCGGCAGGCTGCTGAGCCCGTTGACGATGGAGTTGAACAGCTGGGTCGCTGCCGCAGCGCCCTTCTGGGCCAGGTCAGAGCCCCAGGAGACGACCTTCTGGGCCGCCTGGCTCAGATACTCCCACACCTTGCCCGGGAGCTGCTGGAGCGTGCTGGAGACCTTGCTGAGCATATTGCTCGCGGCGGTCGAAGCGTTGGAGACCATCTGCTGGCCCCAGGCCACCACTTTGTTGACGGTGTTGACCAGGTGCGTCCAGATCTTTCCGGGCAGCTCCTGGATGATGCTGTTGACCTTGCTGAGCATATTGCTCATCGCGGTCGAAGCATTGCTGAGCATCTGCTGGCCCCAGGCGATGACCTTGTTCACCGCATTGACCAGGTGCGTCCAGATCTTTCCGGGCAGCTCCTGGATGATGCTGTTGACCTTGCTGAGCAGGTTGCTCATCGCGGTCGAGGCGTTGCTGAGCATCTGCTGGCCCCACTGGACCACTCTCGTGACAGCGTTGACCAGGTGCGTCCAGATCTGGCCCGGCAGGTTCCGCAGAACATTGGAGACCTTTGTGCAGAGCTGAGTGATCAGCTCCTGGGCCTTGCTGCCCATGTCCGTGCCCCATTCGACGAGATCGGCCACGATCTCAGCGAAGACTTCACCGATCAGGTCGGGAAGCTCGGCCAGCACGTCGATGATGGCCGCGATGATGTCCGGCACGGCCTTCGCCAGCTCGACCACAATGACCGGGATGGCCTCGATCAGTGCTCCCAGGAGCTTGATGCCGGCCCTCACGATCTGAGGCGCTGCGGCGATCAAAGCCGTCACGGTGGCCTCGATAATCTGAGGCAGGGCGTCGATCAGGGCGTCGATGACGGTGGGCAGGGCGTCCACCAGCGCGATCAGGAGCTCAATGCCGGCGTCAATGATCTGAGGGACGGCGGAGATCAAAAACTGCACGATGGCGCTGATGATCTCAGGCAGGGACTCGATCAGCACGGGAAGCGCTGCGAGGATGCCATCGGCCAGGCCCTTTATCAGCTGGAGAGCGCAGTCCAGGAGCGCCGGCAGCTGCTCGATCAGCTTGGTGACAGTGTAGGCAATCAGCTCAACGAGCGCCGGCAGAAGCGTCGGCAGCATGGAGCTGATGCCGTTGACGATGCCGGTGAAAATATCCACCAGGCAGCCCAGGAAGGAGCGGAGACCGTCGCCGCTGATGAAGTCGGTGATCGTTTCCACGACCTTCTCGGCCATACCCTCAAAGTCAAAGTCGAGGACAGCGTCCCGTGCCTGCTCCAGAATACTCTGGCCAGCAGAGAGAACGGCCGGTACGATAGCAGCGGCCAGGTCCGGGATCTGCGACACGACGGCGCCGGCCAGGGCTGGCAGCGTCTCAGCGAAGCGCGGAACGATCTCGGCCAGGTTCTTGACGATGTTGTCCGCAGCCGTGGCGAAGGCGTCCGCCAGCTGGTCGGCGTCGCTCGATCCGTTCATAAAGTTGTCCCAGGCGGCCTTGGCCGAGGCCATGGAACCCTCCAGAGTCTCGGAGGCCTCCTTGGCGGTCGTTCCCGTGATCCCCATTTCCTCCTGGATCACATGGATCGCCTGGTAGACGTCGTTCAGGTTGTTGATGTCATACTTGACGCCCGTCAGCTTCTGAGCATCGGCCAGCAGTCGCTCCATCTCGGTCTTCGTGCCGCCGTAGCCCAGCTTCAGGTTGTCCAGCATGGTGTAGTTTTGTTTTGCGAAGCCCTGGTACGCGTTCTGGATCATGTCCATGGACGTGCCCATTTTGTTCGCATTGTCGGCCATGTCGATGATGGCCATGTCCGCCACTTGGGCGGCATCCTCAGTGTTTCCGCTGAGGGACTGGAGCAGGGACGCCGAGAAGCTCGTGACCGTGCTCATGTAGTCGTTGGCAGACATTCCTGCCGTTTTGTAGGCGCGATCCGCTGCGGCGATGACGGCGTCAGCCGTGTCGCCGAACAGCGTCTCGACGCCGCCCACGTTCTGTTCGAGAGCGCCCACACTGCTGAGGGCGGTCTTCCCGAGGTTGACCAGGCTATCGACTGCCCTGGTCATCATCTGGCCGCTGAACACGCCCAGCGCCTGCTGGGCGATGCTCGCGACCTTGCCCATCCCCGACTGTAGGCCGCCGGAGTCCAGGCTTGTATCAAATTTTAGGGTTCCATCTGATGCCATGACCGTACCTCGCTACCATTCAAAAGTGCGGCAGGGTTGCCGCCGTTCATAAGTAGTTTGTTAAGGTCACTTTCGAGCTGCTGACGGTCAGCCGACTGAGGGAGCGCGTAGACGCGCTTCAGATGCTCATAGTGCTGCCGCTGCTCCTTGGAGATCTTGGCCGGGATCTTCATCGTGCGGTAGCCGATGATTTTGACCAGCTGCGTGTCTTCAGGGAGCGATCTAAAGAGGGCTCGGAACTGCCACCAGTGGAGGGGATGCCGCGCCAGGTCCAGGCCGTAGGCCTGCATGAACGCGGAATAAATATAATCAGCGTCGTGCTCGTAGGAGAAGGGCGGGTCCTCGTCGGCGGCGCCGGACGTTTCGCCCGTCGTCTCTTCGGGATCCGTGCCGCAGCGATAAAACCAGACCAGCTTGCCGAGTGCTTCATCGAGCACGTCACAATCGAAGACGACGCCGGGGAAATACAGGTGCAGGGCGGTCTGGAGCTTCTCCAGATCGTCGAGCCCTGGGTCTTGCAGCACTTCCTCGAACAGGATCCCCGTCCGGAAGTCACTGCTGATCGGGACCATCTGGCCCGCGATCTCGACCTGTTCCGGCAGGCCGTCGATCAATAAATTCAGTGCTTTTTACCCTTGCCGTGCTTCTGAGAGACGAACTGCGCGGTCTGCATATTACGGACGGCGTTCTGCTGGCGCTGGGTGTAGCGGTTGGTGAAGTCGTTCAGGGTCTTGCGTTCTCCGGCAGCCCAGTCGCTCACCTTCTCGATGGCCTTCAGGTGCTCCATGACGTTCATCTTGCCGCCGAACAGCTTGACGGCCGTGCCGGCGCCGAAGATCTCGTCGAAGCAGGTGTTGACCACCTCGCACTGTGCGCGGTAGTTGGCCGCAGCGGTCGGGAAGTTCTCGCTTCTTTTCTGCTGAGCCGTGTCGCGCATTTTAATCATCGCGGTCTCGAACTTCTCCATGAAGTCGGCGTCCATCAGGTCGCCTTCGAGCTTGACGTTGTTAATGATCAATTCCATTATTTTGTTTTCCTCCATTGGTCGGTGTTATTAAAAAGCACCAGCAGGCTGCACCGTTCGGCCTGCTGGTGCCTGGTCGCTCACTGCCTGATCAGGCCAGTCGCGCGGAGCCAGTTGTTGCGTTAGTTAAGCGTCGCAGCTGCCCTTGAAGTCGCCAGCCGTGAAGGTCTTGGTCACGGTGTCGAACTTGCCCTGGATAGGATCGCCGACGGCGTGCAGGGTGCCGGAAACGCTGATCTTTTCGCCGCCTGCACCAGAAATGTCGCTGACCTCGTTGGCCACGGTGAACTGGCGGGCGGTGAACTCGGCGGTGGCCTCAGTAGCTTCACCGACGGGGTTGAACAGCTCGACGCGGACGTACTTCAGCTGGGCGTCAGTGCCGGTCGCATGGTCGCGGCCCATCTTCCAGAGCTTGTAGATCGCCTTCTGGGATTTAATGAGACGTGCCTCGTAGGGGAACTCCGTCTCATAGCCGGTGATGTCAGTGGACGCGGTACTCTCGTTGATGTAGGTCTCGCTGTCGGTCTGTGCGTTGGGGCTCTCGTCCAGAGTGGTGAAGCCGGTGCCCATGAGCTCGTACTTGCCGTCGATTTCGGCATAGTCCGCGATGGCGTTGCGGAGCAGGGCAGCACGGCTCTCGTCAAAGAGCTGGAGATTGAACTTTTTCATGTGCTTATGCCTCCTTGTGATAGATGAGTTCTAACTGGATCTGGTAGCGTGCGTTCCTCATGGACTCGTCGAACATATAGCCAGACGAGAGAACGCTGAGCTGTTCCGGGTGCATACCTTCCGGCAGCTCCGGAAAATTGCCGGCAGCCTCCTGAGCTTCGACCCAGTTGGCGAAGTCCTCGTAGAAGGTGCTGTTGGCGATGTTCTGGAGCCGGTCCATGCTGTAATACTCCCGGCTGCCGAAGTTGAACTGGTAGCGCCGGTCGGAGCTGCCGTCGATGTATGTCTCGATGATCGGGTTGAAGATCCCCGTCTCGATGGTGTACTCCTGCGGCTCGTCTCCCAGGGCGTCCACGCGGAACACTCCGGCATTGAGGAGAGGGCAGTCCTTGAAGAAGTCAGCGACGCCCTCGATGATTGACTTGACCATGTTGGGCCTCCTTTACTTGTTGGCCAGCTTCAGGATCTGCGTCCTGTGTGCGGTTTTCATTCGCTCAAACCACATACCGCCACGCCTGGAGTCGTAGCTGCGGGTCTGGCTGGTGTTGTAATACTGCCGGCGGGCGTATGGTGCGATGTACTGCACCTCGCCGGAGCCGATGACGGTGCCCAGCGTGCCGGATCGCTCCAGGGCGCCGGTGCGCTTTGGGACCATCGGAGCGCAGAGCCTGAGCACTTCGCTGTCGATGATCTCCTGCTTCTTGCTGAGCACTTCGTTCATTCTCGGGGCGCAGCCGGCGTTCCAGATCAGCTCGGCCTTGCCGTTCTTTCCCTGGATGATGGCGCCCCTGGGGTTGGTGATGGGCTTAAACGCCATTATTCGCCTCCGATCCGCCAGTGCTTCACGGCGGCCGAGCCTCTGATGGTGTTGTCCGCGTACTCCTTGACGTAGATCAGCTGGCCGAGCGCCTCCATCTGCTTCTGATCGACCGGAGCCGTCAGCTCGGTCGCCATAGGCAGCACATAGTCGCCGGTCTGGAGCGTCCACGCCTTGGCGGCTGCCTCCTCGTCCAGCTGGCGGAACTTATCCGCCGGGACGTAGCTCCGGCCGTCCTGGATCTTCGCTCCCAGCGGGATCCTCAGCTTGTAGGCGAGGCTCTGGGAGTGAGCTCCGTCCGTAGAGTGGCCGGAGCTCTTGTTCTCCAGGAAGGACGCGCTGCGGATGCAGGTCGGGAAGTAGACCTCGCGCCGATCAGCGCCCAGGCGTTTGTTAAAGACTGTTATCGCAGTCTGCACATACATGGCGGCAGCCTCCCTTCAGGGATCGGCTCAGCCATCCGGTCGGCAGCAGGTAGACGCGGACCGCTTCGAGGACCTTCTTGCGGAGCAGTTCCTCAGCGGTCTGGCCATCCTGGCCCTCCGTGATGTAGGTCACGGAGTAGCCGTCGTTGGTCTCGCTTTTCACACCTGCAGCCTGGTTGCCGTTTGCGCTGGCCTGGTTGTTGTGATAATGGACGACCTCCGCCGCAGCGCAGACCGCGAGCTTCACGCGGTTGTCCTCTTTGGCGAAGATGTCCCCGTTGATATAGGTCAGGTAGCCGATGACCGCCTCCGCTTTGGCCTCGACTTTGGAGAAGTCAGCCTCGGGGATCGTGCCCCCGAAGGTCTGCTTGTAAAAATCATAGGAGACGTACATCAGGCTGCACCTCCTTTACTTAGGCGCCGGCAGGGGTCAGCACGGCAAACGGGAAGCACTTCGCCTTTTCCTTGGCCATGGCGTTGACAGGGTTCGGGATCTCCCAGCCCAGACGCATGACAGCACGAAGGGCCACCATGTCGTTCTGCATCAGGTTGTAGGCGATGGTGCCGTCAGTGTTCTGCACGACGCCCTCGGTGAACAGCTTGAAGGTGATGTCCTGGCGGATGCTGTAAACCAGCTGAGAAAAGTCGCCGGAGATCATGTGGGCCTTGGTCTTGTCGAAGGCGCCATTGCGAGGGAACTGGATGGCGGAGCCGTCCAGGGTATAGTTGCCAGCCTGCTGCATGGAGTTCAGGAACAGAGGGCGCTGGCTGTTGTCCCTCAGACCGCGGAGCTTGGCACGCATACCGATGTCAGCGACGTGGCCGGAAACAAAGTAGCCAGACTCCTCCACCTTGGAAATGATGCCGCCCTCGCCGAGCAGGTCAGTGTAAAGATCAGCGGAGATCTGCTTCACTGCGCCGGCAGTAGTAGCGGAAGGCACCAGACCCTCACGCCAGGTTGCAGGCTTGTCAGTGCCGAACAGGATGGCGGCGTCAATGACCTGGCCGAAGGCCTCCTGGATGCGGGGACGGACCTCGCCCCAGATGTCATAGTCAGCGTCGTCCAGCACGGCCTCGGGGATGGGCACGATGACCGCGATCTCCTCGGCGACGATGGTCTTCTTGTCCCATGCCTGTCTGGTGGTCTTCTTCTGGCCGGTGTCACCGTTCACGAAGTAGGCGATGGGCAGAGCGTCCAGAACAGGGAGACGAGTCTGGGCTGCGGTCATGTTAGCCAGACGGCGGCCCATGGTGAGGACAGCGGACTGAGCGATGGCGCCCTGAATGATTTCCGCAGCACGGTCCTCGGGGATCAGAGCCTCAGCGCCGGATCTGTCAATGATCTGAGCGTCGGTCTCAAAAAGCTGAAGATTGAAAAACTTTTTCATGTGGTTATTCCTCCATAATTTTGTTGTTAGTTTCGGCCCGCTTTTCTGCGGATGGCGGCGTTGATGAAGTCGTTGCTGTTCTGATTTCCAGAGCTTCCCGCTCCGGAACTTTCCGTGCCGGTCTTCACGCGGTAGGACCCGCTGCCGCTGGTAGTAAAGCGGGGGTTTTCTTTCAGGAACTTGGTGGCGGCCTTCTCGAAGTCGAGCTTGCTGTCCTCTTTCATCAGGGCCGCGATCTTGAACATGACGTAGTCAGTGTCCTCGGCGCGGACGCCCTTCTGGGCGAGGGTCTGGCTGTTCTTCATCTGGGCCAGTTCTGCGAGCGCGTCATCGCGCTCTTTGGTGATGGCGTCCACATTGGGGCGCTGTTTCTCGCGGTTGGCCTTGAAGTCTTTGATCGCCTGGTTGATTTCCTCCTCGCTCATGCCCTGCTGCTTGAAGTAGGAGCTGAGGGCGGCCTTCTCGGCGCGTTCTGCACGAGCCTGGGCGATCTCCTCGGCCTGCTGGAAGCTGTAGCCTCCGGTGCCTCCATTATTCCCGGCATTTCCCTGGCTGCCGTTACCGTTCCCAGCGTTTCCACCCTGGCCTCCGCCAGAGCCGCCCTCGCCGCCGTTGTCAAAGAGCTGAAGGTTAAAATGCTTTTTCATTGGGTCATTCCTCCGTTTTTGTAATGTGTCGTGAACATTCCCGCCGGCTCAGAGCCCGGCGTCTGCTCATAATAAAAGCGCCTCGCGGCGCTCAAATTATCGTTATTTCTCCATAGCTGTCCCGGATGCCTTCCAGGCCCAGGACATAAGTGCGGACCAGCGCCCGGCCGATCTCATTCAGATCCGGCCAGCTGATGACAGTGCTGCCCGGGCTGACGCTCTCCTGGATCTCGATGCCCGCCACCTCGCGCAGCCCCTCGATCAGTGTGAGGGTCAGCGCCGAGACGCCGGCGCAAATTATGTTGTGCCCGGGAGACGCCCCAGGGAGCCGCTGTGCGTGCCCTGAGACGGTGATCCCGGTGTCCTTGACATTTATCCGGATCATGTGCTTGCTCCCTTCTGAACGGCGTCCTGGGCCGCTCTGCGCTGCTTCTCGGCGCGTTCTTTCGCACGGTTGGCCGCTTTGGCCGCCTGCTCAGCCTGCCATTGCGCGTAGACCTGCGGGCTCGGTGAGATCCTGCCCGGGGTGCGTCCCGTGTAGATGCGCTCCGTCTGCTCCTCCAGGCCCATCGCCTTCGAGAAGCTGCGGTACTGCTCCAGCTGGGCCTGGTACTTGCACTGGGCGATGGTGATGCCTTCCTTGTCAGCCCCTCCGGCACGAAGGAGCTGCACCTGCTCACGCCGGGCCCTCATGGCCGTCTCCATCTGCCTCTGCTTCTGGGTGGCCTCGTAGGTGGTGTACTCCTTGCCACGGAAGCGGCGCGGAGTGTTCTCCCTGGCGTTCTGCTCCTCCAGCCATTCGTCGGTGTAGAGCCGCTCGCTCACTCCGGGGATGAAGGGGTAGTAGGTGTGGCGGCAGTTCCAGCCCAGCAGGCCCGGGCCGGTGCCCAGGCCGCACTTGGTCGTCAGCTGCTCCTTGGTGTAGACCTTGCCCTGCCATGCAGCGTGATCCGGACGAGCCCCGGCGTGCCATGTGACCTCGAAGTAGTTGGTCCCCAGCCGCTGGGCGTTCAGATCCGTGACGTGACCGGTGAGCTGGCCGAAGCCAGTGAGCAGAGCACGACGGGCGGCCACGTCCACGCGATTGTGCCAGCCGCTGGCGTAGTCCACGCCGTAGTCACTGCCGCCATCGCTGAAGGCGTGGTCGGTCCGGAGCCCGGAGGCTGTCATCTGGCTGACCATGCGGCGGACCAGCGTGTTGTAGTCGTAGGCGCCGTTGGCCATGCCGGTGATGGCGTCATCCAGGTAGCCATTGTAGACGTCAGCCAGGGGCGTGAAGACTTTCCCGCCGTGGCCGTTGTCCAGCATGAAGCCGGTGCTCTTGGTGATGTTGTAGAGCTCCTCACTGGACTGATGCACCAGGGCGTCGGTCAGCTGCTGGAGCTCGGGGTTTTGCTCGTAGGGGATGAACTCCTTGCCGATCTGCTCGTAGAGGCTGCGGTCGCGGGTATATTCCCGCTCGATGACCTCAGCGTAGAGCCGGCGGACTTCCTCCTCGTTTCCGTCCACGGCCTTCCGGATCAGGTCCTCGATGTCCTGGGTGCTGTTGCCCAGGATGATGAGGCGCTGGATCTGCCAGTCGGCCGAGTCGGTGATTGTGCCGGCCTTCCGGATCCGGCGGATGATGTCGTCCATGATCGCCATCTCCAGGTCCCGGAAGCGCTTCTCGACGCCGGCGGCCAGTAGGTCGTGGTAGCTCTGATCCATTACATCAGAACGCCGGCGGACTGGTCAGGCAGCTTGCTGGCTGCGACCTCCTCCGTCTCGCCGTACCACTTCGCGCGGTACTCCGGCAGGCCCATGGCGCCCATGGCGACGTCTTTGCGGTCCTCGGCTCTTTCCGTCTGCTTGTCTTCGATGATGGAGTCGTCGAAGTCGATCACGATGTCGGTGTTCTCCACCAGGCCGGGCACGTTGGCAGTCTTGCCCAGGCGGATGATCGTGCGGATCAGATCGGTGAGAACGTCCTGGAGGATGATCTCATGCTTGCGGATCGTGCGGTACATATCGGAGTTTTCGCTGATGACCTGGGTGGCCGTCGCGACCGTGCCGCGCTCGAAGCGGTAATACTGGGTGCCGAAGCCGCACTTGAAGCTCAGCAGGTTCAGGTCGTTGTTGATGGCCTGCTCGTGCTGCTCGGTCCTCAGCTCCATGTTGACCTCATGCAGCGCTTCCTTGGTGTTCTTGAAGTAGTCCTCCGGCAGCGTGTAGAAGACGCTGTCGTCGGGGTCGAATACCTGGGAGCCGTTGGCGTCGGTCAGCATCTCAGGCGCCACGAAGATGCGCTTGCGGCCGAGGGTGAACTCGTTGGCGTAGCTGTCGTACTCCAGGTCGATCTTGGCCAGGACGTCGATGCTGTTGGCGAAAAGCGCCACGCCCATCGGGTTGGTGTCGTCCTCGTCCACATTGTTCGCGATGTTCAGCTTGTCGATGATGAACTGGGGCTGGTTGGAGCCGGTCTCGACTCTGGCAGCCAGGCCCTCGAAGTGCGGGATCGCGTTCCACTCGGCGGGCGTCAGATCTCGGCCAGCACCGGAGGAGCACTCCACGACGCTGTTCTCGATGACGTACTGATAGCCGAGATCGTTGCCGTCCTCGTCCTGCCAGGGCTCCAGCTTATGGTGCTGGAGCTGGACGTACTTCTTGCGCTTGTAGGTCTTCGGAAATGCGAAGATGACCTCGGTGATCCTGGAGTTCTCCCAGGCTGTGGGGTAGATGTTCTTGGCCACCACATAGTCCAGCTTGATGTCAGCGCTCAGGACGCTGCCGTCTTCGGCCACTTCCATGTTGGTCAGATACGGGACATAGGCCACGGTGCCGCAGGCAGCCTTGCGCTCCTGGTACTCGTTGCCCTGCACGGTGAAGTTCGCAGCATCGAGAACGCTGCGGACGAACTTGGCCGTGGTCTCGTCCTTGATGGTGATGGCGACGCGCTCGTTCAGCAGCAGGTCGCTGATGTCCTCGCAGATCTTCTTCGCCATGCCCAGGCTCTTGCGATGGCAGCGCTCATACTGCCCGGTGCCATGGTAGACACGGTACTGGTGGAAGCGCTTGACGTTCGCCCTGTACCAGCTGTCCCACATGGCGATCTTGCTGTAGAAGGAGCTGTCGATGGTGTCGATGCCCTTCTTTTTGAAATACTCGAAAATGTTCATTTTATGACTCCTTCCGGCTCCTCCTCTTTATCCCTAACGGGCAGGTAGTTCTTGATTTTCGACCACATTCCCATGACCAGGTAGCGGATGGCGTCCATGCCATGGTCGTCCTGCTTCACGGGCTCCTCGCGGCCCCTCTCGATGCTTTTCTTGTCGTACTCATAGAGACCGAACTCCCGGACGGCGTTCTCCTGGTCTGGCGACACGGTCATCATCTTGAAGGTCAGTAGCTTCTGCACCCGGGAGATGCCCAGGGCCACATCGTTCTCAGCGTCGCGGATCAGCACGTTGTAGCCGGTGCCTCTTGCGGCTCGTTTGATCTCCTCCATCAGACCGCGAGCCGAGGGGTCAATGAAGGTATAAAAAGTGCTGCATGAGTAGGTCTCATGCAGCAGGTTCAAAAACTTGACGAAGTCCCCGGCGTACTCGCTGGGGCTTTTCTGTGTTCCGGTCTCCCGGCCGCTGTGGTAGTATTCCGCCAGGCCGTCCAGCTTGTGCTCGTACTCATTCAGGCCGGCCGCCTGGTAGGTTGTGGCGTTCTGCTGGCCATAGTCCACGCCGATGCCGATGATCCGGTAGTGGTCACGGCTCGGGCGCTGGATGGCAGCGTCGCCGAACATATAGTAGATGAGCTCGTCCACGCCGATGCTGAGGCCGAGCCAGAGCCATCTCCACTGGCGCTCATCCACTTCGCGGAGGATCTCAGCCGCCTCGATCAGCTTGGCGCCCAGCCACTCAGGAGGCACGTCCCGGTAGTCCACATGGACGTGGATGCAGTCCGGGCGCTTCTCCATCTTCCGGCACCAGACCACCACGGGGGCGTTGGGGTTCTTCGGTGGGTTGTAGAGGTAGAGCATCTGGAAGCCCTCGGCGTTGCCTCTGATGAAGGTCGCCTCGATGTTCTGGAGCTCGTCCTCGCCCTCGCCGTCGGTGAAGAACTCGCTGACCTCATCCAGCAGCACGATCTTGATGGGCTTGCTCTCGTCGATGATACCCTTGGTGTCGTCAATGCTGTCGGATCCGGTGAAGTAGATGGTGTTGCCGTTTGGCTTGTATGTGATTTCCATGGGGCTCACGGTGATCTTGAATAGCCGCTCGTCGAGGCCCAGCCTCTTGATGGCTCTCTTGATTTCCTTGTAGACCGTCTTCCGGAGCTTGTTGTGCCGCTTGCGGATGACCACGGCAGAGCAGTCCTCCTCGCTGACGATCTTATACACGACCTCGATGGCAGCCTCTGAGGACTTGGTGCCCGCTCGGCCGGAGGTCAGGATCTTGTGGGTGTGTTCCTTATCGTTGAAGACTGGCCAGAACTTCGGGATGATCAGGTCACTGATGCGGGTCGTGCGTGTCATTGATGATCACCACCTTCCCAGCGTCATCGGAGCCGTCGTTCAGCTTCGCCTTCAGCAGCTGCACGCGGGCCTTCTGTTCCTCGGTGGCTGCTTCCCAGTCATTGTGCAGCATCTCGTCGTACTGCTTGATCAGGCTCCGGAGCGTGTCCATCGCCCGGGCCTGGGCCTTCATAAAGTTAGCCTGCTTATCCCAGGCCTGCTGCACTTCCCACTTCTCGCCCCAGGACTCGGCGCCGCTGCGGTCCTCGATCTTCTCGATGGTCTTGTCTTCGGCGTCCTTGACGTAGGCGATCTTCTGAGCCCGGAGGATGGCCGTGTAGGAGAAGCGGATCTGGTCCCAGAGCAGATCCAGCGGATCGGCGTCCTGGATCTCTCCGAAGATCTCCAGCGTCTCCTCCGGTAAATACTTGGAGTAGAAGCCGAACTTCTCGGCCCTCTTGTTGCCCTTTGGTGCGGCCCTGTTTCTGTTGCCGGGCTGGCCGCCTCGTTTGCGAGCGTTCGGTTTTTCAGGTTGCGAGCGCTCGCTATCCCATTTATATGTGCACTTCCATCGTCGGACAGTTCCCTCCGGGATGTCCAGCTTCCGTGCAATTTCGATTAGTTTGAGGCCCTGCTGGTAGAGTGCAAGGGCCTCGTCTACCTTCGAGTTCCTTGCCTTGGGCATGACCTCGCCGCCTCCTTATTCGGTGTTTTGTATAGAAAGAGAGCAGGCCACTGCCTGCTCTCACAATTCCACTTTATCAGTATAACACATTTTGGTTTGCAATGTTCGCCGACTTTCTAAAAGTCGTTCAGCAGCTCGTCCTCGGCCTCCTGGATACGCTTGGTGGCCGTGTCGAAGTATTGGTCGGACAGTTCCATCCCGATGAAGCTCCGGCCGGTTTTAACGGCTGCCACGCCGGTGCTGCCGGATCCCATGAAGGCGTCCAGGACAGTGCCGCCCGGGGGACAAATGGCCAGAAGACTCTCCAGCAGCTCCACGGGCTTCTCAGTCTGATGGAAGCGCTGCTTCGGTGCCACTATGGGGACGTGGTAGACGCCCGGCATGGCCTTGGTGCCTTTGGCAGCCTTCCAGTCAATAGGCAGGTCGCCGTTGGAGCACCAGACCACGAACTCGCAGTCGTTCCGGAAGCGTCCCGGCTGGTTTCTGCTGATACCCTTGTCCCATACGACGACGCCCCTCCACACCCAGCCGGCCATCTGCACGGCGTCCGTCATCGCGGGGAGGTTTCTCCAGTCCACGAACATCTCCAGGATCCCCCCCCTCCCTGGTCTTTTGCCTCAGCTCGCTGCACACCCATCGCATAAAGGCCGTGAAGCTCCGCTGGTCCATGTTATCGCCGGAGAAGGCCGGGAGCCTGGCGGCCCCGTTGAAGTCGTTGTCGGTGTACTTGGCCGTCGTGCTGGCCTTGCGGTCGCCGGCATGAGTTCCGCCGGAGGAGTAGGGAGGATCGCAGAGGATCAGGTCCACGCTGCCAGGCTCCACCTCTTTCAGCATTGCCAGACAGTCGCCATGCAGGAGTCGTATCATCCTAAAACCTCCCCCAGATGGGTGACGCCCATCTTCCTGAAATGATACGCCCTGCGGACGCTGTAGTTGATGGCGTCAGCCACCTCGGTCATCGGTGCCCGTGCTATGTAGAACGCGGTCAGCACGGTCTTCTCGTTGTCGTCCTCCAGCTTCTCGATGGCGTCGCTGATCTCGATGACCAGGGTGGCCTTCTCACGACGGAGCTGCTCGATCTCTCGGTCCAGCTCGTCCACTCTGGCGATGACGTCGGCCATCTTA
This sequence comes from Clostridiales bacterium, assembly GCA_004557655.1. Lineage (GTDB taxonomy): Bacteria > Bacillota > Clostridia > Oscillospirales > Oscillospiraceae > Vescimonas. Next base: position 15,424 of record SFGJ01000012.1, on the reverse strand, counting down.
TCGGTCGGAGTGCTCTGGACCCTGTCGCGGTCATAGCGGATGGCGCCAGGCAGCAGGCAGGCCCTCAGCTCGTCCCGCTGGGTCTCTTTCCGCCTGATGATGATCCCCTTGCGGCGGATCTGCATCAGGAAGTCATAGGTCTCGTCTAAAGTCATGACGGCGTCACCTCCTTCGTGAGAAGCCGCTCCAGGCTGACGATGATCTTGTCGGTGCCCAGAGCGAAGCCCAGCTCTCGGTTGGCTCCCTTCGAGTCCTCCCAGCCTGGAAGCTGCACCAGGTAGTCGGCGGTGGCCAGGAGCTCCATGTCGATCTTCATAATGTCCTCGTAGCTCATCTGGTCGAGAGGGAGAGCCGCTCCCAGCTCGGCGGGGTTGATGACGGCGTAGCCCATCTCCTTCAGAGTGCCGGCAGCTCTGGCGAACTGCTGGCGGTAGTTCTTGTGGCCCGTAATGGGGCCGCTTAAATATCCGATCATCTGAAAACCCTCCCTGTCTTTTTGTGTTTTATCGTGATGCGGCCGACTATTTCAAAGCCGGCCATGTCGGCCAGCAGGCGGAAGGTGTGGATCAGGTCCTTGTTCTTGCGCTCGGCCTCATTTTCTTCTTGTATGATGCTTTTGGTTCCGTGGTAGGCTGTCAGATCGAGATAGCCTTCCTCGTTTCTTCTTGGGTCGCTCATTGCATTCTCCTTTCTTTGAGTGCTGCCAGGAGGGCGGCCTGGCTGGTGTCCTTGTCCTGGAGGGCTCTCATGACCTGCTCGTCGGCCGTGCCCTCTGCGATCAGGTGGTGGATGATGACCGGCTTCTCCTGGCCCTGCCGATAGAGGCGGGCGTTGGCCTGCTGGTAGAGCTCCAAGCTCCAGGTCAGACCGTACCAGACGATCACATGGCCGCCGTCCTGGAGGTTGAGGCCATAGCCCACGCTGGCTGGGTGCGCCAGGAGCACCTGGACCTTGCCGGCGTTCCAGTCGGCGATGTCCTCCGGGCCGTCCAGCGTCCGGGCTTCGGGGATCGCCTCCTTGATGGCTGCCAGGTCGTGCTTGTAGCTGTAAAATACCAGGACAGGACTGTCGGTGGTGTCGATGATCTCCAGCAGAGCCTCCAGCTTCGCCCGGTGCAGCCGGACGACGTTGCCCTCGGCACTGTAGACGCTGCCGTTGGCGATCTGGAGGAGTTTGGTCATCACGGCGGCCGCGTTCAGGGCCACCACGTCCTCGTCGTCGATGTGAAGCAGCTGCTCGGCCTCCATGGTCTTGTACTGCTGCATCTCCAAGGCGGTCAGCTTGACCGGGATCACGTTGTCGATCCGCTTCGGTAGCTTCAGATAGTCCTCGGCGCTCATGCTGATGCAGATGTCGCTGATGGCTGCCTCGATCTTTTCCCTGGCGCCGGCCAGGGGCTCCCACTTAAAGACGACGAAGCCGTTCCGGGCTCCGGGTCTGAAGTATTTCTCGCGGTAGGCTCCCAGCGTCGGGCCCAGGCGCTCGCCACGGTCCAGCAGGTACATCTCAGCCCATAGATCCATCAGACCGTTGGCCGAAGGGGTGCCAGTCAGACCGACGACTCTCTTGACCTTCGGCATGGCCTTCCGGAGTGCCCGGAAGCGCTTAGCCTGGGGGTTTTTGAAGCTGGAGAGCTCGTCGATCACGACCATGTCGAAGGGCCAGCCCTGCTTCAGCTTCAGGTAGTGCTCCACCAGCCAGACCACGTTGTCGCGGCCGATGACGTAGATGTCAGCATCCACGGCCAGCGCCCGGCGCCGCTGATCTGGGGATCCCAGCACCTTGCTGACGCGGAGGTGGCGGAGGTGGTCCCACTTGGCGTGCTCTCGGGTCCAGGTGTCCTCGGCCACGCGCTTCGGCGCGATGACCAGGATGCGGTCCACCTCGAAAAGCTCATTGATCAGGATGTCGATGTCCGTCAGAGTGATGACCGTCTTGCCCAGGCCCATCTCCAGCAGCATCCCGGCCTTCGGGTGCTCCAGGATGAAGTCCGTGGCCCGTGCCTGGTAGTCGTGGGGGATGTACTTCATGCGATCACCTCCCAGATCCAGCTGCGGGCCTCCTCCATGCCGGCGATCACTGCCACATTGCAGCCCAGTTTCCGGAGGCGCTCGATCTGCCACTCCTGGATTGCCCGGGGCTTCTCGCCTGTGGTCTTCAGCTCGATAAACCACACCTGGCCGCCTGGCAGTACAGCGATCCGGTCAGGCACGCCGTCGTTGCCGGGGCTGGTGAACTTCAGCGCGATGCCTCCCATTTGCTCGATTTTCTGCCGCAGCCATTTTTCAATATCTCGTTCGCGTTCCATGCGTGTGTCCTCCTGTGGTAACGAGGCCCCCGGAAAAAGTTCTATAATGCGCGTATGTGCTCTCGCGGGTGCCCGTTTTCGTGTGTGTAGGGTAATTTTTTAATAATCTATATAAAAACCTTGTTACCTCGTTACCGCTTGCCGTTTTTCCCTTGCGGTTGCTGGCTTTTTGGCGGTAACGTGTGGGGTAACGTGTGGGGTAACGACGACGACGTCGTTACCATTTGCCGCCGCTGGCGGTGGTCACGATCCCGATCCTGGGGCCTCGTTACCGTTACCAGCAGCCCGGACGAACACGCGCTGCTTGCCGTAGTCCTTGATCCTCATGGTGGCGTTTGATGGTCTTTCCCACTCTGGCAGCCTTGCCATGATGGCGGCGATCTCGTCGCCGTCCTTCCTTGTCCAGTAGTTCTTCGGGCGTCCGAAGCACTCGCAGAAGATCTCCATGGCGCTGACTTTCGTGCGCTGCATGGTGCCCTTGGTGTCCGGGCTCAGAACGTCACGCTGCTGGAAGTAGTCCACGCGCTGATTCAGGTCCCAGTTGTACCAGTCCTCCGGGAGCAGGGTGTCCAGGTAGTCGATGACCTGGCCCTCGCGCTCGTCGTACATGAGCGCCGCCTGCTGCGCCTTGGCCGCTTCCTTCTCCGTGGCTGCGTCCAGGTAGGAGGTCTCGCCCTCCGCCACGAAGATCATGGCCTCGGCCCAGATCTGGCTGCGGGTCTCCTCGGTCATATCCCAGACAGAGAGTGAGCCCCCGCCGTTGACGGTGACGGGCCAGAAGCGCCGGTTGCCGGTGGCGTCTCTCAGGAAGCCGGTGGTGCTGTTTGTGGTGCCGCAGATGATGGCTGTCCTCGGGTGGCGCTCCACCACGCGGCCGTAGGCTGCGCGGTACTCGTCCACCTGGCGGCTGATGAAGCCCTTCATGACGTCGACGTCGGCCTTCCTGGTGCCCTGCATCTCGCCGATCTCCATGATCCATACGCCTTGCAGCTTCTCAGCTGCGGTCTTGTCCCTGGTGTCGGCCAGACTGAGGGAGTCACTAAACCATTTCCCGCCCAGCTTCCGGAGCAGGGTGCTCTTGCCGATGCCGGGCTTGCCATCCAGGACCAGGACCGTGTCGAACTTGCAGCCAGGCTCCAGCACGCGCTGGACGGCTCCGATCAGGGTCTTCCTGGTGACGGCGCGGACGTAGGCGGAGTCCTCGGCGCCCAGATAGTCGACCAACAGCGTGTCCACTCTCGGCACGCCGTCCCACTCGGGCAGGTTTTGGATGTACTCCCGCAGCGGGTTGAAGCGGCGCTTGTCCGTGACGATGGTCAGCGCCTTGGTGAAGCGATTCTCCGGGAACTGGACGCCGTACTGGTCGGCCACATATCCATAGAGGAGGGCGTCGTCAGCGTCGCGCCAGTATTTGCTCGGGCGGCTCCAGGGCAGCTTGCCCTTGACCTCGATGGCGCCGCTCAGCTCATTGTGCCGGATCCCCTGAAGGGCGGGGTCGTTCTCCAGGATCAGCACGGCGTTGGTGATCAGCGGCTTGATGGATCCGTTCTCAGAGAGGACGAGCTTGGTTTCCCAGTCTTCCTCTGGCTCCGGCAGCGGCTCGCCCTCGAAGTCGAGCACGGCCTTTGCCCTGGCGTCGCTCGCGAGCGTCATGCGAACGCTCGGATCCTCCGCGGCGAACTTGGCCATCTCCTTGTAGCTGGGGCGCTCGCTGCCGCTCTTGTCCTCCTTGCCGTCGTCCATGTCGCTGAACTTGTGGAGGCGGACCAGGTCGAAGGCGTTGCAGAGCTGGCCGCCGGCCGGGTCGGTGCTGTGGTTGGAGTAGGCGAAGACGTCGCCGTCATAGACCACGAGGCCGGCAGCGGTTGAGCCGGCTGCGTAGGTGTAGCGGTCCTCTTTGGTCGTCTGGGTGTAGACGTCCGGCAGGAACTTGGCGATGGCCTGGGTGATCGTATAGGTGCGGCAGAAGGCGCCCACGATGCCCTTCTTGGCCAGCGGGTCGCCTTGTTTGTCTGCTTGGCGCTTTCGGATCCCGGCCATGCGCGAGGATTCCGGCCAGTAGCTGGTGTCGGTCCAGTCCGGGTACTCGGCCAGGATGGAGTCAGCCGCCAGGAAGGGGGCGTCGTAGTATTGGAAGAAGGGTTCGACGTCCACGCTATGGCTCGGCCAGTACATCAGACGGGTCGGCTGGAAGGTGGAGTCGTCGAAGTAGTCGATGCCGATCTTCTCGGCGATCTTGCGGGCGATGGCCTCGTACTCGTCCGGCGTGACCTCTCTGTCGAGGGGCATGATCAGACGGTAGCGGGGCTTCGCCTTGGTGTGCTTATGTGTGGAGTAGACCGCCAGGGCGTTGTCGATCTCCAGGTTGTCGATGATGTTGTCCCAGAACTCGGCCGGAGGGAAGTCCAGGTCGAGGGTGAGCAGCTGGCGGGCCGTGACGTAGCCGGTCTTGCGGCGGCCATCCCTCAGATGACCGCCGACGAAGCCGCCGATGTCCTTGATCTTGTCCTGCTGCTCCTTGCTCATCTTCATGTACTCGGCGTGGGTCTCCGTGGTCTCCATGGAGCGGGAGAGCTTATTCAGGAGAGCCGCCCAGCTCATGGTCTTATTTTTCCAGGAGGTCTCGAAGCGGCTGCGGCCGGTCGAGATCAGGAGGTCGCCGTTGTACTTGACCATGAACAGGGGCAGGGTGAGTTTTTCCGCTGTGTTGGTCATGGTCTCAGCACCTCCGCGTTCTGTCTTAATTTCTCAGCTGTGGCCTCAGCGGCCTCGAACTCGCGCTTTTTCTTCCGGAAGGCTGAGAGGGCTCCGGAGCGCTCGGCGGTCAGCTTCTTCAGCTGCTCCCGCTCCTCGTGCAGCCGTTCAGGGTAGCCCAGCTGTCGGGCCTTCTTCGGCTGCTCTTTGATGCAGGCCCGGAGGGTAGTGATCCGGCGCTTGGCCGTCTCGATCTGCGGCTCCAGGTCCGCTGCTTTTTGGTGGTGGTTTACTGCCTCGTTGGCGAGGCTCTTGCGGCCGTCCAGGAGCTCCTGGGCTCGGCTCTCACAGGCCCCGGCCAGCTGCATCCGGATGACGTCCTGATGCTCAAAGTCCAGGGCGACCACCCGGAGGAGCTTCCGGATCCTGGCTGCACTTGTTGGGAAAAAGGCGTCCGGGTTGATGGTCATGTAGCCGGTCTCCCAGCGTATAGTGATAGGCTCCATCGTTGTCCTCCTTGCTTTGTAGATAGTCTATGGCGGGGGCACGAGGCCCCCGGGATTTATGATAATTTGATCAGGAAAGCCGGGCGGACGCCGATGGAGGTCGAGGCGTTCCAGACGTCAGCAAGGCCGCTGTAGGTGACAGAGCAGAAAGACGCCGCGGACCCCTGGCGGATGTTCTGGAGCCATCCCCACTCGTAGCTCTCGCCCTTGCGTTCGGCGATGCGGTTGGCGCGTTCCTTCATCAGAGGCCACTGCTCGCAGTCGTCAGTCTCCACGGCGCCGGAGTTGTACCAGTCGTCGTGCCCGAACAGCTCGCCGTAGAAGGGCGGGCGGAGCAGGTCGCCGTTCTCGAAGGGCACCAGCTCCAGAGGCGCGAACTCGTCGAGGATCTTGCCGGTGTTCAGCTCTTTGCGGAGATCGCTGCCGTCGTAGCCGCCGGCGTTGGTGTTCTTTCTGTTCATCTGCACGGGCTTGTCGAGGTACTGATCCAGCAGGAACAGGGCCAGGCCCTCGCCGACCAGCTTCTGGCAGGTGGCAGTGTAATGGCCGACCTCGATGCGGTCGCCGATCTGGATCTCGTTGGTTTCGATGGTCATGGTGCGGGTGATTTTCATTTGTGTGTCCTCCTTAGTCTTTCATGTAGAACGGGGTCTCGTAGCCGTCGCCCCGTAATGGTAAACCGGGCGCCCAGGGGATCGCCTCGCCCATGCAGGCGTTGATCCGATCCAGCGCGTCGGTGTCTTCGATTGGCACGTCAACGATCATCTCGTCATGGACGTGCATCACGATGTTATAGCCCAGAGCTGCGACCCTCTGCATGGATATGGCCAGGCAGTCTCTGGCGATGGCTTGGGTGATGTTCTCGACCAGCTTGCCGCCGTAGGTCTCAGTCTCTCCCCATTGCTTGGTTTCCTGATTGACTCCCATGTAGACGATGTGCTCTCGGCCGTCCCTCGGGTCCATCTTCAGGCGGGTGTTCCAGTAGCAGAGCTTCCGGCCGCTGGGCAGCTTGATGAACAGGTTGCTGTTGATGTAGCCGAAGGCGATGCCGTTCTTCAGCCGGACGGTGCGGTGTTCCTCGATGACTGTCCTGGCTGCCAGCTCGCAGTTGCGCCAGAGCTTCACCACGTTGGGGTTGGCCCCCCGCCACTGGTCCACGACGCTCTGGAGCTCGTCCTCTGGGATGGTGCCGCCTTTGTCCATACGCTTCATGGCGCCGACGCCGCCCTGGTAGCCGCAGGCCAGCACGGCGACCTTGCCCTTCTGGCGGAGGTGGCTGTTGGCTCCGTGCTTTTCCACGGGCACGTGGTACATCATGGAGGCGGTCTCGCAGTAGATGTCCTTTCCCTGCCGGAAAGCCTCCAGGGTCCATTCCTCGCCGGCGATCCACGCCAGCACGCGGGCCTCGATGGCCGAGAAGTCAGAGACCACGAAGCGGCAGCCCTCTGATGGGATGAAGGCCGTCCGGATCAGCTCGGAGAAGACGAAGGCCGTCTCGCCGAACAGGGTGCCCATGGTCTCGAAGTCTCCCTCGGCCGCCAGCTCGCGGGCCAGAGCCAGATCCGGCAGCGTGTTCCTGGCCAGGTTGTGCGTCTGCACCAGGCGGCCTGCCCAGCGTCCGGAGCGGTTGGCGCCGTAGAACTGAAGGATGCCTCGCAGCCGGTGATCCTGGCAGTGTGCCACCAGCATCGTGCTGTACTTGGCCACGCTGGTTTTGCCCAGGGCGGTGCGGATCTCCAGCACTCTCCGGACGACGTCCGGGAGCTCCGGATCTCGCAGCGCTTCGGCGATGGTGTCCTTGGTGACGCTGGTCATCTCCACGCCCTGCTCTGCGAGCCAGCGCTTCAGCTGGGCCAGGCTGTTCGGGTTTTTCAGTCCGGTGAGCTCCTGGGCTTCCTCCTGGAGCTCCTGCCGGCGCCGGGTGTCATACTCGACGATCTTCTCGACCATGGGGATGTCGAGCGCCACGCCGTTGTCGTTCATGTGTTGGTCCAGAGCCCAGAGCTCCTGCTCTGACTCCGGTGTCTTGTAGATGGATAGCTTCCGTAGGATCTCCTGCTCGGTCACGACGTCCTGCCGGTTGTAGCCCTTGTAGAGCTGCCACTTGGCCGGGTCATGCTGCGGGAGGTTGCGCGTCCTCTGGCCGTTGGTCCGGGTCGGCTTGCACGGCTTCGAGAAGAACTGGATCAGGGCCTTGCCCTGGGGGTCCTTTAGCTTCTCTGGAGGAAGGCCCAGCGCCTCGCCGGCGCCTGCCAGATTGCCCGGCAGGCCCAGCGTCAGCGCCTTGACCATTGTGCAGCGCCACTCCTCCGGCGGCATGGGCTTCTGGAGCCACTTGGCCAGACAGGTGCGCTCGAAGTTCGCGTTGAAGGCGGTCTTGACGATCTGGGGGTCGAGGAGGGCCTCGCAGAACTCGGCCATCATGTCAGGATCAGCATCGAAGCAGTCGATGGTCTTGACGTCGTCCTCGCCCCAGTCGTCGAAGATGTACGAGATGAGCAGGATGTCGAAGTCAGGCGCCTCCACGTAGGCGTAGACGCCCGCCTCGGTCAGATCCACGGAGCTATAGGTTTCTATATCCACGCCCATAACTCGGTGCATCTGTATGTCCTCCTTAGAAGTCCTCGTCGTCCTCGAAGTCGTCGCCGCCGAAGTCGGACTCGGCGGAAGCACGGGCAGCGCCCAGGCGGTCGTCGTCCTTCAGCTTCTGGATGTTATTCAGGCCGACGCCGATGCCCTTGTTGCCGTTGGTGTTGAAGGGGAAGAAGTTGATGGAGGCACGGCCCCAGCAGCCGGAGTAGACCTCGTCGGGGTCCAGGATCTCGTTCAGATCCTTGTCCACGATGCCGGGCTTCTGGGTGCTGTTGCAGTTGAGGAAGTACATACCCTCGTACTCAGGAGCCTCGTCGGCACGCTCGGCGTCGCCGTCGCGCAGGGGCAGCTTCAGGTTGGCAGGCTTCTTGCCGCCCCACTTGGAGCTGATGCCGTCCTGGACAGCTGCGTCGATGGCTGCCTTGATCTTCTTGATGGTGGCCTTGTCCTCTTTAGGGATCAGCAGGCACACGCTGTACTTGGCGTCCTGGCCAGCCTGGAAGGCGCGGCTCTTGAAGATGTTCACATAGCTGAAACGAACTTTTCCGGTGATAACTTTGGTAGTAGACATTTTATAATCCTCCTTAATTTAGAACGGCGCGACCTCGTCGTCGCCGGTGGTGAAGTCGGCCTTGGCCGCTTCGGTTGTGTTGATAGCTTCGCGTTTATCAGACTCCGGCACGAGGACCGGCTTGCCTGCGGGTTTGATCAGCAGGTCGCCCAGGGTGGCGGCCAGCTTCTTCTTGCCGACGAGCTTCTCCATCTCGGTGATGCCGTAGAGCTTGCGCTGGTAGAGCATCGCCTCGTCGAAGCCGGCGGCCTTCAGCTTGTCGGCCACCTGGATCTCGTCGGCGTACTTGCGGTTGCTGCGGCCTTCGACCAGCTTCCAGCCGTCGAAGTGCTCACCGGCCAGGGCCTGCTCCAGAGCGTACTCGCTGACCTCCTCGGCCCACTTCTTCAGGTGGTCGGCCTTGGCCAGCACTTCGCCGATCTCCTCGTTGGAGAGCAGCGGGGGCTTCTGGAACTCCATCCGGGCCAGATCCAAGTTGAACTCGGCACGCTTGCGGCAGCGGGCCTTCGCCGGGCAGAAGCGGCACCAGTCGCCGGCCACGAAATAGTCGGAGCCCTCCATGGCCATGATGGCGCGGGGCGCGACTTCCTCCTCGCCCCAGAGCAGCAGCTCCTTCAGGATGACGACCTCGCTGTCAACGTGATCGAGGCGGGGCTGGACGACGGTGGTCTTCACGGTGTCGAAGTCGTAGAGATCGCCGAACAGAGAGACAGCGCCCAGGCCGTAGAGGCGGAACTGGGGGTTGCTCTTGGCCTCGACCTTGATGCCTTTGCCGTACTTCAGGTCGATGACCTGGATCATGCTGCCGCCGATGATCACGGCGTCGGAAGTGCCGAAGCCCTCCGGGATCCATTGGGAAAGATCGAGGCGCTGCTCGATCATCAGCTCGGCGCCTTCGCCGGCTGCGGCGAACTCCTCCAGGACGGTCTCGACATAGAAGTCGGTGGCCTCGTCCATCTCGCCGTTGTAGTAGTCGTCCTGCTGGATCTTGGCCAGGCGCTTCTTGTACTGGGCGTCGGTGATCTCATTCAGGACGTGGCGGAGCTTCAGCTCGGCCAGGTTGTGGGCGACTGTTCCCTCGTCGGCGTAGCTGCTGGAGCCGGGATCCGGACACTGATCAGACAGGGCGACGGATCCGGGGCAGTTGATCCAGCGGTATGCGGCCGATGCGGAGCAGCGGGCGTGCTTAGTCGGCATTGGTTTCCTCCTTTGCTGCTTCCATGAGCTTCGGCAGGTCAGCGAGTGCGACCTCGGTGAGCTTGCCCTTGCCGGTCTGCTCGTTGATGAGTTCCGCCGCGCGGTTGTAGCCGCACTTCTTGTTGAGGGCTGCGAGCTGCTTGCGGACGGTGATGCGGAAGTCCTCGGTCACTTCTGCGGACTCAGCGGGTGCAGCGTCGTCAGCAGGCTCAGGAGCGGGCTCAGCTTCCGCAGGGGCGGCCTTTTCGGCCTTCTTGGTGTTCTTCTTAGGGGCAGGGGTCTCGGGTGCTTCCTGGGGCTCCTGGACGGTCTCAGCGGGTGCAGGTGCAGGAGCGCCCTCTGTTTCCTTGGATGCCTGGGCGAGCAGGCTCGGGGACTCGATGCCCATGTACTGCTTGAACTCGTCCAGATTTGCAAATTCAACGGTGATCTTCATGCTTTTATTTCCTCCTTGTTTGTGTTATAATGGGACTGTGTTCTCTTGGGCTCCGGGGCATTAGCTCCGGGGCTCAATCTTTTTGTGCAGACATAGGCACCACCTCCTTCACGGTCTCAGGCTCCTCGGCCTCTGGGGTTTCGATGCTTCTCAGGATCGCCCGGTAGGCCGAGCGGGCCAGCATTGTCAGGTCGATGTCTTCCATGCGCTTGTCCTCCTTAGATGATTTTGATGGTCTGATGACCTATGCAGCCGGTCCCCCCCCCGCTCCCAGACGAACCAGGAGTAGCTGGTGGCGTCTGTCCCGTGGCCGGTGAAGCTGGGCCGCTTGTGCAGGGTGTAGAGACCGCTGAGCGGGTGCTCCTGCCACCAGCTGAAGCGCTTCTCGCTCTCCAGGAAATTCGTCCGGAGCAGGAAGATCAGCAGGCCGGCGGGATGCAGCAGCTCCAGGCTCTTGTTGATGAACTCCAGGGCCATGCTGTAGGGCGGGTTGCCTATGATGACATCGTAGCCGCAGTCGGGGTCGTAGTCGAAGAAGCTGCCAATGGTGACGTTATCGGCCAGCGCCTCCAGCGTGGCGCGTTCCTCCGGTCGCAGCTCCACGGCGTCGATCCGGTTGTCGTAGCCGCTCTCCCTCAGCACCTTGATGATCTGGCCGTTGCCGGCAGATGGCTCCAGGATGCGGTCGCTGGAGCTGATGCCGTCGAAGTTGGCCAGGAAGCTGCGGATGGTTTCCGGCGGTGTGGCGTAGAAGTCGTAGGCCTTGCGCTCGCCGCCTCGGTTGGTGGCGCTCATTGTGGCGCCCACCTGCTTCCTCCGCAGATGAAGTAGTCGTCGGCCGGGATGTAGCTTTCCAGGACGAGAGCGGTCGGGCTGCCATCGTGGCTGCAGCAGGCGTCACAGATGTGATCGCCTTCGCCTATCGGTTGCATATTGGCGCAGGTCTCGCAGCACTTGAAGGGCTCCGGCTTGCGCTGTCTGTTCTTTCTTCCCATGTGTGTCCTCCTTAAATCGAGCACGAAACGTGCACTTAATTGGTAAAAAAAATATAGTTCACGCTGCGGTTGTAGAACTTGGCCAGCTTGATCTTGATCTCGTCACGAGGGACTCGCTCGCCGGCCTCGTACATGGCCAGCGCGGACACGCTGATCCCGCAGGCTTCCGCCACTTCCTGGCGGCTCTTGTTACCTCTCAGCTTTCTGAGCTTTTCAGCCATGATCTTGTTGTTCATGTGTTTCTCCTTCCTTGGTTTAATCTCTGGGGTCGTGGATCTGGATCCGGAGCTTTTCGCCCAGCCAGTCCAGGCCCTCGCGGGTCATCCAGAAATAGATGCCCTTCTCGCCGGGCTCGCCGCTCACGACGTGGCCCTTCTTCTCCATCTTCCGCAGCGTCTCATAGTCGGGGCCGGACAGCGCCGAGTAGAAGTAGTCGCGGTATGGCTTGTAGTATCGCCGGCCGTGCCGGGTATAGGGGCGCTTGTAGTCCAGGCCGATCATGTGGGCCGCGATCTGCACATCCTTCGGGTACTGGTGCAGCGGGATGTCCTTCCTCATGGCGACCTCCTCAGTGCTGGACTCTCTGGCCCTTGGTCTGGAGCTTCAGCCAGAGCTTCATGGTGTCACGGGTGATATAAAACGAGCCGCACACGGCGATGAAGTGGTCGAGGTAGGTGTGGACCACCTCGCCCTCGATGACGTACTTGGCGCCGATCCAGCAGAGCTCGAAGGCGATCAGAGTGCCCAGCAGGCAGGCGAGATAATTGGAATAATACTTGAAGCGGGTCATAGTTGTGTGTCCTCCTTTTCTTTGGTGGCAGCGAGCGCGTCGCACCACTCGATAAATGCTCGTAAAATGGGGTTGGTGTTGCCCTGGTCAGCCCAGCCGGCGAAGCCGATCCAGCCGTCAGCGTTGAAGCTGATGCACTCCCGGCGCTCGAAGTAGTGGCTGTTGACGTAGAGGTAGCAGCTGATCAGGGTGCCGTTGGTCTTCCGTTTGAGGTCGATCCGGCGGCTCAGGTACATGGAGCCCATCGAGGTCTCGCAGTCTGCGTTGGCCTTCTTGATGTGTTTGTTCAGCAGCATGACCAGGGTGAGGATGTCGCCCTCGGTCACGTCGTCATAAGTCAGGCCTCTGCCGTCGAAGTAGTTCCGGGCCTGTTCATTGGTGCAGACGGGGAGGACCCCCGTCTTTCTCATATATGCAGCCATTGGTCGCCCTCCTTACTTGCCAGCGACCAGCAGGTCGTAGAGCTTGGCCTTCAGCTGGATGACTTCGGCCTCGGCGGCCTCAGCGCGGCGCTGGGCTTCTCCTGCGGCAGTTGCTTCCTCATCACATCGCTGGCCATTCCAGCGTGCGGTTTCCTGCATCTGAGCCAGCTGAGCCTTGAGCTGAGCGATCTCGGCGTCCTTCTCCTCGGCGACCGCATGGGCGGCAGCGTGGGCGGCCTCGTAGTCCTTCACGGACTCGGCCAGCTTGTCCTCCAGCTCTGCGGCGCGCTTCTCAGCGCGGCGAGCGCGGTCGGCCATGGAGCAGGCCCAGTCGTTGTCGATGTTCTCAGCGGCCAGGTCGAAGCAGCCCTCGAAGGCGGTGGCCAGGTAGGAGTCCGGGCCCAGCTGCTCGACCATCTTCCGGATCTTCTCCAGTGTGTCGCGCTCCTGCTGCTTGGTGGCCGGGGCGTTGGTGCTGGCCAGCTCGATGCTGATGATGGTGGCCGTGCCGTGACGGTAGCACTCGCCGAAGTCTTTGCGGGCCTGGCGCTCGTTGATGGCGGTGAAGTGGTCGGTGCCCTGGGTCCCGTTTTCGCGGGTAAAAATAATCTTGTAGGTGTTCATTGTGTGCCCTCCTGTCGGTGGTGTGTTCAGACGTGCACGTTTCGTGCACATTGACAATATAGCACACGTTTCGTGCTCTGTCAAGCACATTTCGTGAAAAATTTCTTGAAATTATTGCACGCTATGTGTATAATCAAAGTATCTATACGAGGGAGGTCATTTTTATGGCTGAATTTGCAAAAATCTTTAAGCAGTTACGACTGGAGCGGGAACTGTCTCAGAGCAGACTGGCCGAACAGCTTGGTATATCAAAGAGCGCTGTTAATATGTACGAACGCGGAGACCGCCGCCCAGATTTTGAGACGGCGGAAGCGATCGCGGACTTTTTCAATGTAGATATGAATTACTTGCTGGGATATTCTGATAAAATCACGCGACTCTCCGGGGATCACACCGACCCCACGTCCGGCCCCTATGTCGAGGTCACGGCTGCGGAGCTGGAGCTGCTGAGGGCGTTCCGGCACGCCGGAGCCGAGACCCAGGCGGCGATCAGAGCGATCCTGCACATTTAAGGAGGTCGGCGGGTATGTTCGGGCATAGCAAAAAGAAAGCGGCCGCCGAGATGATGGCGCCGCAGTGGATGAAGATATTGGTCGAGAGCCGGGACATCGTAAACCGGACGACGGAGCCGGACGTCTTTTTCTCTCGGTATGATACGGTGAAGGAAAAGGCCGAGCAGCTGGCCAGCATCTCGAAGTATGTAAAGTTTAAGGGCATGAAGCCCGCCGAGGTACTGCGGCGGGTCACGGAGCAGGAAGACGCTGCCACGCGGGACATGGTGCTCCGGTGCTTCCAGAAGGCCGTGCTGAACGCTGAGAAGCTAAAAACGGAGAAGGGAAAGCTGGGCCAGTTTGAGAAGTTCCAGAGCTCCCTGGAGCCTTATTTCTTCCGGATGTCTGACGAGAACGCCAGGCTGGTCCAGGATCTACACGATGAAGCACTAAAGAAGATCGGAGGTTGATGCCATGCGCGGCGTCATTTATGCGAGATATTCACCGGGCCCACGTCAGACAGAGCAGTCCATCGAGGGCCAGGTTGCCGACTGCCAGCAGTATGCTGAGGAGCACGGCATTGACATCATAGAGATATATGCAGACCGGAAGGTCTCAGGCAAGAGCGTCGTCGGCCGCGACGAGTTCCAGCGGATGCTGCGCGACGCGGAGAAGGGGCGCTTCGACTGCGTCCTGGTGTGGAAGATCGACCGCTTTGGCCGAGATCGCCAGGACATTGCCATGGGAAAAATGACATTGAAGCGGGCCGGCGTCAAGCTGATGTATGCCCGGGAGAGCGTCCCGGAGGGCCCGGAGGGGATCATCCTGGAGAGCGTGCTGGAGGGTCTGGCCGAGTATTATTCCGCCGACCTGCGGCAGAAGGTCATCAGAGGCATGAGAGAAACGGCGAAGAAGGGCCAATACTGCGGCCAGTCTCTGCCGATAGGCTATAAAGTAGACGCCGAGCGCCACATCGTCGTGGATGAGCGCGAGGCGGCAGTTGTCCGGGAGGCGTTCAAGCTCCACATCGCCGGCGGCCAGATCCGGGACATCGTCCAGCTGTTTGCCGACCGTGGGGTCATGGGCCGGCGCGGGAAGCCGGTCTCCAATGCGGTCGTCTATCGTATGCTGCGGAATGAGAAGTACCTGGGCGAGTTTTACATCCAGGACGTGAAGCTGAACGTGGAGCCGATCATCGACCAGGCGACCTTCCTGGAAGCTGCCCGGCACTTTAAGACGAGCCGCAACAATGCGGCAGGGAGGGCGAAGGTGAACTATTTGCTGAGCTGTAAAATGTTCTGCGGGTACTGCGGCTCGATGATCAGCGCAGAGGCCGGCACCGGGAAGCTGGGGAAAGTGTATCGGTATTACAAGTGCGGAGACAAAAAGCGCGGGAAGGCCTGCGAGCTGAAGCCGTTCCCGAAGGACCACCTGGAGGATGCGATCATCCTGGCCACGGTGAACGATATGCTGACCGATGAGATGATCGAGAAGCTGACCGTCCGGATCCTGGAAGTCCAGGAACAGGAAAACGCCGACGATCCCGTGGTGGGATTGCGTCGGCGTCTTGACTCAAATAAAAAGCGCCAGCGGAACTTGCTGGACGCGATAGAAGAAGGCGGGGCCCGTGGCCTGGTCTCTCGTTTGGCTGCCCTGGAGGAAGAGGAGGAGCAGCTGGTGCTGGAGATCCAGCGGGCAGAAATCGAGTAGGAGGGAGTGATTAACTCCCGTCCTCTCACACCACCGTGCGTACCGTTCGGTACACGGCGGTTCTTTAGTTTTCGCAAACTACCAGATA
>SFGJ01000011.1 GCA_004557655.1 Clostridiales bacterium | reverse complement strand
CCACTTCAATACCATTCAGAATAGGGCGCACTTCTATACGCTTCTGGCGTAAATATTGTGCGTCCTGCGTTGCTTTTTTTGTCAAGGGAGCTGCACTCCTTTGCGACGCTTACGCGTCTATCCGTTGTAACTTGCCAGGTAAACACAAACAAATCCTCCATATGATCACACAGCGATCATATGGAGGATTCACTGTCTTATGGACACCCGGCTATGCACACGCTCTTTTATTTTCCGCTTAAATCCACCGCATGGCGCACAAAGCTCCAGGGCGGCACCGGCTGCGGCAGGCGCATTTTAAACTCCATTTGGGGTGTTTTCGGTTCCTCCAGGGGCCGGCCGTCCATGTCCTCCATCAGGGGCACGGTCATCTCAAAGGGCTTTAAGTCCGGGCCAACGATCTCCACCCGGTCACCCGCGCGGAACTTATTCCGCAGGCTCAGGGCAGCAAGGCCGTCCGATTCACACTTGTGTACTACGGCACAAATCTGCCAGTCCCGGATATACCGGGAATTTTCATAATACTGCCCCGGCTGGCCGTAGAAAAATCCTGTGGAATAATGGCGGTGGCTCACATGCTCCACCTCGTCACGCCACACCGGATCAACAGGCCGTCCGGCGGCCACATCGTCCAACACATGGCGATAGGCCCCTGCTACGATGGCGGCATAGTAGGCAGATTTGGCCCGGCCCTCGATCTTTAAGCAATCCACCCCGGCATCCATGAGATCTCCCAGATGGTCGATCATGCACATATCGCGGGAGTTGAGGATGTAGGTTCCCTTCTCGTCCTCAAACACCGGGAAAAACTCCCCGGGCCGCTTCTCCTCCATCAGGGTGTACTGATAGCGGCAGGGCTGGGCGCAGGCACCCCGGTTGGAGTCCCGCCCGGTCATGTAGTTGGACAGGAGGCACCGTCCGGAATAGGACACACACATTGCCCCGTGGCAGAAAACTTCCAGCTCCAGCTCCGGGGAAACCTTTTCCCGGATGGCACGGATCTCCTCCAGATCCAGTTCCCTTGCCAGCACCACGCGCTTCGCTCCCAAATCGTACCAAGCCTGGGCGCAGACATGGTTTGCCACAGATTGCTGGGTGCTGATATGGCGCTGGCAATGGGGCGCATATTTTCCCGCCAGAGTAAAGGCGCCCAAATCTGCCAGAATCAGCGCGTCCACCCCGGCGTCCTCCAGCTGCTCCAGATAGGCGGGCAGCTTTTCCGCCTCCTCCCACCGGGGCATGGTGTTCACCGTGGCGTGGACGGCAACTCCGTGGTCGTGGGCAAAGCGAACGGCTTTTGGCAGCTCCTCTGCCGTGAAATTCCCGGCAAAAGCCCGCATTCCGAAGGCAGTGCCCGCCAGATACACGGCATCCGCACCGTATAAAACCGCCATCTGCAGCTTTTCCATATCCCCCGCGGGAACCAGAAGTTCAGGTTTTTTTCTCATTACTCAGGCGCGTACATATCGCTGTTGATAAAGGCCAGATGCTCGTTATAGGTGCGGAAGAAATGGCTGACGCCGTCCTTACCGTAAGCAAAGTAGTAGTAGTTCGTATCGTTGGGGTTCACGGCCGCCCGGATGGAGGCCAGACTGGGATTGCAGATGGGCCCCTTGGGCAATCCACCGTGGATATAGGTGTTATAAGGGCTGTCCAGACTTGTGGAGAAGTCCGATTCCTCCAGTCCCATCAGCCGTATGGCATAGTGAATGGTCGCATCGGACTGCAAAAGATTGCCGGTCTCGCTGTTGCTCCGCTCCATGCGGTTGTGGAATACGGAGGAGATATTGGCCCGCTCCTCGTAATCTCCGATGGCTTCCTTCTCAATGATAGACGCCAGTGTTATGATTTCCTTGAGAGAGTAATCACTTTCCTCGATCTGGGCCAGCAGGTCGCCGCTGACACGGTTGTTGAAATTGGTGAGGAGGGTGTCAATGGCATAGACGGCCGACTTCTGCTTGGAGAATTCATAGGTGTCGGGGAACAAATACCCCTCCATTCGGTTGATCTGCCCGTTGAGGCTGTTGTCAATAAAGGGATATTCCTCACCGAAATCGAAATTGGACACGGCATCCACCAGCTCTTCCTTGGTGGCAATGCCGTTCTCTGCCAGCAAGTCCACGATCTGCAGCACGGAATAGCCCTCGGGTATAGTGATGAGCACCAGGCCCTCCTGCTCACGCCGCTCTGCCTCCGGGTCATACATATTGTGCACCAGGCTGCGATAGTCCATAGAAGTGTTCAGCTCATAGGTGCCGGGATCAATATCATCTTTTGCCCCGGAAATGATCTCATAGAGGACAAAGAAACCACTGAGCCGGATCAACCCGGCCTTTTTCAGCTTGCTGGCAATGGTAAAGATGCCGTCTCCCTCCTCAATGGTCACAGAATAGGTCTCGTCGCCCTTGTCCAACGCACACATATCATTGGCCAGTATCCAGCCCAGACCCGCCAGCAGCATGGAGCCCAGCAGCACCGCCGCCACATAGATCTTCCAGTTGAATTTCAGTTTGCGGCGTTTCCTCTTGGGTGCGGGCTCCACCGCTCCATCCACCTCATTCATGATTTTCCTGCGCACCGCATCGGTGTCCCAATTTTGCGTATCAAAACGCTTATTCTCATCCATTGCACTATATCCTTTCTGTTTTTTCTGTAATATGAGCCGGACAAGTCACATTTTTCATTTTCGCCACATACAATATTGTACCAACAGGTAAGCGAGGTGAAAAAAATGTGCTTTGACAACAACAACTGTTCCTGCATCTGGCTCATTGTGATCCTTCTTCTGCTCTTCTGCTGCTGCGGAAACGGAAACGGTCACGGCTGCTCCTGCGGTGGCGGCGGTGACTCCTGCTGCTCCTGCTAAGAACATACGCAGAGAAAACGGGGACAATCGTCCCCCTTTTCTCTCATCCGTTATGGGACAAGCAGATCCTCCACCCGCCGCAGTACCTCCCGGTGGATGTCCTCCGGAGGCCGGATCTGCCCGTCACGACTGCAGTCGATCTTTTCCCAACCGCACAGGGAGATGATCATCTCCGCGCTCTCCCGACAGGCGGATAAGTATGTCTCGTCCTTCTCATGGATGTCGGCATGGGTATTGGTGGCCTGTTCCCGGTGGCGCATCATCTGCTCGGACAGTGCCGTGGGCAGATCCAGATACACCACCCGGTCCGGCTTGGGCAGGCCCAGCAACCGGTACTCAAAGTCGAACAGCCAGGAAAGAAATGCCCGGCGCTCTTCCCCGGGCAGCTTGGGGGCCTGGTGCACGGCGTTGGAGGTGGTGTAGCGGTCCGCAATGACCAATCCCCCGCTCTCGTAGAACGCGCCCCAATCCTGCCGGTAGCTGGCAAAACGATCCACCGAAAAGAAAGTAGTGGCGGCATAGGCATTCACATCGTCCGGATGCGCTCCGAATGCGCCGGAGAGGTATAGCCGGATGAGGGCCGAAGATTCCTCCTTATACCGGGGAAACTCCAGCTTGCGGTAAGGTATGCCCCGCCGGTCCAATTCCCGGCACAGCAATGCGGTTTGAGTCGCTTTGCCGGAGCCATCCGTCCCCTCGAACACGATGAGTTTGCCCTGCATAACGCGTTCCTCCTCTTAGGCTGCACAAAAAATCACTTTATTATAGCACCTTTTTCCGGGTTTGTCACGCAAAAGAAATGCGTAACCCATGGGCTACGCATTATCTTTTTCGATTGTTATCTGTTTTTTTGCGGCTATTCGCTCCTCAAAGATGGTATTGAGGCAGTAGAGGATCACCCCGGCCCAAATGAAATAAAAGCTCCTCAGCTTTTCCGGAGTAAGAAATTCCCCCATGATCATGCCGCAGATAATGCCCAGGGTCGGGCTTAGATACTGACAGAATCCCGCCGTTGTCAAGGGCAGATATTTCACGCCTACCGAATACAGTACCATGGGCAGTCCGGTTACGACTCCTGCTCCCAGCAGCATCAGCTGCCGCAGGGGGGTGATGGAGGCCATGCCTGTATCGCCCATGCGGAAAAACAGAATGAACAGCAGTGCCGCCGGCACCATGATGAGGATCTCCGCCGTGGTGCTGACCACAGAATCAATGACCAGGCTCTTCTTGATGGCGGCGTAAATGGCAAAGCATACCGCCAAAGTGATGGTCACATAGGGAATGCCGCCGAATCCGTCAGTGGAAAGCACAATGCCCACAATGACCAACGCCAGGATCACAAGGTGCCGCCAGCTCACCTTTTCCCGAAAGATCACCGCGCCGAAGGTAAACACCACAATGGGCTGGATATAGTATCCCAGGCTGCACTCCAGTACCCGGCCGTTCTGCACCGCCCACAGGTACACGCCCCAGTCCGCCAGCAGGAAAACCGCCGCCGGGATCTCACGCTTGAGGCTCTGCCTGTCCCGGAACACAGCCCAAAGCTGGGGCAGCTTTCCCTGGATCCAGAGGATACAAAGGCAGCATACAGCCGCCCAGATAATGCGGCAGGCCAGCATGAAGAAAGTGTCCCATTGGCCGCAGATATACCAGTACAGCGGTTGGAAACCCCATATCAAAAAGCAAACCAAAAATGCCGATAAACCCTTTTTATAATTGACCTCCCGCACGATGCCACCTCTTTCGTATTTACAGACTCCGTCAATAATGTTATGATGATACCACTGAGGTGAGAAAATGTCAAAGCTTCTGCGTGATAATTATTTGGGTAACACGGTTTCCATCGCCAAGGATCTGCTGGGGAAGTACCTGGTGCGGATGTGGCACGGCCAGCCGCTGGTATGCCGCATTGTGGAAACCGAGGCCTATGTGGGCGCCATAGACAAGGCCGCCCACGCCTACCGCTACCATAAGACACCCCGCAACGCCACCATGTTCGGCCCGCCGGGCCATGCGTACATCTATCTGATTTACGGGATGCACTGCTGCCTGAACTTTGTCACCGAGCCGGAGGGCGAGCCGTCCGCCGTACTGCTGCGAGGTCTGGAGCCGGTATGGGGCACGGAGCAGATGCACCTGCTGCGGTTTGGGAAGTCCCTTGCGCAGCTTACAGCCTATCAGCGGAAGAATTTCCTCAATGGGCCGGGCAAGTGCTGCCAGGCATTGGGGCTTACACGGCAGGATAATGGGCTGGACCTCACCGGGAATGAGCTGTTTCTGTGTGATGCATTGGAGGATTTAGGCCTGCCCCCTGCTCCGCAAGTCATTTACACACAGCACACAGGAAAGCGTATTGGCATTGACTATGCCGAGGAAGCCGCGGACTTTCCCTGGCGATTTTGGTTGGAAAGGACAGAATCATGCTGATTTTTGATATGGACGGGACCCTCATTGACTCCAACGGCGTGTGGAAGGAAGTGGACATTGCCTTTCTGGCAAAGCGGGGGTTTCCCTACACCCGGGAGTACTATCAAGGGGTGGCGCACACCATTTTCCCAAAGGCAGCGGTATTCACCAAGGCTTACTGCAAGCTGGAGGAGAGCACGGAGGAAATCATGGCGGAGTGGATGGAGATGGCCGGAGACGCCTACGCTACCCGGGTGCCGGTGAAGCCCGGAGTGCGGGAATATTTGGAGCAGTGCCGGGATAAAGGGGAGCGGATGATCGTGCTCACCTCCGCTGTACCGGAACACTGCCGCAGTGCCCTGACGCATCTGGGACTGATGGAGTTTTTTGAGACCATTTTCTTTGCCCACGACCTGAATCTGGAAAAAAAAGACCCGGACATTTTTCTGCTGGCGGCAGAAAAATGCGGCGTGCGTCCCGAAGAATGCACCCTGTATGACGACTCGGTGGACGCCTGTCGGGGAGCAAAAGCTGCCGGAATGCACGCCGTGGGCGTGTTTGATCCTTATTTTAGTGTGTCGGAAGCGGAGATGCGTGCCGTATGCGACGGATATATCCACAGCTTCACGGAGCTGCTGGAGGGTTGATCACAGGTCCTTCAGCAAATTGACGATCTCCTCCTTAGGACGATAGCCCAAAGACTTGGCCACAGGCTGTCCGTCCTTAAAGACCACCAGCAAGGGGATGCTGGAAACGCCGAACTTCTGAGCCAGCTCCATCTGTTCGTCCACATTGACCTTGCCCACCTTCACGCCGCCCTCATATTCCCGGGCGATCTCCTCCAGAACGGGAGCGAGCATCCGGCAGGGACCGCACCAGTCGGCGTAGAAATCCACCAGCACCGGCTGGTCAGAGCGCAGCACTTCACTTTCAAAGTTGGAAACGGTAATTTTTACTTCAGCCATGTTATAGCATCCTTTCTTTGGTTTATTATTTTCAATCCTGCAGGGACTTGTAGTAGAGCATACAGTGGCAGTATCCCTCGTAGTTGGGGTCATTGATCTGGTCCTTGAACTCCTTGCACATACACTTGGTCTCCTCTGTCCGCTCCAGACGGCAGGGGCAGTAGCCGCCCGTGCGCTTCAGACCCTCACGGATGGTGTTGACAACTTCCTTGTCTTGATTCAGCGTGATCTTCATGATATACGTCCCTTTCTGTTTGATGGATCTATTATTCCCTGTAACTCTTTGTTTTTTGCGACGAATTTATTTTTCTAAAAAAATCCGACACTTTTGCAGCGTCGGATTTTTTCGATTCAGTTAATAGTTTTCAGCATGAATCTCGAAATAGCTCTGGGGATGATTGCAGGTGGGGCAAACCTCGGGAGCCTTCTCCCCCACCACAATGTGACCGCAGTTGCGGCATTCCCACACCTTGATCTCGCTCTTGGCAAAGACCTCTGCCATTTCCACATTGTGCAGCAAGGCACGGTAGCGCTCCTCGTGGTGCTTCTCAACAGCAGCCACCAGACGGAAGCGGTCCGCCAACTCCCGGAAGCCTTCTTCCTCCGCGGTCTTGGCAAAGCCCTCGTACATATCCGTCCACTCGTAGTTCTCGCCCTCAGCAGCAGAACGGAGATTCTCGGCGGTATCACCGATGCCGTTGAGTTCCTTGAACCAGAGCTTAGCGTGCTCCTTCTCATTTTCCGCTGTCTTCAGAAACAGGGCCGCAATCTGCTCATAGCCCTCTTTCTTGGCCTTGGATGCAAAATAGGTATACTTGTTCCGGGCTTCAGACTCCCCGGCAAAGGCCGCCATCAAGTTCTTCTCTGTCTGCGTACCCGCATACTTTGTTTTCTTCATTACGCCATCTCCTTTCAGCTGTAGTGCTTTTTCTTTATGTTTTTCTCATTTTACCACAAATCGGTATTTAATTCTGTGGCTTTTGCCACAAGAGTATTTTTTCCCAGCTGTGCGCAGCGTCACAGGATGCGAATGTCTTTTCGGTTTTTTTCTATTTTGCCTCTTCCGGCTAAAAACAATACGCTGCCCGGCAAAAATGCAACTAGAAAATGAGTTGCGGCACAAGGCCGCGACTCATTTTTTAACAGAAAACGCAGGGGATCAGTCCACCATGCTCTTCAGATTTTCGGACACGGTGATGGGGGCAGCGGTAGCAGCCTTCACCTCGTCCACGGTGAACTCGGGATTGATCTCGGTCATGACCAGGCCCTTGTCAGTGACTTCCAGCACGCACATCTCAGTGATGATCTTGTTGACGCAGTGGGAAGCGGTCAGGGGCAGACGGCACTTCTCAAAAATCTTGGGGTTGCCCTTGGCAGTGTGCTCCATGCAAATGATGCAGTGCTTGGCACCCACGCACAGGTCCATAGCGCCGCCCATGCCGGGCATCTTCTTGCCGGGAATGATCCAGTTGGCCAGATTGCCCTCGGCGTCCACTTCCAGAGCGCCCAGGAAGCAAGCATCCACATGGCCGCCGCGAATCAGGCCGAAGTTGGAAGCGGAATCAATGAAGCCGCCGCCGTAAGCCACGGTAGCAACACCGCCGCCGGCGTCGATTACATGGTAGGGATCATAGTTGGCGTCTCCCTCTTTGGGGGTGGCACCGGCGGAGACGATACCCAGCTCAGCGTGGATAACCAGCTCAACGCCCTCGGGCAGGTAGGAGGGGATCATGGTGGGCAGGCCAATGCCCAGGTTAACGACATCGCCATTCTTCAGTTCCTTGGCGCAGCGCTTGGCAATAAAGCCTTTGATTTCGGACTTTTCCATTACTTTCTGTCTCCTTCCACGATGTAGTCAACGCACATACCATAGGTATGAATGTTCTCGGGCTCGATCTCACCCACGGGGACGATGTATTCGCACTCAGCAATGACGGTGTCAGCGGCGGTTGCCATGACAACATTGAAGTTGCGCATGGTGCCCTTGTACCAGCAGTTACCGAACTCATCGCACTTGTAGGTGCCCAGCAGAGCAAAGTCGGCATGGATGGGCTTCATCTTCAGGTACTGTTTGCCGTCGATGGTCTCCTTACCCATGCAGAAGGGGCTCTCTTCAATGAGGGTATCCACGCCCACGGGGGTCAGGATAGCGCCCAGGCCTGCGCCGCCGGCACGGATGCACTCGGCCAAGGTGCCCTGGGGCAGCAGATTGACCTCCAGAGTGCCCTCGGTATTCTGCTGACCAACCTCGGGAGTCATGCCCACATGGGTGGCGATGACGCGCTTGACCTGATGATTGTGGATCAGCTCGGCGATCCCGAAGAATTCCTCGCCCTTGGGGCCGGTGGCACGACCCATATCATTGGCGATGAGGGTCAGATTCTTGGTGCCCAGCTTCACCAGCTCCTTGACGATAGCACGAGCCTGGCCGCAAGCCAGAAAGCCGCCGCACATAATGGTGGCGCCATCGGGAATCATTTTTGCTGCCTCTGCGGCAGTCAGTACAGGTTTCTTTGCCATTTTTATTCCTCCTTATTAATGTAAGGGTCTTTTATAATGGGTTAATTTTTTGACCAACTTATTATACCACTCTCCCAAAGCGAATGCAAGAGATTCTTGAGATCTCCTGCATTGCGGTCGTTAAAACTCCACGCCCTTACGGGCATTGAGTCCCTTGTCAAAGGGGTGGCGCACCTTTTCCATGCATGTGATATAGTCGGCCAGGGGGTCGGTGCAGGGAGTGGGTGCACGGCCGGTCATTACAACTTCCAGATCCTCCGGCCGATTCCTCAAAAAATCGGCCAGAGTCTCATCATCCAGCATTCCCAGAGACACAGCATCCAGCACCTCATCCATAACCAGGAGCTTGGCGTGGTACTGCCGCACAGCCTCCACCGTATCGGCAAAGTGCTGCTGCACCTGCCGGCGGCACTCCTTCTTCTCCTCCTCGTTCATCTGGAATACAAACTTGCAGGTGGCGGTGGGAGCCTGGACATAATGGTAGTCAGGCAGCGAACAGAGTACTTGCAGCTCGCCGCTGGTGGAGCCCTTTAAAAACTGGCTCAGTACCACCGGCCAGCCCCGGCCGCAGGAGCGCACGCTCAAGCCGATGGCTGCCGTAGTTTTGCCCTTACCGTTACCGCAGTAAATGTGAATTTTAGCCTTCTCCATTATGCTTCTTCCTTTACCGTACAGGCCAGACGGCCATGAAAGGTTTCTCTCATGGCCGTCTGAGGTCTAACAATTATTTCATGCCGCGCTTGACCATATCGGTCACAGCAAAGCTGGCCACATCGTCAGCATACTTGCCGGCGCCGAAGCCGGCATCATAGCCCAGCTCCTTAGCCAGCTCATGCGTGATTCGGGGACCGCCGCAGCAGACCACGAACTTGTCACGCAGGCCCTCGGCCTCCAACAGCTCGATGAGGTTGGTGAGGTTCTGGATGTGAACATCCTTCTGGGTGACGGTCTGGGAAACCAGCAGCACATCCGCCTTCAGCTCCAGAGCCTTCTTGATGAACTCCTCGTTGGGAACCTGAGAACCCAGGTTGTAAGCCTCGATCATCTCGTAGCGCTCCAAACCATAGTGGCCGGCGAAGCCCTTACGATTCATGATGGCGTCGATGCCCACAGTGTGAGCGTCGGTACCGGTGGAGGCACCCACCATAACGACCTTGCGGCCAATGTTCTCGCGGATGTAGTCATTGGTATCTTCCATGCTCATGACATCGGACTCCACGGTGATAACATGGATGTCCTCGTAGTTCACGGAATGGACGCAGCTGCCATAGACCACATAGAAGGTAAACTCCTTATCCAGAGCGTGATGGTAAGCCACATTGGGCTCTTCCAGACCCATCTTCTTTGCAATCTGACGGGCAGCCTCCTCGCCGCGCTCGTCATCCTTGACGGGCAGGGTGAAGCTGGTCTGCACCTTTCCGTCGTTCATGGTGTCGCCGTAGGTCTTCAGACGGGTCAGATCCAGAGTGGTATCAAAATCGATCTTATGAGTATTGTACAGTCCGCTGCTCATTCTGCTGCCACCTTGCCTTTCATGACTTCAACGAAGGGGTTGAAGTACTTCTCGTCCTTGACCACAACGCCGTTAAGGCCCTTGCCGCCGTCCTTAGGACGCTTGACATCGGCAAAGATGCCCTTCTCGATGGTGGTGAACAGGCCCAGCTTCTCGATCTCGGCCAGCAGGTCTGTTGCCTTGGCCAGCACCTCGTTTGCACGGGTGCGGATGATGCCGTTCTCTTTGTAGGTCAGTTCACTGCCCAGATCCTTCATGGTACGGAAGATGTACTGCGCGTTCTCAATAGACAGAGCACGGTCGGACATGAAGGGGGTATGAATGGCCTCGGTCATCATGCCCAGCAGGCACAGACGCTGATTGGTGAGGATGGTCACCATATTGAACAGGGCGTCCTGGATATGGCCACGGAAGATATTGCCGGTCATGAACTTCGTGGGGGGCATATACTTCAGCGGCGCATTGGGGAAGATCTCACGGGCCATCTGTGCCTGTGCCAGCTCATACAGGAAGGTGTTCTCCACGGAGGGATCCATCTCAAAGGCGTGACCCAGACCCATCTGCTCCTCGCGCATACCGGCAGTCTTGGCGAAAGCTTCGTTCAGGAACTGAGAAGCCAGCACCGTGTGCGCGGCAGTAATAGCGTCATCTGTGGTCAGGTAGTTATCCTCACCGGTGTTGATGATCACGCCGGCATAGCCGTTAATCACGCGGGAGAAGAACTGGTCCACGATGGTGCGCTGCATATTGATGTCGCGGAACAGAATGCCGTACAGAGCGTCGTTGAGCATAACATCCAGACGCTCCAGAGCGCCCATAGCGGCGATCTCGGGCATGCAGAGGCCGGAGCAATAGTTGCACAGGCGAATGTAGCGGTGCTGCTCCTCACCCACTTCGTCCAGAGCGGCGCGCATCAGACGGAAGTTCTCCTGCGTGGCGTAGGTGCCGCCGAAGCCCTCGGTGGTCGCGCCGTAAGGCACATAGTCAAGCAGCGACTGGCCGGTGGTGCGGATCACAGCAATGATGTCGGCGCCCTGCTTGGCACCGGCCTTGGCCTGGATGATATCCTCATAGATATTACCGGTGGCCACGATGATGTACAGGTAAGGTCCTTCCTTGTCGCCCCACTCCTTGAGATAGGCGTTGCGCTTGGCAACGTTCTTGTTGATGCGCTCCACAGTGGCGTTCACCACCGGGGTGATGGCGGCGCGGATCTCGCTGTCGGTGTGGGCGGGCAGCTTGGAAAGATCCAGCTCGCCGCTGTCCACTGCTTCCGCGACGGCCTGGGGATCCTTACCGGTCTCCACCATAGCGTTGCCCACGGCCCATGCAGCACCGGCGGGCAGCAGGGAGGTTGCCAGCAGATGGTCCACCAGCACGTTGGGCATGGGGACATCCATCTCGTTCACGCCGTCAATTCCCAGCAGGCGGCAGACGGCACGCTCCACGGTGACCGTGGTATGCTGATCGATAAAGACCTGTGTATCCGCTGCCACTTTGGCAGCGGATGCACGGGCTTTCTCGACCAATTCAAAATTCAAGCCGAGTTTGCTTTCCATATTTGTACCTCTTACTTACTTCTTCACATGGCGCTCGTTGCGCAGCAGCTTGGTGGGCTCCAGATAACGCTGGGGAGTGCCCTGAGCGACCCATGCCACACCGGTCTTCTCTGCCTTCTTCTTGCCCGTGCAGACATCGCAGTGGCAGTTCTGCTCATAGTGGGCGGGCTCGGTGTAAGAGGTGATGACGCCCTCAAAGTTGCGCAGGATGACCTTGCGGGGAGTCTGGGAGATGAGGTAGTTGGGCATGACGGGAGTCTTGCCGCCGCCGCCGGGAGCGTCCACCACGAAGGTAGGCACGCAGTAGCCGGAGGTATGGCCGCGCAGAGCTTCCATGATCTCGATACCCTTGGAAACAGGGGTGCGGAAGTGGCTCAGACCCAGGGAAGGATCGCAGGCATAGATGTAGTAGGGACGCACGCGCATCTTGACCAGGCCGTGGACCAGCTCCATCATGACATGGACGCAGTCATTCACGCCGGCCAGCAGCACGGACTGGTTGCCCAGGGGGATACCGGCATCAGCCAGCAAGGCGCAGGCCTTGGCAGCCTCGGGAGTGAACTCCTTGGGGGTGTTGAAGTGAGTATTCAGCCAAATGGGATGATACTTCTTCAGCATGGCGCACAGCTCGGGAGTGATACGCTGGGGGCACACCACGGGGGTGCGGGAGCCCAGACGGACGATCTCCACATGAGGAATGGCGCGCACGCGCTTGATGATGTACTCCAGAACATCATCGTCCACCATCAGGCAGTCACCGCCGGACAGCAGTACATCGCGAACCTCGGGATGAGCGGCCACATAGTCGATGCACTTGTCGATCTGAGCCATGGGCACTTCGCAGTCATTCTGACCGGCGAAACGGCGACGGGTGCAGTGGCGGCAGTACATGGAGCACTGGTCGGTGATGAGCAGCAGCACACGGTCGGGATAGCGGTGGGTCAGGCCGGGGGTGGGAGAGTCGGTATCCTCATGCAGGGGATCGGCGTCCTCATAGTCGGCATACTCCAGCTCCTCGGCACGGGGAATGGCCATCTTGCGGATGGGATCAAAGGGATCGTTCAGATCGATCAGGGACAGATAATAAGGAGTCACTGCCATGCGCAGCTTGCCCAGGGTCTTGGCAATGCCGGCTTCCTCATCGGGAGTCAAGTTCATATAACGCTTCAGATCCTCAACCGTCTCAGCGCGGTTGGCAACCTGCCAATGCCAGTCGTTCCAAAGATTTTCGGGAACATCGGCGAACAGACCATTGCGAGTCTTCATATTCGTATCTCCTTTTTATTTTTCTTAATTCATTTTACCGGGAACGTTCACATATACGGGAATCGAATCCGTGCGGGTCAGGGAGTATGCGGTGTCATCCAGAAGCAGCACCACGGTGTCCTTCTGATCGAAATAGCCCATGGGCTGTGCGTCGGAATAAACGACATCCCTCTCCACCCGGTAGCTGCCGGTTTTCAGCACCTGAAACTGCCGGTACAGGGTGTAGTCCCCGTCCGCCTCTACGGCCAGATAAATCTCGCCGCCCACACCCTTTCCACCTGCGGAGGAAAAGGTACCCACAATGGATTTTTCCTGGGTTCCAATTGCATGCAGTGCGAGTAACAACAGATTGACGCTTAAAGAGAGGACCAAGGCAACGATCAAAATCGTATGTTTCTTGTTTTTCATATTGACACTTCCCTCCCTCACTGTTAACCTACTCGCTTTGCATACTGATTAACCTTATACGTCTTTTGAGCGTGCCCCTCTAGATAAACCGTCCACGGGTCATTAGCATGAAGATTTCCCTTCAGCCGCTTATAAGTGATATACGGCGTTATCTCAATCGTTTTTTCAACATAGAGTTTATAATAATGCTCTGTATCGGGAACCGAAACAAACTTCCCCGAAGATCCAGCCTTTCCTAAAGAAACACTCACGGAAATCAGCTTTAAATTCCCAAGGTAGTTAATCGTCAGTCCTCCAGATACAGTCGGACCAGCATAATCGGTGAACCAAAATCCGCCCCCTGTCTCAAAACGATCGCCTCCAGGACTATTCCCGCCAGCAAAACCCTTCAAAACAATATACTGCTTCGGCAAATACTCTGTTTTATATATATAGTCATTGCTGCCGTAAAGATCGTAGCCTTCTCTGGGCATCATACCTATGGTACCGCTAAAAATGCGACCATCAATTCCGCTGTGGATAGAATAGTTTGCTTCTTCATTGCTATCAGCAAAAGAAAGGGGTATACAAAGGGATGTCATTGTAAGCGCAATCAACATGACACAAAGCAGACGTCTCATAATATAACTCCTTTATTTCATTTTGTTTTCGAGCAATTTAATGATCTCAACTGATTCATCCCATTTAATATCTGCCTGCAGAAGGCACCCCCTCTGCAGGTAGAATATCACTTTAGCAGTACTTCTCGTCGAACAGCTTGCGCAGCTTGGGGTTCTCACGCAGAACGTCCAGAGTGATCTGCGCATGATTCTTGGTGTAGCCGTTACCCACGATCATGGTGACGTCCTTACCAATGCCCTCAGCGCCCAGAGCGGCCTTGGTGAAAGAGGTGGCCATGGAGAAGAAGTAAACCAGACCGTCGTCACGGACGGGCAGGATGGCGGACATCTCGCAGGACTCGATGTTCACGCAGCAGATGGACAGATCGTACTCCTTGCCGCCGGTGACAGCCAGAGCAGCTTCCATAACCTCAACGGGCTTGGTGCAGTCGGCCACGATAACGTCGGTATACACGCCCAGCTCCAGCAGACCGGGAACCTGCTTGGGATTGCGGACAACGCCCACGACCTTGCCGTTGGGGCCGACCTTCTTCATAGCTTCCCAACCGCACAGAACGCCGGACTTGCCGTTGGCGCCCAGGATCAGGACATTGTCACCCTCGTGAGGCAGCTTGCGGGCCTGAGCGGGAGCGCCGGCCACGTCCAGAGCGGCCAGAGCCAGAGGCTCGGACATATCCTCGGGCATCTTGGCATACAGAGCGGACTCGAACAGGATAGCCTTGCCGACGATGTCAACACGGTCGATATCCTTGTGGATAGCCAGGATCTTCTCGATCTTCAGGGGGGTCATGGACAGGGAGACCAGGGAGACGATCTTGTCGCCTTCCTTCAGGTCGAAGCCGGGCTTCTTCTTCAGGTCCTCGCCGATGTGAGCGACGACGCCCTTGAACATACCGCCGGAACCGGTGACAGGGTTCTGCTGCTTGCCGCGCTCAGCAACGATGCCCATGATCATTTCGCCGATCTTTTTCTCGTCGCCGCCGCAGGCCTCGGAGATCTGAGTAAAGGAAGCGGAGTCAATGTTCAGGGAGGTGACATCGCAGACGATCTCGTTGGAATAGACCTTGCTCATGTCGTTGTCGATCTTCCATGCAGCCTGGGTCAGAACGCCCTTGGGCTCGATAACGCGGTGGGTACCGTACTTGTTGCCTTTCAGTTCACTCATTGTAAATTCCTCCTAAAAAATATATGTAAATTAGTTTTGCGATTACTTCAGGGGCTGCAGGCTCAGGATCTCACGAGCCTCAGCGGGAGTTGCGATCTCACGGCCCAGCTCCTTGGCCATGCGCACCACCTTGGCCACCAGCTCGCCGTTGGAAGCGGCCTTATGACCCTTGCCCAGGTACACATTGTCCTCAAAGCCAACACGGACGTTGCCGCCCATGGCGATGCCGGCAGCGGCCATAGTCCAGGCGGACTTGCCAACGCCGGTAACGGTCCAGGTGGAGCCGGCGGGGATCTGGCTCACCAGATGGCACAGGTTGGGAATGGTGGCGGGGGTACAGCCGTTGACGCCCAGGACGAAGTTGAACTGCATGGGAGCTCCGGGGACCTCGCCCTTCTTGGCCATGGTCAGAATGGTGTCCAGGTGGCCAATCTCAAAGCACTCATACTCGGGCTTGATGTTGTTGGCCAGCATACGCTTACCGAAGGCGCGCATGGTGGGCATGGTGTTGTCGAAAATCTCATCGCCGAAGTTGCAGGTGCCGCAGTCCAGGGTGGCCATTTCCGGGAACAGCTCGGTGGGCTGCAGACGCTCCTCGGGGCTCATACCGGTGGCACCGCCGGTGGAGGGGATCATAATGACATCGGGCAGCTCTTTGCGGATGGCGTCCATCACCACGCGGAAACGCTCACGGTCCTGGGTGGGTGTACCATCGTCCTCGCGGACATGGATGTGCAGGATGGCTGCGCCGGCCTCGTAAGCGGACTTTGCCTCACGGACCATCTCCTCCACGGTGTAGGGCACAGCGGGATTGGAGGCCTTGGTGACCTCAGCGCCGCAAATGGCAGCGGTAATAATCAGCTTT
Source organism: Clostridiales bacterium (assembly GCA_004557655.1). Lineage (GTDB taxonomy): Bacteria > Bacillota > Clostridia > Oscillospirales > Oscillospiraceae > Vescimonas. The sequence goes on along the minus strand of SFGJ01000011.1, from coordinate 28,267 downwards.
TCCATTATTATTCTCCCTTACTTCTCGATGGGCAGACGCTGGCAATCCTTGGGGGTGACGCAGGTGCCGTGCGCGCGGCAGACCACCACAGGCTCGGCCAGAACATCGGCAGCAGAAGCGCTGATATCAGGACGGGAAACGATCACCTTGCGGGCCTCAAACTTCATGGTGCGGGAGGTGTTGCCGATCTTCTCGATCTCGCCGTAGGCCTCGATATAATCGCCGGCATACACGGGAGCCAGGAACTCAACATTGTCATAAGCGCAGAACAGGCCTTCGTCACCGTCGCACTTGATCAGCAGCTCGGTGGCAACATCGCCGAACAGATGCACCATATGGGCACCGTCCACCAGGTTTCCGCCGTAATGAGCATCCTTGGCGCTCATACGAAGACGCAGCAGAGAAGTCATCTTTTCCATACTAAATTTCCTCCAATATATTTTATTACAGAGTTTCTTATAACGCCGGCCAAGCGGCGCCTTTGGGCATGAAAAAGGCGCTACTGGTCAAGTCGATGACCAATAGCGCTCCATGTCTGAAAAAGGACATGACAGTTGTGCCGCTTACACCGCACCCCCAGGCACGTGCCGCAGGAAACGCACGCGCCTTCGGCAAAAGACCCCTTCACCGGCCTCCTCCGGACCCCCTGCAGTCCCGAAACCGATTACCCTGCCTTCTGCACCTCTATTGTCTGTTATATGGAATTCTGCACTTCAAATTATAATACATTCAGCGAATTTGTCAAGTAAGATTGTGACAAAAAAGACAAAAACTTTTTACTGTCCTGTGAAAAAATTCTATTCGTTTCTTTGAATGAAAAAAATCAGTAATTTTCCTCGATGAGATGCAGGATCTCCGGCTTTAAAGACAGCATGCGGCAGATGTTCAGAGCGTCCCTGGGGCAGTCGGACTTCCCCTCCACCCGGTACAGGCCGTAGTTCATGTGCCGGGCGATGACCCGGATGCCGTCCTCCCCGCTGACAGCCAGCTCCCGGCGGATAGCCTCCGGGTCAATGTCCCGCAGGCCGATGATCTGGTAGTGAGCCTTTCCGCAGTCAGCCACCTTGTCATAGTGGGTGGTGAGCAGGGAGATGGCGTTGACCTCATTGAGATATTTTGTCACCGCCTGGACTATGACGGCGCCCTCGTCGGGATTGGTGCCCCGGGCGAACTCGTCCAGCAGAAACAGGGAGTATCCCTGCTCCACCTGCGCCAGTGCCTTCTGAAACTGCACGATCTCCGAGCCGAAGCCCGACAGGCCCGACTGGATGGACTGCATATCCTCAAAGAGCATCAGCACGCTCTCAAACAGCGGCATCCGGGCTGCCTTGGCACACACCAGGAATCCCGCCTGCATCAGCAGTACATTCAGGGCTACCGTCTTCATAGCCACGCTCTTGCCGCCCATGTTTGCACCGGTGATGACCGTGGCGCCCCGGTTCAGGGAAATGGACACCGGCACAAAGCTGCGGCCCTGCTCGGTCAGCAAATCGCACAGCTCGGGATTGACCATGTCCGTCAGTTCCAGCGCCCCGTCGGTGATCTCCGGCATCACACCGCCATAGCGCACGGCAAACAGTGCCTTCTGGAGGATGAAGTCCAGCCGTCCGACACTCTCGGCGTCCTCTAACATATCCTCCGCCAGAGGCGCAAGCCGCGCGCCCATGGCCCGGCGGATCTTGGTCTCCTCGCTCTCCTCCTCGGCGCACACCCGGGTGCGCTGCAGGCGGAGCTCGTCCTTTTCCGCGTCGGTGGAGGCGTTATGAAGCTGTTCCTCCAGCGTTTTCTTGCTCCGGCGAAGCTGCTGCAGTTTTTCCGTCATGCTGTCGGGAATGTAGAAGCCCCGGGAGCGGGTGCTGTCCGGATCCAAAATATCCAGGGCCGGCTTGGGATCGTGGAAAGAAAGCTCCCGCAGAGGGGCAATCTCGCACATCTGGGCATACAGGGGCAGCAGGCTCTCCAAACGCTGCAGATAGCCCTTGATCTCAAACAGCTCCACATGGTCGGGGATCTCCCCGTCCCGGCAGCGCCGGATGGAGTTGCGGATATCCTTCATCTGACACAGCAGGATGCAGATTTTGTCATACACGCTCTTGAGCTGCTCTGCGTGGAGGGCAGCCTGCCGGACATTGTACAGTTCCGTTTCCAGTTCCCCACGTTCGGCAGGGGTGTAAAACCGCAGACGCCGGATCTTCTCCTGACCGAAGGGACTGCAGCCGTGGAGAGTCTCCAGGGCGTACTGCAGGCCAATCTGCTGCTTCTCCTCAAAACGAATGGAAATCATGCCAGTTCCTCCTTCACATTGATGACCGGCACTTTCACGCTCTGGCGCATCCGATCAATAAACACATCCTTGTCAAATTTCCAGCCGTAAGCTGACACGGGATTCACCGTCACGCACAGAGTCCGCGCCGCATCCCTGGTCTGCAGCGCCACCTCACGTACTGCCAGCTTATCCAGTGTATCCGGCTTTAAGAGTACCTTGCTGGGGTCAGCCACTACCAATCGGCTCTTTCGCAGCAGGCCGCTGCGCAGCAGCGGGATCACCATGGTGTCCGTCAACGCGCCGGGGATGTAGGCCTCGCCGTGTTCCTTCAGGCATTTTTCCAGCCCCTCCGCAGCCTCGGGGGGGAGCGTCTCCGCCTTGGGCAGATCCATGAGGCGGCAGAAATTGGCCGTGTCCTCAATGACCTTGTCCATGTTCATGTGGTAGGACGCGCCAGTGCACAGCACGATGCCATCGGCAACATTCCGGGCACCCAGAGATTTGCGGCCCAGAGCGCCGTCGATGATGGACTGGGTAGCTCCCAGCTCGAAGAAGATCCGGGACACCTCACGCAGCTGCGTGGTAATAGAGGGCCCTGCCAACTGCACATAGCCGTCGCTGCGGGCACGGAGGATAATCACCTCACCCAGGGGCGTGGGGATGCCCGTGGTCACAAGGATCTCTTTTGTCACATCCCCCAGCCGGATCATATCCTTGGCTGTGGCGATGAGGGTGCCTGCCGGAACAAAAATGCTGGGTTTTTCCGTGCCGGTGACCACATCGGTGCTCTCACCGTCCCGGCCGATGGAGGTCAGTCCCAATATCTGCTGCCGTCCCGTATGGCTCAGCAGCCAGTTGAGCATGGTGGTCTTGCCGGCGTTTTTGCACATACCGACTATGGACATACTCTGCACCTGCCGGAGCTGGCCGACCAGTTCTGCTGTCGTCATATTCTCTCTCCTTCCAGGGAAATAACTGTCTGATTGAAAATTATACCGCAATATGGGCAAAAAGAAAAGGGGGAAGTTTCTCTTCTCCCCTTTTCCGATTTTCGGTTTACTCCACCGTAACGCTCTTGGCCAGGTTCCGGGGCTTATCAATGTCGCAGCCCCGCTCCAGCGCAATGTAGTACGACAAGAGCTGCAGCGGCACCACGCCCAACTGCGGCAGCAGCATTTCGTGGATGTCCGGAATGGTCATGACCATGGGCACATGGCGCCCCATCTCCTCAGCATGGCTACGGGTGGTCAAAGCCAGCACATTGGCGCCTCTGGCCTGCACCTCCACCACATTGCTCATGGCCTTGTCAAACAGCGGGCCGTAGGTCCCCAATGCAATGACCAGAGTGCCGTCCTCAATGAGGGAAATGGTTCCGTGCTTGAGTTCGCCGGAGGCATAGGCCTCAGAGTGGATGTAAGAGATCTCCTTGAGCTTCAGGCTCCCCTCCAAAGACAGAGCATAGTCCAGATGGCGGCCGATGAAGAACACATCCTCGCTCTTGCAGATCTTCCTGGCGATGTCGTGGATGTCCTCGGCGGACTCCAGGATCTTCTCGATATACTCAGGAATTCGCTGCATATCCCGCGCCATCTCGTTGTAGGTTTGGCGGTCCACTGTGCCCAAAATGTCGCCGAAATACAGGCCCAGCATATTCAGCACCGCCATCTGGGTGCTGTATGCCTTGGTGGTGGCCACGGCAATCTCAGGCCCGGCCCAGGTGTAGAGCACATCGTCGGATTCCCGGGCGATGGACGAGCCCACCACATTCACAATGGAGAGGATCCGGGCGCCCCGCTTCTTGGCCTCCCGCAGGGCAGCCATGGTGTCCAGGGTCTCGCCGGACTGGCTGATGGCGATGACCAGATCGCCCCGCTGCACGATGGGATCGCTGTAGCGGAACTCGGAGGCCAGCACCACCTCCACACTGCGCCGGAGCATCCGCTCCAGATTGTACTTGCCCACCATGCCCACATGGTAGGACGAGCCGCAGGCGATGATGATGATGCGGCCGATATTGCGGATCTCCTCGGGCGCCATGGTCAGATCCTGCAATATCACCCGTCCCCCCTGCAGTCGGGCGGCGGTAGCCTCCCGAATGGCGCGGGGCTGCTCAAAGATCTCCTTGAGCATAAAGTGGGCATAGCCCCCCTTTTCGGCAGCGTCGATCTCCCAATCCACATGATGATGCTTCTTGGTCACCTCATTGCCGAGGGTATCATACACGGTGATACCATCCGCCGTCAGCACGGCCATCTCTCCGTCCTCCATATAAGCGATATCCCGAGTATGGCGGATGATCGCAGTGACATCGGAGGCGATGAAGCTCTCCCCCTCGCCGAAGCCCAGCAAAAGCGGCGCGTCCTTGCGCACGGCAATGAGCCGGTCCGGTGCGTCGGCGGACACGATGCCCAGAGCGTAGGCACCCTCCACGGCGTTGATCATCCGCCGGACGGTCTCCATCATGTCTCCACACTGTTCATAGTAGTAGTCCAGAAGCTGCACCACCACCTCGGTGTCGGTCTCGGACTGAAACTGATAGCCCTTGTGCAGGAGCTGGCCTTTCAGCTCCGCAAAGTTCTCGATAATACCGTTGTGCACCACCGCAATGTGGCCGCTGCGGCTCACATGGGGATGGGCATTGATGTCGTTGGGTTCGCCGTGGGTGGCCCAGCGGGTGTGACCGATGCCCAGGCAGCCGGGCAGGTCCGCCCCCTCGTGGGTCAGATCCTTCAGCACCTGCAGGCGGCCCTTGGCCTTCTGCACCCGCATCCCGCCTTCACCGCATACGGCGATACCGGCGGAGTCATAGCCGCGGTATTCCAGCCGCTGCAGTCCGTCCAGCAAAATGGGGGCGGCCTGCTCCCGGCCCACATAACCTACGATTCCACACATATTTTTTCCTCCTGATCGCTAAAGTGTTTTTCACAATCGGAAGGACAAACGCACAGATATTTGCCATTCCTGTCCGGCCGCAGCTTCTCTGTTTTGCGGTCACCCGCATATTTACCGGCTGCGTGCGCACCCGAACGGTGCGGGAGAGCTTCCGCCGAAAGCTTCGATACTCTCTCCTCCTCGTCATCCCGCGTTAAACGGGCGCTGGCGCTTATGATGGGATCCGCTCCCATGGTCTCCTTTCTCCTCTGTGTCTGACTTTTGCTTGTATATTTTTACCTCTGACGGCAGATACTGCCGTAAAGGAGGTATGCCTTTTGATCACCGCTTTTTTTCGCACGGCCATTTTATATCTGCTGCTCATCGTGGGAATCCGGCTCACCGGCAAGCGGCAAATCGGTGAACTGGAGCCTATTGAGCTGGTGCTGACCATGCTCCTTTCGGATCTGGCATCCGTCCCCATGCAGGACTTCGGCATCCCTCTGGTGAATGGCGTCATACCCATCGTGACGCTCTTGTCTATGAGTATGCTTTTAAGCTGCTTCAGCCTGCACAGTGTGCGCTTTCGCGCCCTCATCTGCGGTAAGCCCGCCATCATCATTCAGGACGGAAAGCTCCAGCAAGCCGCCATGCGCCACAACCGCCTGACCCTGGACGAGCTGTTCGAGGAGCTGCGCTCCCAGGGCGTCACCGATATCAAGGATGTGAAATACGCCATATTAGAGACCGGCGGGCAGCTCTCGGTGCTGCTGCATACGGCGGCCCAGCCGGCAACGCCAAGGCAGTTGGGCCTGTATTGTGAGGATGATGTGTTCCTCCCCACCATCATCATAAGCGATGGGCATCTGCTAACAGATAATCTTCTCCGATCGGGCCACGACCATATATGGCTGCAGGCGCAGCTTGCCAAGAAAGGTGTCCGCTCTCCCTCCCAGGTCTTTCTCCTGACCGCTGATGAGCGGGGAGAGACCATTTGTATCGTAAAGGATACTGTGAAATGAGATCTTTCCGAATCCCCATTTTCATCCTGCTGCTGACCCTGTTCCTGTGCCTCTATGCCGGCAGCAATGTAAGTCGCTGCACGGATAGCTGGAAGCAGCAGTTGATGACGGCCGACGGCCTTGTAATCCGGGAGCAGTGGGGCGAGGCCCAGTCGGTGCTCACGGATCTCTATGACCGCTGGCAAACGCAGCAGGAATGGCTCCATATGCTCATTGAACACAAGGAGCTGGACGAAACCGAGGCTCTGCTGCAGCGGTGCATCGCCTTCGCTCAGCAGCAGGAAGACGCCGAGCTGCGGGCAGATATAGCGGAGCTGCGCACCCAGTTTACCTTACTGGATGAGATGCAGCGGCTGACCCTGCGGAATATTCTGTAGCTCACTTCTCATTCAGGAGCTTATTCAGCTCGCTCATGAAGGTGTTGATGTCCTTGAACTGGCGGTATACGGAGGCGAAGCGAACATAGGCCACCTCGTCGGCCTTTTTCAGCTTATCCATGACCATTTCGCCCACCAGCTCCGTGCTGATCTCACGCTCCAGATTGTTCTGCAGCTCCTGCTCGATCTCCGTGGTCATGCGCTCCATCTCCGCCACCGGGACCGGCCGCTTCTCACAGCTCCGCTGGATGCCCCGCAGCACCTTGCTGCGGTCAAAGGACTGGCGGCTGCCGTCCTTCTTGATGACCACCATGGGGAGGCTCTCCACCGTCTCATAGGTGGTAAAGCGGCGCTCACACTGCAGACACTCACGGCGGCGGCGGATGCTGCCATCGTCGGCAGGGCGGGAATCCACTACCTTACTCTCCTGAAATCCGCAATAAGGACACTTCATGGTCTTTCTCCTCTCCCAATAAGCCGCCCAACGGAGCGGTGATTGAATCATTATACCACATCCCGTCAAGATATGGTAGCCAAATTTTCTCCCGGGCACAAAAAGCGGTGGGCCACAGGCCCACCGCAATTTTTTATTCTCTGCAGGGGACACCCCAGATGTCCCTTGCGTAATCCCGGATAGAACGGTCCGCCGCAAATATGCCGCTGCGGGCGACATTGTGCAGGCTGATCTGATTCCACCGTTTCCCGTCGCCGTAGGTTTCCATCATACGGCGTCCGGCATCGCAGTAGGATACGAAATCCGCCAGCAGCAGATACTGATCCGCAGGACAGTCACCGCCGAAGAGCAGACGGCGGTAAATGTCCTCGTAGCTCACACCGTCACGGAAACCGTCCCGTATGGCATCCAGCACCCGGCGCAGCACCGGATCACGATCATAGAGCAGCTTGGGGTCATAGTGCCGGGACAGCTCCGCCGCCTCCGCCGCCTTCAGGCCGAAGAGGAACATATTCTCGTCCCCCAGCACTTCATGCATCTCCACATTGGCGCCGTCCAGCGTACCGATGGTAACGGCGCCGTTCATCATGAACTTCATATTGCCGGTACCGCTGGCCTCCTTGCCGGCGGTGGAGATCTGCTGGCTCACCTCACTGGCGGGCATCAGCATCTCCGCCATGGACACCCGGTAGTTCTCCAGAAACACCACCTGCAGCTTATCCTTGCAGACAGGATCGTTGTTGATCTGCTCTGCCACCGAGCCGATGAGCCGGATGATCCGTTTGGCCACGGCATAGCCCGGAGCGGCCTTGGCACCGAAGAGGAAGGTCTGGGGGCGGAAGTCCTTACCCGGGTCGTCCTGCAGGCACTGGTAGAGGTAGAGAATATGCATGACATTGAGGAGCTGCCGCTTATACTCATGCAGACGCTTGACCTGCACACTGAACACGGCGTCCGTGTTCAGTGTCACCCCCTGCTGGCGCTTTATCCAGCGGGCAAAGCGGGCCTTGTTCTCCTTCTTGATCTCTCCCAGCCGGGAAAGCACCGCCGCATCGTCCGCAAATGCGTCCAGCCTGCTGAGGTTTTGCGGATGCAGCAGATAGTCCTCTCCGCCGGTCAGATCGCAGATGAGGCCGTGCAGGCCTGGGTTCACCTGACTGATCCAGCGGCGGTGATCCACGCCGTTGGTGACATTATGAAACTGCTTCGGCCGCATCCCACAAGCATCCCGGAACACATCCCTGCGCAGAATGTCTGTGTGCAGGGCGGACACGCCGTTGACGCTCATGCCTCCGGCGATACAGAGGTTTGCCATACGGACACCGCCATCCCAGATAATGGCCAGCTTCTCGGTCTTGGCCGGGTCGTGATAGAATTCCTCCACCTGCCGCTGCCAGCGGCGGGCGATCTCCACAATGATCTGCCAGATCCTGGGCAGCAGGGACTCAAACAGGCTCTGGGGCCAGCACTCCAGCGCCTCCGCCAGCACTGTATGGTTGGTGTAGGCCACGCTGTTTTTTGTGATCTCCCACGCCTCGCCCCAGCCCATGCCCGCATCGTCCATGAAAATGCGCATCAGCTCCGGGATGGCCAGCGCGGGGTGGGTATCGTTTATTTGAATGACATTTTTCTCGTGGAAGTTCCGCAGGGTGCCGTACACCTCCAGATGCTTGCGGGTAATGGACTGGATGGTGGCAGAAACAAAGAAATACTGCTGCTTCAAGCGCAGGGATTTGCCCTCGTAATGGTTATCCTCCGGATACAGGACCTTGCTGATGGCATCGGCCATGGTGCGCTCCTCACTGGCCTGGAGGTACTGTCCCCGGCTGAAAAGCTGCATATCCACCGGTTTGGGGCTTCTGGCCTGCCAGAGCCGGAGGGTGTTCACATGGTCGGTGTGATAGCCGGCGATCTCCATGTCGCAGGGTACCGCCAGCACACGGGTATAGTCCTCGTGGACTACCATCAGCTGCCCGCCGTCCCACTTGGTGCGGACAGTGCCGCCAAAATGCACCTCCTCCGTCTCCTGCGGGCGGGGCATAAGCCATGCGCCGCCCACATCCTGCCAGTCATCCGGCAGCTCCACCTGCTGGCCCTCCACGATCTTCTGCTTGAAAATACCCAGCTCATAGCAGATGGAGTAGCCCGTGGCAGGAATTTCCAGAGTGGTCATGCTGTCCAAATAGCAGGCGGCCAAACGGCCCAGACCACCGTTGCCGAGACCGGCGTCCGGCTCCTGTTCAAATAGGTCCGCCGCCTTGAAGCCAAGCTCCTCCACCGCCTGAGTCAGCTGCTCCACAAGGCCAAGGTTATAGGCATTTTTCAGCAAACTGCGGCCCATGAGAAACTCCAGGGACAGGTAATGTACCTGCCGGCGCTGGCGTTTGTCCGTATCCTCCCGGGTAGTGACATTTCTCTCGGCCATCATGTCCCGCAGGACCATGGCGCACGCCCGAAGCATATCCCCGTCCCCTGCCTGCCGGGGAGTGCAGCCACAGTTAATGCGCAGTCTTTGTGTAATCGCTTCTTTCAGAGTATCCTTGGTCATTTGGTTCTCCTTGTGTTCTCGGTAATATTCTCATAGAGCCTCTCATATGCCCCGGCACTGACATTCCAGCTGAAGTCATCGGTCATGCCGCGTTTTTGCACCCGGCGGAAGCCATGAAGGTCGCTCCGGTACAGATCCACCGCCTGAGAGATGACATACTGCATATCAAAGGCGCTGTAATCGGCGAAGACAAATCCGTTGCCGTCCTCCTGCCCCGCCTGGCAAGAGCGCACGGTGTCCGCCAGTCCGCCGGTCTGCCGCACGATGGGCACAGCGCCGTAGCGCATGGCGATCATCTGGGACAGCCCGCAGGGCTCGGAACGGGAGGGCATCAAAAACAGGTCGCTGCCGGCATAGATCCGGTGCGCCAGATCCTCGTTGTACCCGATATAGGCGCAAAGCCGGCCCTTGTATCTGTTTTCCGCATAGCGGAAGAAGTCCTCGTACTGCTTTTCGCCGCTGCCCTGCACCACAAGCTGGCAGCCGGTCTGCATGATGGTGTCCAGGCTTTCGCAGATGAGGTCAATGCCCTTGTGGCCCACCAGACGGCTCACCACGGAGATAAGCGGCACATCGCTCTGCACCTGCAGCCCCAATTCCTCCTGCAGAGCCTTTTTGCAGCTGGCCTTGCCCCGGGAATTCTTTACGCTGTAATGCGCCGGCAGGACCGGATCCGTAGCCGGATCAAAGACGGAAATATCTATGCCGTTTACTATGCCGCTGAATTTTTCCCCGCAGCGCTGTACCACGGACTCCATGCCCTCGGCGTAGGCGCTCAGGTGGAGCTGGCGGGCATAGGTGGGACTGACGGTAGTGACGGCATCGGCGCACAGCATAGCGCCCTTCATGAGATTCAAGCACCCATCCATCTGCAGTGTGCCGCCCTCATACCAGCCCCGATGCAGGCCAAAGAGGTCATCCACCGTTTCCGGGCCGAATTTGCCCTGATATTCTATGTTGTGGATGGTGAACACCGTGCGGATGCCGCTCAGGGCGTCCCACCTGCCGGCAAGATCCTGCCGGTATACCGGCACCAGCGCCGTCTGCCAGTCGTTGCAGTGGATCACATCCGGCATCTCATCCAGCAGGGGCAGCAGTTCCATCACGGCCCGGGAAAAGAATCCGAAGCGCTCCCCGTCGTCCCTTTCGCCGTACAGCCGGCCCCGGGCAAAGTAGTGCTCGTTATCCACAAAATACCAGGTCACGCCCCGGTGCTTCAGGGAAAACAGACCGCAGTATTCGTGCCGCCAGGCCAGGTCTACATAGATATATCTGCGAAAGGTCATCTGGTGCCGCCACTGGCGGGAAATGGTATCATACAGCGGCAGGATCACCGCCACATGCTGTCCCCTGGCCGCCAACGCCACCGGCAGGCTGCCGGAAACATCCGCAAGACCGCCGGTTTTACAGAAGGGGGCGGCCTCCCCCGTTACATACAGAATATTCATCTTATACCTCCGAGCCTTTTGCAAGCACCATGGGATACTTCTCCGTACCCTCCAGATGGACGCCCACGCCCACTTTGACATTTTTATCCGCAATGACATGGCGCAGTACAGCGTCCTTGGCCACCACGGTGTCTTTAAACAAAATACATCCATCCACCACAGCGCCCTTTTCTACCCGGACGCCCCGGCTGATGATGGAGCTGCGCACGCTGCCCTGGATGTCGCAGCCGTCGTCCACCAGAGAATGCAGGCACCCGCCCGCAGGATCCATATAGGTGGAGGCGGCATCGTTCTCCTTGGCATATATGGGTCTGCGCGGGGAGAACAGGTCCTGCCGCACGGCGGGATCCAGCAGCTGCATACTGCTTTCATAGTACCCGGCCACATCCGTTATGTGCGCCGCAAAGCCGTGGAAAATATAACCGTGGATGTGCAGCTCCTCTGTCAAGCCCTGAATGACGTACTCCTGGAAGCTGTATTCATTGCGGCTGACAAACCGCTCCACAAGGGAGAGCAGCAGGTCTGTCCGCAGCAGAAAAATCTGCAGGCAGCGGAAGCCCTCGCGCTGCTGCTCCACCACCTCCCGCACACGGCCGCTCCCGTCCATATTCAGGTACAGACCGTCCTCCGTGGAGGGTGCGCACACCGCCGTGATGTCCGCGCCGGTAGCTATATGGGCCTGCAGCACCTCCTGCAGGTCGATGTTCAGCGCCACATCGCTGTCCGCCAAAACAACATAGTCCTGCCGGATATGGCGCAGGTAATCCTTCACCACATCCAGAGCCTCCAGCTTGCCGCGGAAGCGTCCGTTGCCCCGGGCGCTGTTGTAGGCGAACACCGGCAGCAGCGTCAGTCCTCCGAAGCTGCGGGAAAGATCCCAGCTCTTGCCGCTGCGCAGATGATCCATCATGCTCTGGCACTGCCCGTGCATGATGACGCCCACATCCCGGATCCCCGCGTTGACCATGTCCGAGAGAATGAAGTCCACCATACGGTAAGAGCCGCCGAAGGGTACGGAGCCGTGGATACGGTGCTCCGTCAGCTCCCGCAGACCGTTGGATTTCTCATAGGAAAAAATGATACCGTGCATTCCGTTCATGCCTCTGCCTCCTGTCCGTGGGTTTTATCCAGCATCGTCCCCGCGGGGACAGTCTCTCCGTCACAAACCCTGGTGCCGGGGCCAAGCACAGCCACGCCCCACTTTTCCGGGTCGGCAGCGGTTTCCGGCCCGCCGCCCACATGGGCTCCTGCGCCCACCACACTGTTCTCGCCCAGAATGGCGTATTCCACCTTTGCGCCCTGTTTCACCACGGCGCCGGGCATCAGCACAGAGTAGCTCACAACTGCGCCCTCCTCCACGGCGGCATTGTAGCTCAGGACGGTGTTTTTCACCTCGCCGCGTATGTCGCAGCCCTTGGCCACGGCGCTGTTGCCCACATCGGCAGAGCCGCCGAAAAAGGCCGGAGGGCAGGAGGGGGCGCGGCTGTAAATGGGCCAGCTCTTATCCAGCAGGTTAAGACCTGAGCCGGGAGAAAGCATATCCATATTGGCGTCCCACAGAGACTCCAGCGTACCCACATCCTTCCAGTAGCCCTCAAAGCGGTAGGCCACCATCTTCTCCCCGGCAGCGAGCATGGCAGGGATCACATTCTTGCCGAAGTCGTTGGACGAATTGGGATCTGCCTCATCCCGCAGGAGATAGGCCCGGAGCTTTTTCCAAGTAAAGATATATATGCCCATGGAGGCCAGATTGCTCTTGGGCTGCTTGGGCTTTTCCTCAAATTCTGTGATGACATCCTCTCCGTCCACATTCATAATGCCGAAGCGGCCGGCCTCGTGCCAGGGCACCTCCATAACGGAGATGGTGCAGTCCGCCCCGGTCTCCTTGTGCCGGCGGAGCATCCGGGAATAGTCCATCTTATAGATATGGTCGCCGGACAGAACCGCCACATACTCCGGATCATACAGGTCCACAAACCCTATATTCTGGCAGATGGCGTTGGCCGTGCCCTTATACCATCCGGCGCCACTGTTGCTCTGGTAGGGCGGCAGGATGTGCACGCCACCGTTCATGCGGTCCAGCTCCCAGGGCTGACCGTTGCCGATGTAGCTGTTAAGCTCCAGAGGGCGATACTGGGTCAGCACGCCCACAGTGTCGATGCCGGAGTTGGTGCAGTTGGAGAGGGGAAAGTCAATGATGCGGAACTTTCCCCCAAAGGGTACGGCAGGTTTGGCCATATCCCCGGTGAGTACATAGAGCCGGCTGCCCTGGCCGCCGGCCAAAAGCATGGCGATACATTCTTTTTTCACGGATGATCCGCTCCCTTCTCCTGCTGCTTAAATCTTCCCTCACCCTGCAGGTACACCGCACCCAGGGGCGGGATGCGCACGCTGATGGAGGTCTGCCGTCCGTGGGACGGGACAGCCTCAACCGCTATAGGTTCCTCATTTATAAATCCGCTGCCGCCCCATTGGACGGAGTCCGTGTTGAAAACCTCCCGGTATGCCGCCTTTTCCGGTACGCCGAAGCGGTACTCCTCCCGGGCCACCGGAGAGAAATTCACCGCACAGATCAATTCCTCGCCCTGCAGATCCCGCCGAAGGAAGACGATGATGTTGTTGCGGTTATCGTCCGCTACCAACCAGGAAAAGCCGTCCCATCCGGCGTCATGTTCCCACAAGGGCGGGTGGTCTCTGTAAAACCGGTTCAGCGCCCGGATGCACCCGTGGGCGGCTGCCACAGCAGGATCGGACAACACGCCCCAATCCAGCTCCCCGGCAAAGTCCCATTCCTTCCACTGGGGAATTTCGCCTCCCATGAACAAAAGCTTGCATCCCGGATGGGCCAGCATATAGGCGATAAACCCCTTCACCGCCGCCAGCTGCATGGCTTTGTCCCCGGGCATCTTACCCCGGAGGGAGCCCTTCATATGCACCACCTCGTCGTGGGAGATGGGCAGCACGAACCGCTCGGAAAAGGCGTACATCATGGAAAAGGTGATGTCCCTGTGGTGATCCCGGCGGAAAAAGGGATCCATCTTCAGGTAGTGGCACAGGTCGTTCATCCAGCCCATGTTCCACTTCAGGTCAAAGCCCAGTCCATCCTCCCCCGTCACATGGGGCCAGGCTGTGGACTCCTCCGCAATCATCAGCGCACCGGGCTTTTGGGCGTGGACCGTGCGGTTGAGCAGCCGCAGGAAGGACACCGCCTCCAGGTTTTCCCGGCCGCCCCTTGCATTGGGTCGCCATTGGGTGCGCCCATAGTCCAGATACAGCATGGAGGCCACCGCATCCACCCGCAGGCCGTCCATGTGATACTCCCGCAGCCACCAAATAGCCGACGACAACAGAAAGCTGCGTACCTCACCCTTGCCGTAGTCAAAGACCCGGGTGCCCCAGCCCTCATGCTCCCATTTCAAGGGGTCGTTGTATTCATACAGGCAGGTGCCGTCAAACCGGTAAAGCCCCTGCTCATCCTTGCAGAAATGGGCAGGCACCCAATCCAAAAACACTGCCAGCCCCGCCCGGTGCAGCCGATCCACCAGATACTTAAAGTCCTGAGGCGTACCGTACCGGGAGGTGGGGGCAAAATAAGCCGTACACTGGTAGCCCCAGGAGGCGTCCAGCGGGTACTCCGTCACCGGCATCAGCTCCACCGCCGTATACCCCATATCAGATACATAGTCCGCCAGCTCGTCGGCCAGCTTGCGGTAGTCAAATGGACTGCCGTCTGCATACCGCCGCCAGGAGCCCAGATGCACCTCATAGATATTCAGCGGCCGGTCAAGAAGCGGCTTTTTCAGCAATTCCCGCTGCCAGTCCCCATCCTGCCAGTCGTAGGAAAGAGGGGCCAGCTTGCTGTCCGTCTGAGGGCGGGTAGAGGTGTGGAACGCATAGGGATCCGCCTTCCAAACGGTTCGCCCATCCGACTGCGTGACGCAGAATTTATAGCTGTCGTAGTCCTTTGCCCCGGCCACGGTGCATTCCCAAACGCCGCCGCTGCACGCCATGGGAATAAGCTGCCAGCCGGAGAAATCCCCCGCCACAGACACAGAGCAGGCATGGGGGGCCCACAGGCGGAAACGGTAGCCCCGGGTCATGGGATGCGCGCCGAAATAGCCCGCTGCGCCGCACCATGTCCCGCCGAAAAACGCCGATTTGTCCACCGCTGTCGCCTCCCATTCTCTCTCCGTTCCACCTTCCCGACCGGAGGTATCCTACCGAGAAAGACACGAAATGATTTATTTGAATATTTTAATCTATTTCCCGCGCCCCGTCAAGAAATGCGCAGCAGCGGCCACCGCCCGGCAAAGGGCGGCAACCGCTGTTTAATTTATTCTATTTGCTCCTGCTGCCCGGCAGCACCCATGTCAAAATCGCTGAACATACCGCCGCTGTCCCGCCGGAGCATCTGCTCCATGACCCGGATGTCGCTGTCCACATCCATTGCGTCGGACTGATAAAGCTGATCCAACTGCCGCTCAAAGCCCTCCACTATCTTGTCCATGGTGTCGGCAATACGGCGCTTGGCCTGGGACACATTCTCGCCGCTGACGCCGGATTCCTCAAAATCGGCATAGCTGTCCAGCAGCTTCTGGGTGGTGGGCAGATAATAATTAAGAAAGGTAGCTGCCTTGGCCTTTTTTACAGGCTCCTGATCCACGATCCGGAAGATCTTCCCCGCCAGCTCCTCCAGGCGGTCGATCTTGCCGCTGATGACGGGATCGGCAATGCGGTCGTTGGCCCGCCGGATCTCCCGTAACTGGCCGCAAAAGCCCTTCTCGGCCTCCTGCGGTGCCGCTTTTTTCTCCTGTGCCCGGTCAAACTCCTTCGCTGCTTCCGCAGAGCGAACCAAAAGTCCACGTCCCAGATCCAGATAGGCGTTCTCGCCCCACAGCCCCTTCTGGAGCATCAGCTCCAGATCCTTTTCCACACGGCGGACGGACACATCTGACGCCGAGGCAAGCATGGTAATGGAAACTGTCTGCCGATCACCGGCGATGGCCATATATTTCCCGAAACGGCGCAAACGGCGCTTCATCCCCACGCCGCCCGCCAGCAAGCCCAGACCACCGGCGGTGAGTCCCATGGGATAGAACAGCTCCTCCAAAAACCACATCCAATATCCGTCTGTGAGGAAGAAGTAGTTATCCCATGCCGCGCGGAACAGCGCAATGGCGCCTACAATAGACAAAACGATACCGATGATACGCATGGTGTTGGCGCCCTTGGCGGAGAACTGCGGTGTGCGGGTGAGCTTTTGGGCCGTGGTCTCCCGCGCGGCCTTCTCCTGCCGAATTTTTTCCTGCATACGCCGGGTGTAGGATGTTTCCCCCGTCTGATCTGCGGGCGCGTCCTTTGTTCGGGCAGCAGTCCCCTGGTGGGTCTGCTGCTCATTGTGCACGGCTGTGGCTGCCTGCTGCGCCCTGCGGCGGATCTTTTCCCGATTGCTGCCGTCGGAGAGCTTGGACAGCAGCAGGATCAACCCCACCGGCCACACCACCGCAAACATGACCGCGATTAAGATCCACGACCACAATTCACTGTTATCCGGTTTTTTCGGCTGCACGGCATTGTTGCCCTGACCCATTGCTCTGTCCTCCCTGCGCATGAAACGGCTTTCATTTATATTGTTCATTATATTCTACTACCATTCTGCCTCTGCGTCAAGGATGCGGAGCCATCATCATTATTTCAAAAACAGGCGGTCACCATGACCGCCTGCAAATAGAGATTCTTTTATTCACTTACCCCTGCGGGTATAGATTTTGGCCAGACCGCCCTCGGCAGTCTCACGATACCTTTGGTTCATATCCAGGCCGGTATAGTACATACTCTTGAGCACCATATCGTAGCTGATATTCCGGGTGCCGGTGAGAAAGTAGGCGATGTTGGCCGAGTTAATGGCTCGCATGGCGGCAACAGCGTTGCGCTCGATGCAGGGCACCTGCACAAGGCCGCAGATGGGATCACAGGTAAGGCCCAGATGATGCTCCAAAGACACCTCGGCGGCATACTCGATCTGGTGAATATCATAGCCGAAAGCCTGGCACACGGCGGCAGCCGCCATGGAACAGGCCACGCCCACCTCCGCCTGGCACCCGCACTCCGCGCCGGAAACGGACGCGTTGCGCTTGGCCAATTCTCCGAACAGGCCCGCTACACCCAGAGCGTGGGCGATCTCCAGCTCGGAGAGATCACGCTTGTTTGCGAAATAGTACAGCACAGCGGGCAGCACGCCGCAGGAGCCGCAGGTGGGTGCCGTGACGATGGTACCGTTGTCGGCGTTCTGCTCACTGACGGCGTAGGCATAGGAGCAGACCTTCTGACATTCCACCAGCTCCGGATGCTTGGTCTCCACGATATGATCGTGCATATACTTGGCCTTGCGCTGGATGTGCAGACCCCCGGGCAGCTCCCCGGTTCTGGAAAGGCCTTCCTCCACGGATGCCTTCATCACACGCCACACTCCGATGAGATAGTCCCAGATCTCGGGCCCCTCATTCATCTCGATGTACTCCACCAGATCCACATACCGGTACTGGCAGAACTGCAAAATTTCGGCAAAGGAGTTCTCCATGTAAATCTCCTCGCTCTCCGTCTCCTGCTCCCGGCCCTCTATGACGATATCGCCGCCGCCGATACTCTGCACCCGGATGTGCGCCAGTTCCTCCTCTCCCCGCAGGGCCACGAGATCCATGGTGTTGGGGTGCTTCATATCCTTAGGGTCCTCTTCAGAGAATATCACCTCCGAGACAACGGGGGCAAAAGCATCCTTTATGGCCCGGTCGGTGCCGTGGCCCCGGCCGGTCTTTGACAAAGAACCGTAGAGAACAGCTCGGAATCCGTCTGCCTCCGGATGCTCGCCGCGGAACATCACAGCGGCCCGGGCAGGCCCCATGGTGTGAGAGCTGGAGGGGCCTGTGCCGATTTTATATATGTCACGAATGGATTTCATAGTTTTCTCCCTTTCTCTGTTTTCTTATAAATTATACCATTTTATGTGCTCGATGGCAAGGAAGATATCAGCAAAAAGGCGGGACTCCGGCAGCGTCCCGCCTTTTTTTATGTTACCACTCCCTTATATACCCGTCAAATCCCGCGGCTTTCAGCCTGGCCAGCATCTTCTCGGCGTTCTCACGGACAGAGAATGCGCCTACCTGCACGCGGTAGAGCTTACCGGATGCAGGCGCAGCGGGCTTGGGCTGCTCCGGCTCCTTGAATGTCACGCCGAAGTAGTCACAGATGCCCCTTGCGATGGTCTCACCGATGAGGACGGTGTTCTCCACGATCCACTTGGCCCCCTCCACGGTGTCGTGGAACTCGCACTCGATATAGGCCGTGGGTGCGGCGGGCACGCGCACCTCGTAGTAATCGGCATTGACCTGAATGTTTTCGCTCTCTCCGGGAGTGATGGGCGCCAACCGCGCAAAGATGGCTTTGCAGGCCGCAATACCTTTGCCCCCCGCGCTGTAGCAAAACATCCGGGTACCCATGACCTTTCCATTAAAGGCGTTTGTGTGGATAGGCACATGAAGATCCGCGCCGAATGCGTTTGATTCGCTGCACTTCTGCGCCATAGAGATCATATGACCGACTTTCACCTCCACGCCGCTGCGCTCCAGTGCCGCCCGACAGGCTTCAGCGATCCTGCCGCACTGCACCGCCTCGTTGGTATTGTCATAGGCGTATACGTTGCTTTCTTGGTCGCTCGGGGACAGATATACTTTAGCCATTGTTCTGCACCCCTTTGTTGTATGTAGCGCTGGAAATGCACAGCACAGCGCCCAGGAAGGTGTCCACGGCGGTGATGGTGGTAACGATCTCCTCGGAGTACGGCCAGCCCCACACGGTGGACAGGGCTGCATACAGCGTTCCTGCCGCGGGCAGAACGATGATGACCAGCCACTTGAGGATGTCATACAGCTTGTTGGAAATTTTCATGGTTTGCTCCTTTCCGTGCCCGATTCGGGCACATCCGTTTTTAGTTATTTGTGTTATGTTCCAGATCCGCGATCCGGTGGTTGACAACTTTGATCTGCTCCTCCAGCACCGGGACACGTCGGGCAAAGTTGTTATGCTCCCGGACCTCCCGGGTCAGCTCCTCCAGCCTCGTCTCGGTCACCGCCTGCTGTTTATCCAGCTTGACCTCCACATCCCTGGTGGTCTTATTGCTGGTAATGATCACCCCCAACAGTGACAGGCCCCCCGTGATGAGAGCCACAAGAATTGTTTCTGTCATTCCTTTACCTCTTTTTCCTTTTTTGCCAGTGACACAGGTCTCCCTCCATTGCCGCGCATTCCCTGTTATGACCGCCGCGGCTTGCCCCCAGCCCTCGGCTGCCCCCCTATAAATGCTTCAGCAGATGCTTGACATACTCCTGCCCACTTGCCGCATCCTCAAACACCGGGATGGATTTCCGTCTCATCTGTTTCCCTCCTCTCTTCTTATTATTACATTTTCTCTCTGCTGATACCTTAAATTGTTTTTTTGTTGCACAGTGCAGGGCAATTCTTTTCCCCGCAACCCAAAAAAGCTTGCGGCCGGTTTCGGCCGCAAGCTTTCCATGTGAACCAATATTGTTTTT
Source organism: Clostridiales bacterium (assembly GCA_004557655.1). GTDB lineage: Bacteria > Bacillota > Clostridia > Oscillospirales > Oscillospiraceae > Vescimonas. Next base: position 8,693 of record SFGJ01000011.1, on the reverse strand, counting down.
TCTCCAAGAACAAAAAATTACCTCATCAAGGGTGTAATTATATTAATAATACTTCGCTTTCCACCGTACTGTAAGACAAAAAATTAACAATAATTTTTTATTTTTTTGTAAATTTTCACACTTGAAACCACTAAAGAATGGGGATATAATCCGTAGCATAATAGTGGATTTTTGACCGATTTTCCCGTAATATTAGTAAAAATAATATTTGATATTAGAAAATCAGATGGTCTATAGAAACGGGGGTGTCACCGTGCAAGCCATGACAAGAAGCGAGGCTGCAGACAAGCTGCTGGATCGCTACGCCGGATATTATGACATCTCCCCTGCCGGGGAGGGGCAAGCGCCGCTGGTGGCCACCTGCGATTTTCACGCACATTCGGAAAAATATGTGCTCAGCAGGAAAGCCAAGCTCTGGGAGGCCGGCAGTCATGAATATGTGTTTGTGTTCTCCGTACCACACTTGACGGAGGATATCTTCAACGCCTGCCGGGACTATGCCTACGAACACGGCATGGCAAAGGTCGAGCCCGGACCGAACCATATGTACAGCTATATCACCGCTATGTTCCTGTGTGACACCTGCGAGAAGGCGGCGAAAAAAGCTCTGCGCAGGTGCCGCATCTACAAGAGCTTCAAGATGGCCTTTTGGGGTTGGATGGATTTCCATACGGGCCTGGCGGTGCTGGAGGACGAAAAAGCCTTTTCCAACGCCAGCGGAAGAAGTGCAGCACAGTTGTTGAAGAAAACGCTGTTTTGTAAAGCAAAGAAAAAAATGTTAGGAAAGGAGAAAACTTTATGAATGCTGCATTGTTTTTGATCATTGGCATTGTCGTTCTGCTGCTCGGTTATATTTTCTACGGCGGATGGCTGGCCAAGAAGTGGGGTATCGATAACAAGCGTGTTACCCCTGCCCATGAACTGGAAGACGGCAAGGATTACTGTCCGGCCAAGGGTCCTGTGCTTATGGGCCATCACTTTTCCTCGATCGCCGGCGCCGGTCCCATCAATGGACCCATTCAGGCTGCTGTGTTTGGCTGGGTTCCGGTGATGCTGTGGGTGCTCATCGGCGGCATCTTCTTCGGCGGCGTGCATGACTTTGGTGCCCTGTTTGCTTCCATTCGCCATAAGGGCCAGTCCATCGGTGAAGTCATCGGCGATGCAATCGGCTCCAAGGCCAAGAAACTGTTCATTATCTTCTCCTATCTGACCCTGATCCTTGTGGTGGCCGCTTTCGCGTCCATCGTGGCCAACACTTTCAAGGCCACCTATACCGCTGACGGCGCTGTGGATATTGCCGCATCCTCTGCCAATGCTTCCACCGCCATCATCTCCATTATGTTCATCCTGATGGCAATTCTCTTTGGTTTCTTTGTCTACCGCCGCAACGCCCCTCTGGGTATTGCCACCGTTATCGGCGTTATTGGCATTGCCGTCTGTATGTACATTGGCCTCAACTGGCATCCCATCTATCTCAGCTATAATGTCTGGATCATCATCGTGGGCGTGTATATTGCCGTAGCCTCCGTTACCCCCGTTTGGATTCTGCTACAGCCCCGTGATTACCTTAGTTCTTTCCTGCTGTACGGCATGATCGTTCTGGCTATTGTCGGCATCATCGGCTGCCATCCCACCATGGATATGCCCGCCTTCACCGGCTTCTATGATACGCTGGCTCCCAGCGGCACTTCCCTGGGCTATATGTTCCCGGCTCTGTTCGTGACCATTGCCTGCGGCGCCGTATCCGGCTTCCACTCTCTGGTTGGCTCCGGCACCACCGCCAAGCAGCTGGATCAGGAAAAGGACGCAAAGCCCATCGCCTATGGCGGTATGCTCATTGAGTGCGCTCTGGCGTTGATCTCCGTGTGTGCCGTGGGCTACATCTGGGCCAAGTACTCCAGCGGTGAGACCGTGACCCCCACCGTGGTGTTTGCCACCGGCCTTGCCTCCATGTTCTCTGAGGTGTTCGGCAGCGCATGCTATGATGTGGTGTACTCCATGCTGATCCTGGCCGTTTCCGCATTCTGCCTGACCTCTGTGGATACCGCTACCCGTCTGGCCCGGTATATGTTCCAGGAGCTGTTTACCCCCGTGGGCATGGACTCCAAGGATCTCACCGGCTGGCGTAAAGTCATCACAAATCCCTATGTTGCCACCGGTATCACCGTGGTGGCAGGCGTCGTCCTGGGCCTCACCGGCTATGCCAAGATCTGGGCGCTGTTCGGCGCTGCCAACCAGCTTCTGGCTGCTCTGGGCCTGCTGGCTGTGTGCTGCTGGCTGGGCAAGGTGGGCCGCAACAACAAGATGTTCTACTTCCCCATGTTCTTCATGCTGGTAGTGACCCTGACCTCCCTGGCCTTCACCATCAAGTCTCAGGTGGTGGGCATCCTGGCCGGCGGCGAAGGCGTGGTGTGGTTCTACATCCGCGGCATCATCGGCGTACTGCTGGTGATCCTGGCCATCGACCTGGTGGTCGAGGGAATCAGGGCCCTTGCCGCGCAGAAGAAACAGAAAGCTACTGCCTGATTAATTTGTTCCCCCCATTATTATTCATACTCCTCAAATGGCAAGACGAGGCAGCCAAAAGGCTGCCTCGTCTTGCGGCTTTATTTAAAAAGAATAATATGCTATTATTGGATTAAAGTGTAACTTCCCAAATGCAAAGAGTGCTTATAGGGATGAAGGCCATTACATCCGTTGAAAGGAGGCGATTGTTCTGGAGGATTCTCAGATCGTAGCTCTGTATCTTTCCCGCAGCGAATCCGCTATCGGCCACACAGCCGACAAGTACGGTCCCCGCCTGCAGGCTCTGTCCTTCGGCATCGTGCAGGATGCCCAAACCGCTGAGGAGTGCGAAAACGACACCTATTTGGAGGCATGGAACCTCATCCCGCCCCATGAGCCGACGGACTATTTCTATGCTTTTCTGGCACGCATCACCCGAAATATTTCTCTCAACCGCTGCCGTGACCGCAGCCGCCTGAAGCGGCAGGCCCACATCTGTCAGCTGACCGCGGAGCTGGAGCAGTGCATTCCCGCCCCGGATGATACTGCCTGCCGCCTGGACGATCTGGCCTTCTGTCAGGTCCTCAACGGCTTTTTATCCACCCTTTCTATTGAAAAGCGGAATATTTTCCTGCGGCGGTACTGGTATCTTGACTCCGTTGCCGACATTGCTCAACGCTTTTCCCTGTCTCAGAGCAAGGTAAAAACCACGCTCCACCGCTGCCGGAAGCTACTTTGGAACTATTTGGAAAAGGAGGGTTACACCATATGAGGGGATACGATTTTCTGGATAAGCTGTCCCTTGTTGACCCGGCTTACATAGAGGCAGCAGACCTGATGCCGAAGAAAAAGACATCTTGGCTCAAATGGGGTATAGCCGCCTGCCTCACTCTTGTGCTGTGCACCGTGACGGTCTTCTGCCTGTCTGCGAGGCTTCCCAGACTCCCCGTGTCCTTGGGAACCGTGGGTATCGGCTATGGCTTTGAGGGCTATTGGATCCGTGATATATCCGATCTGAAAAACACAAGTCCCGTTTCCACGGATGCTGCCCCGTCCAGACTGCCGGTTTTCCGTAACCCGGCGGGAGGGTACCCCATCCGGGACGCCACGGAGGAATACAGGGCTAAAATGCTCACCCTGTCCCGCACCATCGAGGGGCGGCTGGTGCGCAACACCGAGAAGATGACAGAAACCTGGACCGAGTCGGATGGCAGGATCACTCCCCTGACTCTCCTGGCCAAGGGCAGCGATGATGTGGAGATCCGGGTGGATCAGTTTATGACCGCCGAGATCTGGTATCCGTCCCGCGATCCCAAAGGCGAAGATTATCCTCTGCCGCGCACCTATGAGGAGACATACCAACTGGCGGTGAAGCTCCTGAAGGAGTATCGGGATCTGCTAGGCTTTGCCGAACCGCAGATCTGCATCACCGGCGGCGACTATGACAAAGACGGAAAGCAGTTTTATGATATCTCCATCTTCGATGCCACCGGCAGCAATACGGATCACCTGCTGCAGTTTTTCTGCCGCCGTGCGAATTTTTACTGCAACACGGATGGCGAGCCATGGCTGATCCGGATGCTCTGCACCGACCTGTCGGATGAAGTGGGCAATTACCCCATTATCACAGCGCAGCAAGCACAGAAATTGCTGGTAAAGGGGCACTGCATCTCCTCCTGCCCCTACGAAATGCCTGGGGAGAAGTATATCCGCAAGGTGGAACTGATCTACCGCTGCGGCATCTATGACGAGTATTTCATGCCCTACTACCGCTTCTATGTGGAGCTGCCGGAGGACTCACTGCCGGCGGAACTGCAGGACGGCGAATTTTCCAATGTCGGCGCCTACTATGTTCCCGCCGTGGAGGAGGAGTATCTGGCCCCCCTGTCCACCTGGGACGGCCGGTTTAATTAAATCCGGCGCAGCGTATAATATCTCCTTCTGCGGCACATCCTCCGGGGTGTGCCGCATTCTCCTTCTCCCTTTTTAGCACTCTCATATTGCGAGTGCTAAAATTCACAGTTCATTCACAAAAATAGTGGGATTTGTTCACACTCGGAGCATAGAATTAAAATTGTTCCAAGAGGAACGGAAAAAGTATTTCAAAACAGTTTATATAGGAGGTCTTTATTATGTTGAATCGCAACCATGCACTGAGCGTATTTGATCCTTTCCGCGAAATGGAGAAAATTGAGAAGCACTTCTTCGATGATCCCTGGGGGAATTTCAGCCGGACCTTCACCGACTCCTTCCGCACCGATGTCACCGACGAGGGCGACCACTTCAAAATCACGGCAGACCTGCCGGGCTTTGAAAAGGAAAACATCCATCTGGATCTGTACGACGATGCCCTGACCATTTCCGCCGAGCGCCACTCCGAGCACGAGAACAAGGATAAGCGCGGCAAGTACCTGTGCTGTGAGCGCAGCTATGGCTCTTACAGCCGCACCTTCAATGTCACCGGCATCGACACCGCCGCCATTAAGGCCAAGTACGACAAGGGCGTGCTGGAGCTGATCCTGCCCAAGGCGGCCAAGGAGGAGAAATCCGCCAAGCGCCTGGAGATCGAGTGATTATCCCCAAATAATGAATCGAGCCGCAGGCAACCGCCTGCGGCATTCTTTTTGTATGCTGCTCTCGTCTCAGCTTCGGGCAGGCCACAATGGCATACAGGTTCAATCCCCTCATCCGCCGCCGGAACTCCTCCAGGGTGGGTGATTCCTATTCAGAGCCGATGGCGGTGTTTTGCCCATAGTGGTCATAGATGGCCAGCAGCTCTTCGGCATCCCTGACATCCGCATTACTGCCGGAATACATATCTGCTCCTCACAGCTCTATGCTCTCCAGATCCTCCGGCACATACAGCTTTCCGCTGAAGAACTCACTCCCCTCCCGGGTGTAGAGCTCCTTGCGCCGGGCGATGTTTTTGTCCTCCGTGTGGTACAGCACCAGATTCTCCACGCCCATCTTTTCCGCCAGACGGCAGGCGTCCGCCACGGTGGAATGGTGTTTTTCATAGGGGCGGAACACATCCGCCTGACTATGCAGACAAAATGCCTCGTGGAGCAGCCATGTACTGCCCCGGACCTGCTCCTCCTCGCAGTCCCGGTACGGCTCATCGCCGCAGCAGGTGAGCCTTCTCCCCTGTCCCAGCTCCATGGAAAAGCCGAACTGTCTGTCCTTGGCGGAGCCGATGTCAAAGAAAGTCACCGTTTTTCCCAGGATTTCCCGCTGCTCTCCGTCCCCCACAGCCACCAGATGCAGCCGCTGATCAATATACCGGGTCTGCTTTTCCTGCAGCAGCTTGCCCGTCATGTCCCGCAGCAGCCCGATGACCTCATCGTGACTGTAGAGCACAGCCTCGCCCTCATATTCTCCCCGGTCCATGCCCTGGCAGATGAGGCGCATCATCCAGAGGATGCCCAGGATGTGATCGATGTGCTTATGGGTGACGAAAATGGTGCGGATCTGCCGCCAGTCGATCCCTGCCTGTCGCAGCCGGCGCAGCACGGTGTTTCCGCCGCCGCCGTCCACCAGGAAATAGCCCCCGTCCTCATCCAGGGTGAAGCAGGTGTTATAGCAGGCCGTAACCACGGCATTGCCCGTTCCAAGCATAGTGAGTTTCATATGGTGTCCGCTCCTTGTGTGGTTAGATTATTGTGAGCCTTTCGCACGGTCCACCGCCTGATTGACGGTGTCAATGATCTTCCGGTAACTCCTCGTGATTTCATTTGGCAGGTCAATGACCGCCAGTGCTTAGTTTCCCGTTTTGCTCCTCCGTACCCGCAGACAATGTCCTTCGCTTCCGACTCGTCAATGCTCCGCCAAACCGTGTCATGCGGTCACAGCTTGTTGCTCTGTGTTTCAGACTCCCTCCGCATATCAAAACAGGCTCGTCTGCTCAAATGGCTCCGGAAAGTCATTCAAATATGCAAAGCAATCCTCCGGCGTGCAGAGGAGTCCGTGCTGCCGGCAGGTGTTCCAAAACAGGCCCATAAGTTCCTTTGCTCTGGGGCTGGGCAATGCATAGGCGTTTGCGTACCGCTGGATATACCGCTTCTTCATCCCGGGGAAAGACTTGTCCAGAGCGGCATAGTAATACTCCCGGTCTCCCTCCCGCAGCGTCAGACCCATGTCGAAGCAAATGATGCCCTTAACGCCCACACGGATACATTCTGCAAGGATTGCCTTGATATTATCCTCTGTGTCGTTGATAAAGGGCAGGATCGGCGTCAGCCACACCACCGTGGGAATACCCCGATGCCGCATCTCCTCCAGCACCTCAATACGCCGCCTTGTGGTGCAGACATTCGGCTCCACGATGCGGCACAGATCGTCATCATAGGTGGTCAGGGTCATCTGCACCACGCATTTGGTTTTCCGATGGATCTCTTCCAGCAGATCCATATCCAGCAGGACACGGTCCGATTTCGTCAGGAGGGTTGCCCCGAAACCGTAGCGCAGGATGATTTCCAGGCATTTTCTGGTCAACCGGAGCTTTTCCTCGCAGTGCATATAGGGGTCGGACATGGATCCTGTGGCGATCATGCATTTCTTCCGCTTGGACCGAAGTGCCGCTTCCAGAAGCTCCGGGGCATTCTGCTTCACCTCGATGTCCTCGAAGGGATGGGTGAACTGATAGCACCGGCTCCTGCTGTCGCAGTAAATACACCCGTGGGAACAGCCCCGGTAAATGTTCATCCCCCAGTGTCCGTCGTTGCCGGAAAGAATTCCTTTGGCATCAACAAAGTGCATGGTCCTCACCCCTTCCGCAGCTTGCCGCCAGAAATTCCCTCAGCGCAGCTTGCTCTCCCACTCCGCTTCTGTGAAGCCAGCAAGCACGAAACTGTCACCCACCAGCAGCGGCCGCTTTACCAGCATTCCGTCGGTGGCCAGAAGGGCGAGCTGTTCGTCCTCGGACATCGTGGGAAGCTTGTCCTTGAGTCCCAACTCCTTATACAGCAATCCGCTGGTGTTGAAGAACTTCTTCAGCGGCAGGCCGCTGGCCTTGTGCCAGGAACGCAGCTCGTCCGCCGAGGGATTCTCCTCCTTGATATTCCGCAATTCGTAGGTAATGCCATTGGCGTCCAGCCACTTTTGGGCTTTCTGGCAGGTTGTGCATCTGGGATAACAAATGAATAGCATGGCTCTGCCTCCTCGTTTTCAAGTTAAATGCATTATACCATGGCTTTTCGGCTCTCACAATATCCCAAGCCGCTTCCCGCAACAATTCCGCTTCGACGCTATTGGCCAAAAGACACCAAGTAAGCGGCACGGGTGCGGTGTTTTCGCACCCGTGCCAATTGGAAATATGGTCTGAAACACCGGCGTGGCCGGGTCGCCATGGACGTGGGAGTTGAACACCTTGTAGATGAGGGGGGCCCTTTGCAAACGGTTGAAGAACCGCTCTGAGCGGTAGTTGTAGCCCTTTTCCCCGGTGTCCTCGTGGTCCGGGGCTTCGTGGCCGCCCTCTTCTCCGGGTTCCATGCCCTGCTCCGTGGTCTTGATGAGATTGCCGTCTTTGTCCAGCAGGCGGATGCCACTGTGGGCGAACAGGACGAACTCCCGGAAGGTCTCCGTCCCCGGTGCAGCGATGACGGCTTCTTCCCTGCAGTCTTCCTCCATGGGGCAGATACCGCTGTGATGCTTTGCTCCGGCCGGCTCCACCGTTCCACCATGGGCTCACAGCGGTAGTTGATGCCCATGACGCCGGTGTCGTCGTCGGAGCCGGGATGCAGGTCATCTCTCTGCGGCGGCAGAGGACGGTCCCGCAGAGGCATCAGGGCCTCAATGGGCGTGCCGTCCGAGTAAGTGGCTTCGCCGTCCTGCAGACGGTCGAACACCCGCCACAGGGTCCACTTGTGAGGCTTTTCAAATCGGTAGCTTTATAACGAATGATTCTCCTTGTTTTTTTGAATTTGCTCGGCAAACCTTTTATTTCTTCTAACTTGGAGGCCTTTTCTCCTGCTTCATCCCCCGTCATATGTCGAAGGCATAAAGAAAGAGCGCCCAGCAAGTTTTTTACTTGCTGAGCGCTCTTGAAACTGTGCCGGAGATTGCCGTCCGTTCGGCTGTTCTCTTTTCAGGCAGCATATCGCCGTCACCGTCCTTTCATGACCGCATAGGTCTTATTTTTCTGTTCTGTTCAGTATGTATTTCTCCCCCTGTGTCGCCGTACCCTTGCCTGC
>SFGJ01000037.1 GCA_004557655.1 Clostridiales bacterium | reverse complement strand
GACTCCTTTCTTAGGTCTGTTCTTTACATGCACCCAGCCGTCCATTGGACACCGCAACGAATTGCATACGTTATCGACTTCCTGGAGTGGGACGCCCAGTTCTTCGGTAGTCCGCATGTGCAACGCATCGCGGATTTGAGGGTTGGAGAAGGCCGTAAGCAGTCTGCTCGTGCGCTTTCCCCGTTTGATATCGAAATGTCTTTCCAGGTTGATCAGCTTGTATACCGACCAGTCAACCTGCTTGATGGAATGGAATACATAATTTTTTCTCTCCTTCAGCGCACGCTTGTATGCCTTTGAGCCTCGCTTCTTCCTGGCTATCTTCCGTAGTACGTGCTTATATCCATGGTCCTCGTCTGGGATTACTGTGCCGTCGGATGCGGTAAGCATGCGGCGCACCCCCTGGTCGAGACCGGCTATCTTATCTCCCTTGCATTCCGGTACAGGCCTTCTATACCTTATATGTCCATCCTCGTCCGCTTCAGCGGAATCTGGATGGAATAGCCGCGGGCATAATCCTCACACGAGAACATCGACTTCAGCTCGACCCATATCGAGAACGTGGTATGCTCGCCGTCCTGTATCGAGCAGCATATCGAGTTGATCTCGGCATTCGCATTGGCACCGGCTGTTTGCTTCCATTGCTCATATCCTGTACTGCATTGTTTTCAATGACTTACGGAACTAAATATAGCTTATAGTATTTGAAAATGCAAGACATTTGATATATGCTAAAATAGTTTTACATAAAAGTGGTTTAATATTGTGATGTTGTCGTATGCTTGCGCCCGCTGCGCGGGACGCTGCGCTAACGCCCTGCGGGCGGGGCTGCGCCCTTTGCTTACGCCAACAACACCTGGGCAGCGCAACCGATAGAATCGTAGGTGATGGACGGCCGGCTGTTCGCATTGAGGGAACGCGGCGAGCAATAGTCGCTGCGCGCATAGCCACGGAACATCACGCGCCGACGGGACCTGATGCCACTGGAACCCCTGGCGTCATCATCAATCTGACGATAATTGTACATGCATTCGCCACTGGTATAGCTACCGCCCGCAGTTAAGCGTAATGGAGTGTAACCGCTCCTGGAATAACTCCAGCCATTTCCATGTCCACCGGCAGTCGAGTCCGTGATGATTGCCGTATATGCGGTTTCTGCGGGGAACGGTGTGCCGTCGGTGTGTTTCTCGTTAGTCGACGTAGCAAGCCACTTCGACTGGTCTGGTTCCAGGTAGAACGAATATGTATACGCGGTATTGGTTGTTCCGGTTGTCATATAGACCAGTTCGCACCCGCCGCCTTGGTACCACAAGATGTCGCCGGTCGGGTTGACACCTTCCGCCAATGCACAGCGGAGCATGTAATGCCCGCCACTGGTGACGGCAGACGAAAGGCCTTCGGTTATCTTCTTGTAGATGCGGCAGTTCATGCTGCTACTGCTTCCGGTCAAAGAATTGATGCCGGTCAGTTCGGGCACTTCATAGTGCCATTCGCCGCCATTCCACGTGAATGCCGTATTTGCGGCAAGCCCCATTTCCGAGGCGAGCGATGCGGCAATCTGCGGTTCCATGCACTGGAACTTAGGTTTATAGCCGTTCGCATTGCCTGAGCCTACGGTCTCGTTTGACCATGCGGTGTATGCCGTTGCGGCACTACCGTTCCACACGCCGTTTTGTACGGTGTCGTTGCAGGAAATGCCGGTACTGAACCGGGCGGCAGACCAAAGGTTACGATCCTTGTATGCGGCCTCCAGTGAGCAGAGGAATGCGTTCAGTGCAAAATAGCCGCCTTCCGCAACCGGGACTGCGTTTCCCGATGAACCGCCAGAGTTGCAAGCGCGAGACCAGTTGGCCGTGGTGTACTGGGATGCATCCGTCGTTCGCGGATATGTTCCGTTGTTCTTGAAGCACGCCGCGTTTCCGCCTCCGGCGGTGTTCGAGTCCGTTCCCACGTAGTTGTAGAAGAAGTTCCTGATCTTGCCACCCTTCGTCGTGCTCGGGCCCGGCGAGATGCCGGTGCGCCTCAGCTTGAAGAATTCCGGATCAAACTGGGACGTGCCGACCGGGACAGGCTTTGCACAGAGTCCGCGCATGTAGTCGCCGTACTTTTCCGCACCGTCGATCACGTATACGTCGGTCGTACGGCCGATGAACACGGAGAGGTCGGTGCGGGTCGTTTCCCAAGGTGCCGGGATGTGGTCATTGCCGTAGGCACCATATTTGTAAGTGGTGACACCGTCGGTAACTTCCACTTCGATGGCGCAACGGTAGCCGGCACCGGTAACTTCGTTTGCACGGTCCAGCCCGGCGGCACTGTTGACATAGTTCCAGAAGGCGGCCGGGTTGAATTCGGTACCGTCGAATGCCCCCGGCACATCGGTCGCGACATCGGAGCTGGCGCCATAGTCGTCGGCCTTGCCCCACTTCAAGCTGGCAGACTTGCCGTCGAGGCACGCGCCCTGTGCGGCAGTGATGCCGCAGACCGGGGCAAAGCTCCCATCTATGTTCCTGAGCCAGTTTGCCTTGCGGAGTTCGGCAATCGGCTTCTTGGCGGTTTCGCCGGCAACGGCGTTCATGTCGACGAGGTACGGACGCCAGTCGAGGAGCCAGTCCTTGTCGCCGGAAGATTCGATAGCAGCCGTAGTCGTGTCGGTCTTGAATACCGCGAGGCCGTACTTGCCAACCACCGGATAGATGTTGTCGAAGATGATGTCGTTGAACGTAAGGCGATGGTTGTCTTCAGTGTACGTTGCCGTCAAGGACAACGAATTCACGTCGTCGATATCAAGCTTTTCGTCAAGGGCCATCTGGATACCGTCGGACGTAACCGCCTTCTGGGAACCCCTTGTAGGGGCGGTGTCCATGGTTTCCACGACAGGGGCAATCTTTCCATCCGTCTCCGAAATCGCCGAGATGTACTTTCCGTCACCTCCGACGGAGGAGACGTCCAGACCTCCTATCGCGGCAGCGACCGCCGTGCCGTTCACCGGTGCGGTCCCGGTAGATGAATACGTAGAAGTTACATCACCATCATGCACGAAGTCGTCCGTGCAGGCGGTCACGGCACCAGCGTTCGTAACATACACTGGCACAGAAGCCGAGCCAACCGCCGTGTTCGTCGGCGAGTGTGCGATGTTTCTGGAGTTGCTGTTGGCGCACTTCGTCAGTGTCCCGGTAAACTCGGATTCAGCACGATTGACAACACTAGCAGCAAGAGTCATCTTGCCGCCGAAATTGAACAACGTCCTAAAAATAAAGTCCACATCGCCACTATTTGTCGGTATGTAGCACCACAGTTCGGAATACACAGTGTCATTTTCCGTAATCTCGTGGTTGTAGAGGCATATGTTGATTGGTGCATCGGTACGCCCACTTGAGATGCGCTGAACAGTTGCATCATTACCAAAATTGCCAGCAGACCATCCGCTGCCGATTACGTATACGTCCTTCGAATCAGTGTGTGAACATACGGTAAGGATACCGATAAGGCATCCGTAGTCAGACCGCTTCTTCCTCCCGAGATACACGTAGCGCTTGGTTTTTGCAGACTTTGCAATGCCGTATATTGAGCCATGCCAGTTATTTGCACTAGTGCTGTTCCCGCTTATGTTTATGGCATAAGTGGAACTCGCCGTACCGCTAGTCGGCAGGCTGTCTTGCTTCCCATCCAGCGCGGTCTTGATGTCGCCGCTGGTCATGAGGTTAGTAGACGATTCGGTGGGAATGCTGTCCATCGGGACGGGTGTCAAATCGCCGAACGCGTTCACCTTCACCGGGGCCGTTCCGCTGGAACGCTCGCTATTCGCCACCCACACAGGCGTGATTTCCGTCGCGCCTTCGGGCAACGAGGACACCTCTGTTCCAAAGTCAGTAAAGTCAACTCTTGATTTTGGCTGGTTGACCAACGGTGCAACATGTAGTGTTGGATAACCATTTCTCTGTGCGTACAGGTCGATTCTAGACCCATTTGTTACGTAATGGAACTTTACAAATTGGGTGTTATTATATACGTCAGAAACTCTTTCGTAATAAAGACGAAATCCATTCTTGTATATAAGACGACCGTTGATGCCTCCCGTGAAATATCTAGCAAGAATTTGAATTCCGCTGATGTCTACCGATTCAGAAGACGTTTCAGGGAATGAGCACACCTTGTAGTATGTTGACGTGGTGGTGTATTTCGTGTAGTAGGGCTTATTCTTTATAAACGCGTCGCTAGAGGAATTAGTACTGTTCCAATCAGCTTGCACGTTGACTTCCGCGCCGTTCGCGATGCCGTTCAGTTTCGTCTTATCTGCAGCGCTCATCAAACCGTCAGCAGACGTAGTAGCCGTGGCATTCGGTATGGTAATGGTACGCTCTGTAACAGCACTCACATGACTGGTCGCGTCGGTCGTAATCTGGTTGACCTTGAAAGTACCGCCGAAGCCTGGAGTTGCATTGGCGGTGGGAACACCGGTCTTGGACGGGGCGCTACCGGCGGGATGGGAATAGTTGTTGAACGTCTCCCACGTACCCTTCTGCGTCAGAGCCTTTGTAGTAGTACTGCCGTCAAATGATATGGATGCCCTGGCCACCTTGCTTGAATCGGAACTGTCGGTAACGACCAGCTTGTCTCCGTTGGCTATGGTGATGTCGTTGGTCTGCAGGGTTCCGCCGTTCTGGATATTTCCGTGAGCATGCGAAAAGTCGGACACCTGGGACTTCGTGATGGATATGTCCTGGAAGGTCGCGGAAATCTTTCCGTCCGTCTCGGTAAGGGTAGCCAATGTCTTCCCGGCCCCGAATCCGGTGATGTTCGACACATCCAGACCTCCTATCGCGGCAGCGACCGCCGTGCCATTTACCGGGGCTGTTCCCGTGGATGAATAGGTCGATGTCACATCGCCGTCGTGGACGAAGTCATCCGTGCATACTTGTGTCTCACCGTCGGCATTAATAAAAACCGGAACTGCCGCACTTCCTACAGAAGTCCCATTTATCAACTTCTTGACATTCGCCAGGGGGCAATCCTTGATTGCCTTGTTGTAGCCGTTCGCACTATCCGTATATACTGCAAAATGTCTCGTAGACGTTACCGAAGCGCCGCCCCACCCAATTTCAATCGCATTGGAAGGTGAACCATAGTCCACTACGGCTCTTGCCTTGGCAATGGTGTCGTTCCATTCTCCCTTCTTGGAAAGCATCTGGTCAGTAGTAGCACCATCAAAGGTCAGTGAAGCACGGGCAACCTTGTTGGAATCAGACGCATCGGTAACGACCAGCTTGTCGCCGTTGGCTATGGTGATGTCGTTGGTCTGCAGGGTTCCGCCGTTCTGAATATTTCCGTGAGCATGCGAAAAGTCGGACACCTGGGACTTCGTGATGGATATGTCCTGGAAGGTAGCGGAAATCTTTCCGTTCTCCTCCTTCAGAGTAGCCAGTGTCTTCCCGGCACCGAGTCCGGAGATGTCGCTGACATCCAGGGCGTTTATCGCGTTCGCCACGGTGGCCACAGTGGCGCCCTTGTTTGTCGACGCATTGTAGCTGTCGGCGAAGCTGTACGTGGTGTCCTGAGTGTCGAACGTACCGGTCTCGCCGTCGGAACGCGTATAGGTAACGGTCTTTCCACTAACAGACAGTCCGGTAATCGCGGACTTGCCAGCTCGGTCGGTGCCTAGGAAGTGGTACGCGGTCCCGTCATAGATGAAGTACCCTATGTCGCCGGCCTGTACAGACTTGCAGTTCGTTGCGGTGACGGCTGCCCCGCCGACATATACCGGCTTGGCCCCATTGCCGTTGATGTTCAGGGTGGCCGAAGCGCACAGCGGGTAGCTGAACTTTACCGCCACTATGCCGTTCTTGACCAGCGTGTAGTCCGCCAGCGTGGCGACCTTGGCCGCAGTGGCCTCCGCCGTGGTACATGTGCCGTATCCGATGCCCAGCTTCTGCGGGGTATAGGTCGTGTCACTGTCCTTGTCGTAGGCCTGTACGGAATACGCGCCCTTGTTGTTGTATATGCGGAAAAGCCTTCCGTTGTTGATGCTTATGCCGTACACCTGGTTGGACGACGTGGGCGCCACCGGCCACATGGTATGGTAGGTGACGTTGGATATGGTGACGTCGGTCTCGGTAGCCCAGTCGCTCAGGTCGTCCAGCGAGATGTTCCCCTTGGTCACTGTCACCGTGTTGCCGGACTTGCTGACACCGGTAACCACCGTTCCGCTTCCGGAAGTGGCCACCGTGTTCACGTAGTTCGACAGGTCCAGACTGTGCTCGCCCACCTTGAGGAAGGCGGAACCCGTCCAGATGTACTCGTCGTACTTGTCGGCGCCGGAACCGGTGGGACCGACATAGTAGGTTATGCCTGACTTCCCGGTGGCCGGAAGCTCGGTGACTATTTCCACGCGACCGCTCATGAGGGAATCGATCTCGGACTTGGAGTATACGGACAGGTTCGTACGGGCCCCTGCCGCGGTATTCGAACCTGTACCGCCATTGGCCACCGGCAGCTGCCCGGATACCTTGATGTTTGTGACGTTGGCAGAACCGTCGAACGTCGTCGTCGTGGAGGTATTGGAGAGGCCGACCGCAAGCTCCCTGGCGGTGGTCAGCTTGCCGGCGGATGTCGCCGTGGCTGCGTTGCCGGATATGTTCACCCCGGTATCGGAGCTCATCTTGCCCTTCATGTAGTTCCACATCGTAAGGCCTGTACGGTATCCGGCTATTACGCTGTTGGTGGCCGAAGGCTCAGGCGACATTATCGCGATACGGTGCTTATCCTCCATCGGGCTGAGTTCGGTGGTCGCCTTGTCTATAAGATTGAACTGGGCGCCGGCCGGGGTAGTCGCCCCGGTGCCACCGTTGGCCACCGGGAGAGTACCGGTGACACCCGGCGTGATATTGGCTGTCCCGTCAAAGCTGGCCGACGAGGTAGAAGCCAAGTCTGTCTGGATTGTGCGAGCGGTAGACAGCTTGTCGGCCTCGTAGGCAATATTTCCTTCCAGCCGTTTGCCGCTGGTGATTGCCGTACCAGTCGATGTCGAGGCCTTGTATGTCGTGTAGAATGTGGTGTATGTCTTTGCGTTTCCTTCTACTTGATAGTAGATATCGTAGGCCATGTTGGCAACTGACGCATTGTACTGAAGCTCGTAGTCCCGATTGGCAATCTTTATAAGCCTTAGTGGGACGGAGTCCATCTTGGTCTTGCCTAGATATAACGCTGCAGTGTTGTATGATATATTGATTATGGCCTGAAAGTCGATAACGAAATCATATTCGCTTTCCCAGTTGCTTCGATCATAGTAGAATGTTCCGCTTACGCGAATTGCATCAAACGAACCGTAGCCACTGGTCTTTGTTACCCTGACTATTGGGCACCAACCCTTTGGATTTGAACTGGTATTGATCACCTGTATATGGTACTGCTTGGTACCTTGGTGTTGCGAAAGTGCGACTTTGTCCCATCCAGCAACACTCACGTTGCTCCCTGCAATCTTCACCTGGCCGTCGCTGTCGCCAGTGGCAAGCGATATGGAGTGGACGTGGTCCCCCCGGGAGAACGTGTTCGCCGTCCCGGCTGCAGAACTGGTTCCAACCGCACTAGCCGTAGTGGAGAAACTTCCTGTAGTTACAGCGCCGCCTGTACCGGTAATAACCGGTAGGTTTGCCGTAGTGCCTATCTTGCCGTCGTTGGTTATGCTGCCGTGTGTGTGCGATGCGGAAGCCCTTGACGTATCGGTCGGATGGACGTGGTCGCCCTTCGCCCACTTGGTCTCGGTACCCACGGCAGCGGTACCGTCCATCTTGGGCGTAGTAGTCGTAGCTTGCGGTATGTTGGCCGTGGTGGAACCGACAGTTACGCTGGTTGTCGTTGCCGAAATTCCCAAGTCTGATGGCGCGAGTGCATTCCCAAGGACCACCTGGCCAATGGCATTCGTACCGACCTTGACTGCAGCGGCACTCACTGCCGTCTTTGCCGGTACTGCCTCGTACACGATATCGGCAGCTGCCACGTACACTATGCCGGACGGTTCCGTATCGGACTGGACATTAGGGAAAGTCAATATTCCGGTATCTTCGGCGCCAGTGGTATAGAAATACTCACTTTCCACGTGGACACCTATCGAACCGGATGCCTCGTTTTTCTTCATCCAGAACTTGTAATAACGGACCCCGTCCACATCCTCGTAAGTATATCCTGGCTTGGGTATGGCCTGCGTGCCGGAATACGGCTGTATTCTCTGTTTAAAATATTGGATGGCGGGGGCCGTGTTATTTGCGCTAGCAAACTGGACATCCATCGTACTGTCTGAATAGCCCTGGCATAGGAGCCTCACGACCAGCGGGTGGTTCATGTAAGTGGTTGCCTTGACGGTCAGGAAGTTCACCCAACCGTTAGTGCCCGATGTGCCTATTTCCTGATAGAACGGCTGAACCTTCTTATGTTTGGTCCACAGTGCGTTTAGACCATCGGTGTCAAGAAACTGCTTTCCCAAGTCTGCCATGTCGAAAATCCCACGCTAGCTCGCTACCGTATGCAGCGATTTACCGTAGTTTATATTTTTTTGACAAATGGGCGGTCGCAAGCTCACGCCATTTAGGGTGTGCATAGTTCACGAATTAAACGGACACCATCAACGGCTTGCCGCCTATCGTATATACCCAGGGAAACGGTTCAATTACCAAGTTTCGTATATAGTACGTGCCAAGCGCTATTGATTTCCCATTACGGTACCACACAAAAGCACTGTTCGTGGACGAATAGTTCGTGCGGGTAACCAGTCCAGTCGCAGTTTGCCATTCCGGCGTAAATGTTAACGACACGAGGGTAGTACCTTCGTATCCGCAGTTATTCATAACACTGGTCTCGCCGGCAGTCTTCGGCGCAAACATGTACTCGAACGAATACTTCACCCGATGATGTTTACCACCAATACGAACAAAGAATCCTCTCCACGCATTGGTGCCGTCATTATTCAGTGAGTTAATGCCCACAGTAATAAGGTTTCCGGATACACTCCTTGTAGATCCAGGGATTCTATTCAAGTATACTGTCGGTGACCATTCGTTTCCCAGCTCGTATACCCTGCTTGATGTCGCGGTCAATATCTTGTCCATAGTCCCCCCTTATGACAAGGCATAAATGGTCGCAAGCGGTATCGCGCTGATATCCGCGCTGAACGTGGCCACGTTGTTGGCGTAGGTAATGCCCACACCGGCACCGGCCGCGAAGTTCCCGGAAATAGTAGCGGTAGACCCGCTGTAGGTAATCTTGACACCGTCGGCAGCAGATAGCGGCATCGCGTCATCAGCCAGCACCACGCTCTCGAACGTGCCCTTCTGGGTCAGAGCCTTGGTAATGGTGGACCCGTCGAATGCGGTTGACGACCTGGCAAGCTTGTCGCCGTTGGCTATGGCCACGTCGGTGGTCTGCAGGGCCCCGCCTGACGTTATGTTGCCGTGCGTATGGGTGGTCTTCGAGTACGCATACCATGAGCCCCAGGTACCATTGATGCATTCTCGACGATATACGCTGTGGTCAGTCGTATATACTGTCTGAGTAATGTAGTTCCCGCTATTCGTGCGTACCACTTCCATCACGGCAGAGCCAGTGGTCGGCACGTTGGCCGGGGCACTGCCGGATGCCCACTTGTACCACAGTACATCGCCAGCTGTACTTCCACCGACATTGTTCAGGTTGTCGGACGAGGTCA
>SFGJ01000036.1 GCA_004557655.1 Clostridiales bacterium | reverse complement strand
ACGATTCGTGTCATGCTGTCACGTCCGATATTGTGCCACGCCTTGAGATAGCCCGTGCAGGCCGTGGAATTGTAGTAGAGGACAATGGAGGCGGTTTCCGTCCAAGATGGGTCATCGCCTAGTGTCCTTTTCACCTTCGCCACGATTTCGGGAATGGTTTCACCGCTGAACGAATATCTGTCCGTGTGAGGTTCCCGTTCCTCGTAAGCGGTAGTGGTGTCAAAGAGACCCATCGTGATTTCAAGTGTAAAGAATACCATAGTTGAACTCCTTGTTGAATGAACATCCCCACGATGTGCCACCGGGTGCCATCTCTAGGGGCACACCGGATACACGGTGGGCACTGGGCAAAAAATGAAAAATAAAATTTACAAAAACACCGCTAGGGGGAATTGCTCCCCATAGCGGCTGTTCATTCGGAGTTGCTAAAAATTGTTGATTACTTCAAGTTCGTCCTCGGGCAGGGTTTCAAGGTAAGTTTCAATGCACCCCTTGACCTCGCACCACAGAAGTCCATCCGCGTCCTTCCATTCGTCCCACAAGATGCCTTCAAGGGACTTTTGCAGGACGGCCTCGTTCCTCGTCATATCGGGATAATCGTCCTTCCAATCGGTTCCGTAGTGCAACTCGTCCTCGGCTTCAACAAGCTCCGCAGAACCGAAGTCATATCCGCCATAGGCACCGGTGATTAGGATCGGGCTGTCAAAGGGTGCCTGCAAGAGCAGTCCGTGGTGGTTTGACACTTCGTCCTTCTCGTCAGTGTCGGAGGCGAAGTCCACCGACACCTGCCTCGTGTTGTCGCCGGGCAGTTTCTTCCACACACTCCACATAGCCTTTGCGACCTGCGTGAGGGTAAGCCCTGCATAGCGTTCGCCATTGCCGTGCTTCTGATACACAATCTTGGTCTTGGTCATATCCAATCTCCTTTCGTTTGAACATTCCCACGATGTGCCATCGTGTGCCACCGTTCGGGGCACATCGGGCACACGGTTGTCAGCAGGGGACACGCCCCGCAGGGACACCCCGCTAGGTGATGTCCGTGAGGGTGTGGGTAACTCGTCCATCAAGCCCCATATCAATGGTATAGGTTCTCGGCTTGTGGCCGATACGGGCTTCAATGTCGGCAAGGGTCATTCCCACAATCTCGTTGCCCCACGGCACGTCTTCCCCGTCCACATAGATGTCATACGGGTTGCTTTCTTCGGCATTGATACCGAAGCAGTCAAGTTCCCCCTTGAAGTCCGTGAGGACTGCCTCATAGCCGTCCTCGGCCTTCACAAGGCGGGTGTGGTATAACGGGCACCCGCAGTTGTCGCTTGTGTCGCGGTCATCTACGAGATCCTGCTTAATCTGTTCCATTTTTAACTCCTTTTGTTGAACACTTCCACGATGTATCATCGGGTGCCATTCTCCGGGGCACCGGTGATACACGGTGGGGGCAAAAGCAAAAATAAAAAACAAAAAACTAGTGCTCAAATGAGCACTAGGAAAAGCGGATTAGAAATCATCCGTGATAGCCGACCAAGCGACGCATAGAAGTCTCCTTTTGTGAAAAATGTTAAACAATGGGAAGGGGGCGAAACTCCGACCCTTTATACCTCTTCGGCAAGTTCCACTTCGGCATCGTCCACTACACTGCCGAATCGGGTGGCAAGTTTCGCCCTTGCCGTTTCAATGGCACTATGGCGGTCAGTTTCCTTCACGACAGTTTCAAGGGTGTCATTGTCAAGGCGGAACCGCACCTTCCAATCCACGGGGTCAAGGGACGCTTGGTATTTTTCCAACACGCAGTTCTCGATGTGCTCCCTCAACTGCCGTGTCATCGGGAAACATATACTGCGGAAGTCTTCCCCCTTGTAGAACGGATCGTTCGGATAACCCACGAAGAGGCCATTTTCGCCGTCCATAATCCTCAGGCCACGGACTTGAAGTTGGTCATTGAGGACAATGGACGCCATTGCCAACATTTTCCCCGTAAAAGGGCCTTCCTTGAAGGGGTAAACCTGCACCTGCGTAACTGCGAGGCAGTCAAATGCGGAGGAGATTTCTTCGGCTTTTTTGTTCATTGTGAACTCCTTTGTTGTTTGAACACTCCCACGGCTACTTGAACAGGCTGCGCCACAGATAGGCAAGGTCGGCAAGGACTACATCAGTCCACTTGGGGGAGACGGAGAACAAGCCCTTGAACACTGCGGGTGCGGGTCGCACGGGTGGTCTATTTCGCTTCATCTGCCCCCTCCCGTTCCAATGCCCCGTTTTCCACTAGGAACTCGTGGAGCTTCTTGCTCACTCGGTATTCCTTGTCGCCAATCTTGTAGAGGTAGACGGAATAGGTGCGGCCACCCATCTTGACTACGCCAACAATATCCCTTGACACGGACACTTCGCCTGCGTCCATAATCAGCTTGCATAGGCGGTCGTGGTCGTCCTTGCACTTCTTGAAAAATTCTTCTCGTTTGAAATCCATTGTGAACTCCTTTGCTTGAACACTTCCACGATGTGTCCTCGGGTGCCATCTCTCGGGGCACATGGGACACACGGTGGGGCTGGGATCAAAATTAGAAAATTTTGTCACAAAAAGCATACACTTTTTGTGACATTTACCGCCTATTCTTCGGCAAGTTTCTCGCTCAAAGCAACGGACTTTTACGGTGGTCTGTGGTGATTGGTAAGGGGAAAGGGGCGGTCAGCCCCTAGCCCTATTCGTTCACGATTTGGTTTGATACCTTGTGCAGTTCGGGCACAAAGGCATAGACCTTGAAATGACCCTTTGAGTAGTTCATTTCAGCCCATAGGTGAGCCATAAGCGGATTGTCAAAGGACTTGCCGTTAAGGTCAGCACGCCATTCCCCTGCGGCATAGGTTTCTTCCTTGCCCGTGATTTCGTTGGTTCTATGACCGATGAACTTTCTGTGCCACTTTTCCCCCTGCACCATATAGCGGACACTAGGGAACAATGCTTTCAGTGTTTCGTAGGGGAGTTTCTCTATCTCCCTTGCGTTTGCCATAGCCATCATTTCGTTATTGCCCATATTGAACTCCTTTTGGTTGAACGATCCCACGATGTGCCATCGGGTGGCCGCGGACGGGACATATAGGGAACACGGTGGGAACGGAAGGAACAATAAAAAGGGAACATCAGTCCCCTATTGTTGCGTCAAGGAAATCAAGTTCTTGTGTTCCAATATCGCGGTCGCACTCTTCCATTGCCTTCTTGATAGCATCTTCGGGAGTATCGGCATCAACGGGAACCACAAAGGTCTGCGAGTATCGCACATTCACATAAAAAGTTCTTGACATATTGTCCTCCAATTAAACAAGGTTTTCCATAGGGGTGCCCTGCTCCCCGAAATACTTGCGAGCCTCTGCAAGTTCAAGGTCAGACACTTCACCATATCGGTCATCCCCGTCATCATCCTTGAAGTGGACATAGACGATACCGCCTTCGCTCAAATCGCCACGCAATATGTCAGCGAGTTCAGCCTTCGGGAAATCCCAATCATCACAATTCTTGACTAGGTTCCATTCGTGGTCACTGCTCTCAAAGACCACCTTCTCGCCAATGTTCCAATGCAGGAACTCCCGTTGGAAGTAGGCAACGAGTTGCGGGTCACCACACCTTTTTACATAGTCGGCATAGATACCATCAAGGTCTTGCAGGTTCTTGATACTTTCATCAATTTGGTATTCATCGGTGCCGTATTCATCCACCGCACCTGCGTCAAGGTGGCAAGCGGTGATAATGCGTTTGGTCATATCTTCCATAGTCATCTCCTTTTGGTTGAACGATCCCACGATGTGTCATCGGGTGCCACCGTTCGTGGCACTCCGGACACACGGTGGGGGCAAAAGCAAAAATAAAAAAACAAAAAACTAGTGCTCGTGTGAGCACTAGAAAAGTGGAACAAAAAATTATCCGTGATAGCCGACCAAGCGACGCATTTCCTACTCCTTGTTAATGTTGTTTGATGGTGAAAAGGGGGCGTAAGCCCCCGTGATTACTTTTCGGTTGCCGATACCAATTCAAGGCCTTCGGCGACCTTCTTGCCATACTTGGCTTCAATCTTGCCCTTCGCAAGGACGATGGCGCCCGCCCTCGTAGACTCGGACACGTCCAGCTTGATGGTCATTTCGTCCTCGTTTTTGAACTCAACAACCCATTCCTTGGGGTCTGCGGACGCCGAATACTTTTCGAGAACACAGTTCTCGATGTGCTCCCTCAACTGCCGTGTCATCGGGAAACATACACTGCGGAAGTCGTCCCCCTTGTAGAAGGGATCCATCGGATAACCCACGAAGAGGCCATGTTCGCCCTCCATAATGCGGAGACCCCTGATTTGGAACTGGTCATTGAGAATGACGGATGCCATTCCCACCATATGCCCCATAGAAGGGCCTTCCTTGAAGGGGAACACCTGCACCTGCGTAACTGCGAGGCAGTCTAATGCGGACGAGATTTCTTTTTCTTCGGTTTTGGTCATTGTAAACTCCTTTGTTTGAACATTCCCACGATGTATCATCGGGTGCCATCGTGCAGGGCACCGGCGATACACGGTGGGCGCCGGTGTCACGGAGGGAAAAGGGGCGACCGCCCCTTCCCTTACCAATTCGGGTTCCTGCTGTCCCAATGGGCGGTAATGAACTCACGCACGGCTTCAAGTTCCCCTGCCTTGTGGTATTCGGGGCTGAAGAGTTCGCACCGATGGCTCACAAATCCGCCCTCGTGATTCAAGATCTCGTTGCGGTACACATTGTACCAGTTGCTCTCGGTGTCCCAACAGACGCTGAAGGAATTGTCCGTGTGCCCTGCGAACACCACATCGCCTTGATATTCCATGTGTCCGATTCGGTTCTTCTTGCGGCTTACCTTTGTGAGGGTGGCGACTTCGCCAATGGACTTGATGTTTGATTCAAACTGCTGAACGAGAGAAATCTTTGCCATAATGGGCTCCTTTTGTTGAACATGCCCACGATGTATCATCGGGTGCCATCGTGCAGGGCACCGGCGATACACGGTGGGCACTGGGCAAAAAATAAATTTTTAAAAGTGTCCTAGGGGGCTTTCGCCCCCTAGGGTTGTTCATTCGTGGAGTTGAAAATTAAATTTCAAAGAGTTCGGGGTGCAGTCTGCGGATGGAAGTGAAACCGCTACGGCTTATCACGATATGGTCTAGGCACGGAATTTTCATAATTTTACCTGCGTCAGTTATTACCCTAGTTACCGCAATATCCTGCTCACTGGGGTAGCTATTTCCGCTAGGGTGGTTATGCGCCACGATGATATGCACTGCATTGTCCAAGATGGCGTGGCGGAGTATCTCCCTAGGGTGGAACGGCCCCTCGTTTACAAGACCCTTGGTCACTAGGTGCTTATTGATGATATGGTTCGCATTGTCAAGGGTCACCACCACCACATTCTCCTGCTGTTCCCACCGCATCCACGAGAGGTGGTTCACGATGGCGCGGGGATCGGTCACCGATACCGCATTGGTTCCCGCTAGGTATTCGGCACTGCTTTCCATCACCATCATGATGGTCTTTGCGTTCTCCATGCCGACCCCACGGAACTTTACGAGGTCATTGACCTTTGCGTGGGGGTTCTCGGATAGGTAGTCCGCCACACGGATACCCGTGAATTCGTCCCCGATAATGCGACCGAAAATTTCTGCCAACCTTGTCATAATGAACTCCTTTCGTTTGAACATACCCACGATGTATCATCGGGTGCCATCTCTAGGGGCACCTGGGATACACGGTGGGCACCGGACACCGGTTGGAAAAGGGGGCAGGGGTAAGCCCCCCTCTCCTAGTCCGTCGTGCGGTAGAAGTAGTCAAGTTCGTCGCCCGTCAAGTTATCGCATGCATAGGCGTCCGCCTTTTCCCACAACTCGTTGTAGAGTTTGGCGTAGGCGTCATTCTTGCCATACCATTGGAAAATCTTGTGGTTCAAGGCGATAACAAGGTGGGTCAGATACTTGTAGTGCCCCTTCCATTCGCCAAAGGCTCTGTTGAACGTATCCTTGATTGCGGATACGCCAAAGCGGTCTGCAATGGAAAAGTCGGACGGGAATGTGGTGCTGAAACCATCTTCATCAGTGATATTTCCGTTTTCAAAATTCACCATATTTAACTCCTTTTGTTGAACATACCCACGATGTATCATCGGGTGCCACCGCTAGGGGCACATAGGATACACGGTGGGGCGCGGGTCGGAACGGACATGACCATCGGGGACCTATGGTCCCCGATGGCATTCATTCAGCAGGTCAATTCTGTCCCCATTGGATGTCATCCATCACCGCGTTGAACACTTCCTGAACGTATTCATCCGCATTCTCCGCAGGGATGGAGGCGACTTTGAGGTGGCGCTTCGCCGTGCTTGCGATTACACCGCCGTCAATGTAGATGTATCCCTTGTGGCCGTCGGATGTGAAAAATTCATACTGCACGCTGTCGTTGAATGTGCTGATGACCACGGCAGCCTTGTCGGTGGCTACACACTGGATATGCTGTTCCCCTGCGAACTCTTCGCAGATGGGCATGTCGTGTGCGAATGCGGCCATTGCTGCAATTCCGATGATGATGGGAAGATGTCTCATTTTTAACTCCTTTTGTTGAACACTCCCACGATGTATCATCGGGTGCCATCTCTCGGGGCACATAGGATACACGGTGGGAAACGGGAACAAAAAATTAAAAAAACGAAAAAGGGGCTTTCGCCCCTTGAATTACTTGTTGGCGTAGGTCGCCTTCTCTTCGTCCGACAGGCTTTCCCACCATTCGTTTGGATCAAGCACCTTGTTTTCAATCGGTCGGTCTTCGTTCTGTGCAGAAAGGATTTTCCGTTTCAAATCGGCAACTTTCGCGCGATTTTCATTATTTTTCCTTTTGGTATCGGCATCCCATTCCCTTGCCCTTGCCAAAAATGGTTCAAGTTCGGCAAGAATTTTTTCCGCAAGTTCGGTCGCGGTATATACGATAGTCCATTCGGACATATCAAGCGGATAGCCATTGCCGTGCCCGCTAACGTCCACATATTTCCCGTCATCGTCCATGCCGACAACCTTGGCTACAATACCGACCTTGTTTGAACACTTGTCGGTTGCCTTCTTGAACGCAAAAACACGGCAATCGTAGTCAATGGAATAGTCAAGCATCTGCTTGACTGCACCCACAACCGCATTGCGGTCTTGGCAAAGATTTGCACTCCACAGACCGAACAGGTAGTTGTCGGGATACATGCCCCGCATGCCGAACCCCTTGTCATTCTCAAACACGAACCCTTCTCGGATAGCGGACGCCATAAGGGTAACGAACTTGATTTTGTCCATATCTCCCACGATGAACGTAGTCTTCGGCTCTCTGTAGGCGTTCTGATATGCGATATTGTTGCAAGCGATGATATTGAGCATTTGTATCTCCTTCGTTGAATGAACAAGCCCACGATGTATCATCGGGTGCCACCGTTCGGGGCACATAGGATACACGGTGGGCACGGGGTCACACAAGGGAATTGGTGCTCATTTGAGCACCATATCCCCCTAGAACCACTTTGCCACTATGCTCGCACCCGCCATTTCGGTGTGCAGGAAGTCGCCCACGAAGTTGATCGCGTGGGTGAGCGAACCGCACAGGTGCGTCACGCAGTTGTAGTTGGAATTTACAGCCCCGATGCAGAAAAGGGCGATGATTGCGATGATTGCGATTGACACGAGAATTTTCATTTTTCCGAACTCCTCTTGAATGAACGCCCCCACGATGTATCCCCGGGTCCCCAATATCGCGGGACACCGGATACACGGTGGGGCACAGTGCCACACAAGGGAAATGGTGCTCATATGAGCACCTATCCCACCTTAGATGTTCACGGCAGGACGGCATTCCACGAGTGCCCAATACGCCCTTTTCACGGGGGTACCGAGCCTGTCACGCACCGAATCGAACTTGCGGACGATCTTCCACCCCGTGAGACGAATGCGTTCGTATTCCGTGTCATACCATATAGAGCCGTTTCGGTAATCCACGAAAATGTAATTTAAAAACGCACCGCCAAAGTGACCGCTCGCTTCCCAAGCCTTTCGGCAAAGAGTCTTGATGTAGTTGATGTGGACGCGGATAAACTTACCCATTCTTTAATCTCCTTTTCTTGGTTGAACATCCACACGATGTTCCATCGGGTGCCTACACTCGGGGCACATGGGGAACACGGTGGGAATACTGGGCACAAATGGGAAAGGGGGTTGTCCCCCAACCCTTACCAATTCGGGTTCTGCTTGTCCCATGTTTCCTTGATGAACGCGCTCACTTCCGCAAGGTTGCCGTTGCGGTAGTATTCGGGGTTGAACACTTCCGTGCGGTGGCTTATGAACCCGTCATGGCGGCAGACTTCGCTACGGCAGACAAGGTAGTCGTTCACCGCGGTGTCCCAATAAAAATGGAACGCATTGTTTTCATGGCCCGCGAAAATCACTTCCGCGGAGTATTCCATGTTGCCGCGGCGGTTCTTTGACCGCTTTACCTTGCCGATATTCTTGACTTCGGAAACGGAGTTGATGTTGCTTTCAAATTGCTTGACCATGGAAATTTTTGCCATATTGGCTCCTTTTGTTGAACACACCCACGATGTT
Organism: Clostridiales bacterium; assembly: GCA_004557655.1. Lineage (GTDB taxonomy): Bacteria > Bacillota > Clostridia > Oscillospirales > Oscillospiraceae > Vescimonas. The sequence goes on along the minus strand of SFGJ01000036.1, from coordinate 2,553 downwards.
CCATCGGGTGCCATCGTGCAGGGCACATAGGATACACGGTGGGAATACTGGGCACAAATGGGAATGGTGCTCTTGCGAGCACCTTTTATTTCGTTAAGTAGGATCGTAGGTTCCGACCTTGAAGGTGTATTCCTCCAATTCGTCACGATTTAGGTGGAACCCTCCCATGCAGGTAGGCGGATAGAAGTAGAAAGTCAGCCCGTTGCCGTATATTTCACGGACATACTTGAAGTGTCCGCAGACCTCGTAGCAATTCGCCCTCCCGTATATAGTCTTGCGGACTTCATAGGTGGTGCCGTTGAACGGCAGGCCATGGGTGTCAATGACTTGATAACCGCACCCGTCAAGTTCGTCTATGAGTTTAGACGGCAACACGGGCTTGTTTTCAAGTTTCTGTCGGTTCACATAAGTGGTCACAGAATCAATGAAAAGGTCATATTCGCTTGCATTCTCGGACATAGTCGCTCCTTTTGTTGAACACACCCACGATGTTCCATCGGGTGCCACCTCTCGGGGCACACATGGAACACGGTGGCCAAATGTGCCATATTTCTTAAATTTTTATTACAAAAATATGACGGCGACCTAGGGGCACCCGCCCGCAAGGTCGCCAAGGCACTATCCGTTGTGGGCCACAGCCCCTATGATATTTACCGCCTGCCACAACGCCCTGGCCTGCAATTCCATTGCCCTTGACGCATTCCGCCTGCGTTGGCTAGGGGGGCACAGACGCTCCAATATGTCACTGTCGTATACGAGGAAGTTGCCACCACGGCTCGCCTCGGAGCACAGGTGTCCTATTTTCGCCACCTCGGCCTCGTTCCAACGGCCACGGACAGCTATGGAATCGCCGCCCACGTGGTTGAGAAGGTGCGACACCTTCAAGGCGGAAATGAAGCTCTTGCCGTCTATTCCGTCATAGTCGCCACCAATCACGGATTCAAGCATTTCCTTGGCATATTCGGTAACGCCGTGCTGAAAATGGCCAATTGCCTTCCTCGCCCGTACCTTGCAGTAAAGTTCATCAATAGTCATCTGCAATCTCCTTTTGTTGAACACACCCACGATGTTCCATCGGGTGCCACCTCTCGGGGCACACATGGAACACGGTGGCAACGGAGTCACACAAGGGAACTAGTGCTCAAATGAGCACCTGTCCCTCCCGGCCAATCCGCCATGGCCGTTAAAAATTATTTTTCCGCCTAGGACTCCACCGCCAACATAAAGTCGGACAATTCCATCCCGTGGAACTTGCTCAGGAAACGTTCCTGCTTGGCAACGCTCATAATCTTGAGCCGGTTCAAGACCGCCACATAGGCAGAATTGGTGAGTGCGAGGTCCTTGATGTAGCCGAGAATCGTCTTGCTCTGTTGGGACATATTGTAGCTCCTTTGGTTGAACATCCACACGATGTCCCACCGGGTGCCAACGTCCGTGGCACTTCGGGAACACGGTGGAACGGGGAACACGATGGGCAAAAGGGCGGATCCCCACAGGGCAAGGGGATCCGCCCTTTGCGGTCAATGGCTACTTCTTGATCGGAAGCACCACGAAACAGGCTCCGCTCTTGCCCGTCTTTGCACAGGCCCGGTCGGCACCCGTCTTGGTGCGGTGGGTGGAATAAAGCGTCTTGCCGGTGATAAGGTTTGCGAAAACACCATACTTCATAGATAAACTCCGTTTTTGTCGGGAACTCTCACAGGCGGTTCCCCCTTGCCTCATTTACACTCCCACGATGTATCGTCGGGTGCCACCGCTCGGGGCATGGCCCATACACGGTGGTCGCGGAACTCCCGTAGGGTTTTGGTGCTCAACTGAGCACCTATCCCCGTTAGCCGAGCACTATGCGACCTTATCCTTCTTCAAGGTCGTCTACCGCCCAATCGGAAAAGTAGTCCTGAACCTGCTGTTCCAAGGCTTCTTCCAAGTCAAGGTTGGCGAGTTCCAAGTTCGCTTCAAGGGCTGTGGGTGTAAGGGTTTGCTGTGCCATATAGATCTCCTTTTGAATGAACATTCCCACGATGTTCCATCGGGTGCCACCCTCCGGGGCACATCGGGAACACGGTGGCGTCGGAACTCCACACTATATACAGAAACGGGCAGGGAGCGCACCCTGCCCGTCTGCCGTATCCCCGACCGCAGGGGCTCGAACCCTGCTGGCGCTACCACAAAGCCGATGAATACGGAACGCTCTACAATGCCATATAGGCCAAACTCTTGGGTAAATACTCCACCACGTGGCGTTCGGGTCTATGGGTCGCGACTACCATAGGCCACCACGCCACGGCAATGGGGCATTGTCTTTGGCAGGCTAAGCCACAACCTAGGCCTCCCAACCTATCTAGCAGTCCTGTCGCTAGTAGGCTCGCTTCGGTCGCCCTGCCGTCCGAGGGGTCTCACGCCCTCGGGGCTTAACTGCTCCCACGATGTGACACCGGGTGCCCCTGTCCGGGGAGGCCGTAGGACACGGTGGCCCCGTATTTTGGGGCGGGGGGTCAGAAGGCCGTATAGGACAAGGGGCTACGTTATTTCACAAGGGGGTTACATCCAGGG
>SFGJ01000035.1 GCA_004557655.1 Clostridiales bacterium | reverse complement strand
ACATAGCTTTTATTGGAAAGGAAGGTCTGCTATGGCTAAGAAAAAAGAATGTATCCCAAACTACAGTTCTACCACCAAAAAAGGTGTACTGTATTATAGAACCAGGATTACTGATGCTGACGGCAAGAGAGTGGATTTGTATGCCACTACCTGTGAGGAGTTGTACAAAAAGGAAACGGAAGCCAGACGCATTATCGAAGATTTGAAATTCCGCAGAGAGAACCCTACGGTGGCTGAGTATTGTGAAAAGTGGCTGCTGATGCAATCGGCAAAAGTATCGTCAGCAACACTAAAGGGTTACACTTGCAGCGTGAACAACTACATAGTCAAACCATTGGGTGATATGTATATGTCGGATGTCACCACAGATGATATTCGTGTAGCACTGATTCCGGCATCCCAAAAATCCGCTTCTGTTTACAACAAGGTAAATATGCTCTTTAAGTGTATTTTCTATTCTGCAGAGCGAAGCGAACTGCTTGACTATAATCCTTCTGCCGGCATATCAGCAAAAGGAGGCACACCGGCCAAAGATAAAGATGCACTTACTGATGAACAGGTAAAGGTTCTTCTGGATACTGTTCGTGAATTACCGCCGTATCTATTTATTATCATCGGACTATACTCCGGGCTGCGGCGTGAAGAAATCCTTGGTCTGCAATGGGATTGTGTGTTTCTTGACACTCGAACACCATATATTGCAGTACGGAGAGCATGGAGAACCGAGCATAACAGGCCGGTGGTTTCGACGGTGCTAAAAACTCCAGCGGCCAGAAGAGAGATTCCCATTCCCAAGTGTCTTGTGGACTGCTTGCGGGAGGCCAAGAAGAACTCTATATCCGATTATGTGATTGCAGACAGCAAAGGAGAGCCATTAGCATATTCTCAATTCCAGAGATTATGGAAATATGTTACGGTTCGTTCTACCAAAGAGAGAACCTGTTATAAGGTGATAAATGGTCAGCGGATCAAGTACACGAAAAAGCCTGCGCTGGGAACGCACCAGAAGAACAATCCGAGTATTGTTTATACAATGGACTTTGAAGTGACCCCGCACCAGCTCCGTCACACTTATATCACCAATTTGCTTTATGCCGGAGTAGACCCCAAGACGGTTCAGTACCTTGCAGGGCATGAGAACAGCAAAACGACTATGGACATTTACGCCAAGGTGAAATATAATAGGCCCGAAGAACTCATCGGAGTAGTTAATCGTGCATTGACGTAAAATGGGCAGAGAATATACCCCACTTTTACAGTTAACAGACGGGGGAAGTTAGAATGCAAAACGCTGAAAAGCCCATAAAATCAAGGACTTCTATGAAAGAAACATGAGAAGTACGGTCTCAAAGCAGCCCGTCGCGCTCCGCAGTTCAGCAAGCGTTAATCGACTGCTCAGACTATATCAAAATGGCTCAAAAACCCCGGAAAATCAAGGCTTAACAGTCGCAAGGAACTATAAGTCTTGCGGTTGGGGCAGAGAACGGTGTGACCGTGAAGGTCACGCCGTTTTTCTGCGTCCAAGGATAGATTCTGCAATCATGGGTTCTGCCAGCACGGGGATTTCCACCTCGTCCACGAAGTTGAAGATGATCTCAACCTTCTGTCTGCGCTTGCCGTCAGACTTGTCCGGCGCGTGGATGATGATCTTCTTGATATACTCGTTGACAATCGTCTGCGTCAGCTCAGTGACATCCATATACTTTTTCGTCAGCGCAATGAAGGCATCCAGATCATCGCCCATTGCCTGCCGCTGCTCGACCCATTCTTCCGTTGCTTCAATTTCGAGCTTTAACCGTTCCTGCTCTGCCTCATAATCAGCCGTCATTTTCTTGTACTTCTCTTTGCTGATCTCGCCGAGGGCGTAGTCCTCATAGAGCCGGGACATGACCACATCAAGGTTTGCAAGGCGCTTTCTTGCCTGCTCCACGCGCTTCTGATCTTCCCGGATGTCCCGTTCCTGATCGGCGCGGCGGTAATGCAGCCATTCCTCCTGAAAGCCCTCCACATCGCCGCGGGTGTACTCGTTGACCGCCTGAATCCGTTCCAGCACCAGCTCCCGCAGCACATCCTCGCGGATATAATGCGCCGAGCAATCGCCGCGCCCACTCTTGTATTTGGAACAAACGTAGTGATCCTGCTTGCCCTCAAAGCTCTTGCAGGTGGCAAAGTGGAGCTTGCCGCCGCAGTCTGCACAATACAGCAGCCCGGAGAACAGCCCCTGCCGTTCCGCTTTTGCGGGGCGGCGCTTGTTTTTGCGCAGCTCCTGCACTCTGTCCCATTGCGCCTGAGAAACGATCGCTTCCTGTGTATCCGGTATGATGAACATATCCTCCGGATTGTTGGGAATCCGCTTTTTCAGCTTGTAGGACTTGGAGTAGGTCTTGAAATTACAGGTGCAGCCAGTGTATTCCTGCCGCTCCAGAATCCCAACGATGGACTGATCTTTCCACCTATACGGATTCTTGGGCAGCGGCTTTCCCTTGCGGCTGGCATACAGAGCCTTGGTTGTGAGAACCTGATCCCGTTCAAGAATCCTCGAAATCTGCTCCGGGCCTTTGCCGTCGATGCAGAGGTCAAAGATGCGCTTGACAACCGGCGCAGCTTCCTCGTCCAGAATCCACTTGTCCTTGTCATTCGGGTCGCAGCGATAGCCGTAAGGCGGCTTGCCGAGATGCTTACCGCTCGTGCCGCGCTGGTGCAGGCTGATACGGACTTTCTTGGAGGTATCGCGCGGATACCACTCGTTGAACAGGTTACGGATCGCGGCAAAGCCTTCTCCGTCCCCGCGCTGGCTGTCCACGCCGTCGTTGACGGCAATGAAGCGCACATCGTAGCTGGGGAAGATGATGTCGGTGTACTGGCCTACGGTCAGATAATCACGACCAAAGCGGGATAGGTCTTTGCACAGCCAGCAGCCTACCAATCCCTGTTTTACCAGTTCAAAGCCCTCCTGTACGCCGGGGCGCTGAAAGTTCGTGCCGGTATAACCGTCGTCCACCAGAATTTTCAGGTTCGTGTAGCCATGATCTTGTGCGTATTTGGTTAAAAGCTCGCGTTGATTCTGTATCGAATTCGACTCGCCTTCCAATTTATCCTCATTGCTGAGGCGGCAGTAGATTATCGTAATTTTTTGCTGATCCGTCATAACGTCCTCCTTCACGTTCGGGTCAGCCGACAGAATCGGGGTGCTTGTTTTTATATTACCATAGTTTTGTGTTGTTGTCATTAACAAGCCACCTCCCGGTCAGAAAAAATGAGCCGTTTTACTTTTTGGGTAAGCAGCTCATTTCCGTCACAGACGGTTTCGACAGTGTACCATGTGTTGCCGATCTTGCGCTCGACTGTCCCGCAAAAGCCGCCGCGCCCAGTCCAGTATTTTTCGCACTGTTCCAGAAAATCAGCGGGCGGCTCACAGACATAGTCAAAGCAGCTCTCGATGTGGATGGACTTGCACAGGTCAATGATGGCGGCATCGTCCCTGCCCTCCAGTATGGCTTTGTTGATCTTGTCAATGTTGATGATTTTCTCCATATACAATTCCTTTCTCATAATTCATGTTCGTTTTTGTGGTTGCGATTTTGTTTTTCAGTGGCAGGTTGGTCCTGCACTTGGTGCAACTTGTGAAGTACAGATCGCTGCTCGTTTGAGTGTGGCTCACCCAGCAGCTCGGACACATCCCGGTCAGCCTGACAGAAGCGGTCATAGTCATAGCTCTTGCCGAAGGTGTCCTTGATTTTCTCCCGCACGGCTGCGGTCATGCCGCCGCGCAGCTCCATACGGGCAGTGTGCAGCTCGGCTGCATCAACAACTTTTGCCTGTTCCTGCAAGGCGCGGTACTTCTCAACTTCGGCATCCATGCTGCTTGCGGCTTTTGCTGCAATGGTTTCAAGTCCCGTTTTGTTGGTGGTCATGGCGTCAAGCCGCTGCTTGCTCTCCTTCATGTCGTCCGGGTCTGTTTTGCCAAACTCCGAGAGCAACATGGACAGCTCGGATCTCAGTTCCTCCATGTCCTCCGTAACAGCAGCCAGCTCACGCTTGATTTCACTACGGCGCAGGAAGCTCGTTGGGCTGAGTGTTTTCAGTTCGGCGGTTAGCGCCTTTTTTTGCTTGGATTTTTCCCGCAGCAGTCTGCGTACTTCAAGAAACCGCTCATAGTCCGGTTGTATCAACTGAATGTTTTTTTCCAGATTTTCAGCCGCGCCGATATGGTAGAGCCACGAATACCGCAGCAGCAAAATGCCCTTGCGGGCTGTTTCAAGAGCCTTGGCAAGGGCGGGTACGGATGTCATAATCGTGTTTTTCAGTCTTGTGATCTCGTCGCGGATCGCACGGATGAGTTTATTCTGCTCTCGTATCTGCCGGTTGATTTCGCAGCGGTCGGATATAAGCCCTATTGCTTCCATCTGACGGGCAACAGGACCTTCATGAATTGTGGGAATTTCATCCAATCCCCGTGCGGCGTTGCTTCGGTGGTCAATGCGTTCCTCGCACCCAGCGCGTTCCAGATAGCGGTTGGACACGTCAGCCCATGCTGCCCGCCATGCCGCAAGCTGCTCTTCACTGTTCCAGCGTTCGGAGATGGGATTCTGTCTACCGTAGCGGGTGCTTTTGGGGTGCTTATCTGCACGGACAAGTCCCTGTACCTCAGCCTCGGAGGGAACCATATACACCTTCTTTTTGCCGATCTTATAGGGATATTGCTTCTCCCAGGCCTCGTTCTGCGCCGCCCTGAACTCGGAGGCGGTGAAACCCTGCTCCTCACCGTTTTTCATGCAGAGGTATTCCTTCTCGGTCTTGTACTGCCACTTGCCCTGCGCGTCCAGCGGACGTACTGTCAGCAGAATGTGGGCATGGGGATTGTGACCGTCGGTGTCGTGGATGGCAGCGTCGGCACACATCCCGACCGACACAAATTGTGCTTGAATAAATTCTTGCAGCAGTGCGATTTGTTTCTCACGGTTCAGCTCTATGGGCAAAGCGACGACAAATTCACGCGCCAACCGACTGTCTTTGGCTGTCTCTACTTCTTCCACGGCGTTCCATAGCTGCTCCCGGTCTTTCCATTCGAGCGGTGCCATAGCGGGGAGAAACACCTCCCGCCAGACAAGCCCCTGTTTTTTCGTGTAGTCATGCTGTATCCCGTCGTAATCGTTGTACTGGCGGGAGCAGCTCAAATAAGCAGAGGCGGCCACGGCAGATCGCCCTGCGCCACGGCTGACCACCTTTGCCTCCAGATGATAAATTGCCAAACGTTCTCCTTTCTGCCTGCGCACAGGCTTGTTTTGTTTCTTTTTGTAAAAAGAAAAGAGTGTCGGCACAATCGACACTCTATCTGCGTCAAAGCTGCCGGTGGCAGGTTTGCGCAGGCGGTTGGATAAATAGCGTCGGTCGAAGCGACGATATTTGTCCAACCGCGCAGACGATGACAGCAGCACATGCAAGTGCTGTGGCATTGTCTGGAGGCTTCCGCAGAAGCCGCAATCCCCCTCGGAGAGCGCACGGCTTGCCAACGGCAAGTACCACCGCCCCTTCGGGGTGGTGAGTAAGTGCACCCTTCGGGTCTCAGTTACCGGCTCTGCTCCTATTTCCGTCACTATCTGACAGTCTCCGGAACAGATAATCTTCCACCGCAGACGGTTCCATTGTCCGCACCTCCGGCAGCACCTTTTCCAGAATCGCACCTTCCTGAATGAGCCTGCGCGTTCTCGCTTTGCGCTCCTTGACCCGATCCCGTGCCTGCGCTTCCTCTAACCGGTGCTGCGCCTGTAACAGCTTCTTTTCCATATTCGTCATGTGAAAAATCCTCCTTATTTTCGTTTCTGCCAGACGATCTCATAGCCCAGTGCGTCGGCAAGCTGGACAGCTTCGACATAGCGCAGGGATTCCCGCTGGAGCTTATTGGACAGGTTAGAAGCGCTGTCAGACCAGCCGTGTTCGTCCCGCAGCAGATCAACAACCTCCTGCATGGTCATTCCCTGACGGACGATATACGACTTGATCTCATTTCTCAGATTGGATTTCAGCAATTTTTTACCTCCATATTTTCGTGATATTGTTTTTTGAGTAAGTGAACTGTGTACGCTTTGCAGTGAAAAATCCGCCGTGATGCAAATCCGCTCAGATTTCTGTCTGTGATGCCCTGTTCGTAATAGCACCCTACCGGCTTCATCTTTCTGTGTGAGAACATACGGAACGGCAGGATATGCCACAGTCCAGTGCAGCGGCTTCACGCTTCGGTAAATCACCGAATGGTGCAGTGCATTCGACCTGCGGCGAAAATCTTCACGGTTTTCACAAGCATTGATTTTTATGCTGCAAAATTGAGCCGTTGGTGTACGGCTCGGTACGGCAAAGCTGACTTGTGTACGCTTCTGCACGCCGTTTTTGCGTACCAGCCGCCGATTCAGCGGCAGATTGTACACTCTGCCGTGAACTGCTTCACGGAACGCACAAGCAAAAACAGTTTTTGAAAATGGAATCAAAAACAGCCGTACAGAGTGTACGGCGTGTACGGCAATTTTGAAGTCCGCTCCTCATTTTTAATATGGCAGCGGATTGACCACCTCAATGCCCACAAAGCCCCGCACCCGCTTACCGCCGACATGGACATTGTTGGTGGCCTCTACATTGTAAAGCCGCTCATTTTGTGCAAGCTCAGAGCTGACGCGGTTGGCAGACATGGGCTTCTGTGCGTTATCGTCGCACCATCTCGTATAGGCTTCATAGATCACCTTGGAGCTGGCTTCGCTGTCTGCCCGAAAGCGGATATAGCCCTCGGATTGCAGAAACTCGATCACATTGTTGCTGCTGCGCTTGACCGTCTCCATATTCTCTCTGGCTTTGCCCGAAATGCTGAACTGATAGTTGTTCCGGATCAGCCGGTGCAGCCCCTCCAGACACCAGAGAAAGATACCCTCTTTTTCGCGCAGCAGCTTGTCCACCAGAAACGGATCATCTGCTCTGCCTGCAGGCCGGTCTTTGGTGGTCAGCACGATCTGGCGGTGAAAGAAACCGTCGGACTTGTCGTGCAGGGCGGTCAGCGCACCGTTGCCGAAGCAAAGAAAACGCACATAGAGCTGACTCTGATAGCTTTGGACACCCTTGCGTTCCATGTCCATCTTGCACTCGGATGTGACGATGGATTTGATATAGTTGGTCTTGGGCAGGGCGCTCATATCCATATCATCGTCCACCATCAGGAGCTTGTTTTCCAAATCCGCGCGGCTGAACCGATTGCTCTCGACCTTCTGGATGCTGGTGGTATTCATGCTGTCACCCAGCAGTGAGCGCATGACCAGCCCGATGCGGCTTTTGCCCTCGCCGCCCTTGCCAATCAGCATGAGCATTTTCTGCCCCTTGGTGGTTGGCAGCAGGCAGTAACCGAGGAACTCCTGCAAGGTGGGAATGTCCTCCGGTTGCAGCAGCTCGGACAGGAATTGCAGCCACTTTTGAGGAATGGGTGCGTCAGGGTTGTAGGCGACTGTCAACCGGTTGTTGCAGTAGCTCTTGTCAGCGGTGAAGCTGCCGTCCATGAAGTACGTTCCGTTGGCAACATGGATGCAGTCCGTCTCAATGGGTAGCGGCGGCGAATACGCTTGCAGCTTAATGCTGGCAAGCAGATTTGTCACGACTTTGGACAAGCCAGCGGTCAGAACTCCGGAAATTTCCTCCAGAATGAGATTACCGATCTGCCCTTCGTCCTCAATGAGACCGTCAACCGTGAACAGCCGTCCGCGCACACATTTCATGGGGTGCTTGGTCAAAAACTGCTGGCAGAACAGCACTTCATTGATGTGTCTGCCGTCGTACCAGTCAGGCCACGTCTGCGGTGTCATATCCATCTTCCAATTCCTCCTTGTGAATTTCGTCTAATCTTCTTCGCAGCCTGTCCAGTTTGCCGTCTGCCATCTGCTGCTGCACGACTTCTGCGCGTTCAAGGGCCCCCCCGGCGCACAGAATATCCAAGTAGTATTCCATCTGGTCGAGGTTGTGACAGGCTTCCGCAAACCGTGCATGAACAGGCTCGTCAGGTGACTGCGGCGCATACCGCACCTTCCAGTCCCGCAGTACATGGGCATAATCAGACAGAACAGAAAAGCACAGCCGCTCGTTTTCCATGAGCTGCTGTGCTTCTGTTTGCTGTCTGCGTTTTTTAAGAACTTCCTTTGTCGGCGGGCTGTCCGTGTCAATGCCGAAGTCTGCCGTAAGCCGCTGGGCGGCTTCGTAAAGCGGCAAATCAAACAAGTTGGCGGCAAAATCGATTACGTCCCCATGCGCACCGCAGGCAAAGCAATAATAATGATCGTCCACTACATACAGGCTGGGGTACCGGTCATCGTGAAAGGGACAAAGGGCTTTGCCATATCGGTCTACCTCTATCCCATACCGTTCCACAGCTTCCCGGCAGTTCACGCCATATTTGACAGTTTCAAATAGATTCATGCTGTATCCTCCGTAAAATAGATTCAAGAGGAAGTTTTCTTCCCTCTCTGTCTGTTTTATGTTCGGATTCGCAAAAAACAGGCGGATGGCATGACAAGTTCATTTCAAAAAACATGACAGGTCTTTCCACGTTCATATTCTTGTGGTATAATAAAAATAGAAAAACGTGACAGGAGGATACAGCATGGCACAGGAGCTTATCAGCCACAAGGTTTTATCTCTGGATTTCTGGCAGGATACCGTAACCTACGCGGGCAGCGTCATGCCAACCGGCACGATTGGCTGCGCGGTATTGAACATTTCCGACGAAACGATCACGCGATTGGACGCGCCGTGCATGATCCTGAATCAACTGCTGACCGGCTTTGGCGCAAAGAATGTCGATATGCAGCTTCTTCCAAAAGCACAGGAGGCAGGACAGGCCATCATTCACGCGCTGCACGATGTCCCGCTATTCTCCCATTTGGACAGAAAGCAGTTTGAAGATTACCTCATGCAGGCGTTTTCCAAAGAAGCGTTTGCTGAGCTGAACGATTATTTACAGCTTTCGATGGAGCAGCAGGCACTCAGCGGCGTTACAAGAGCGCATCCCTCGGCGGCACTGCTTCTCCGTGTCATTCCCGTGCTGGGGCATCTGAGCTATTCTTTGCGGCACTACAAAATGACCTTGACAGCATTTGCGGAATTTCTGCAAGAGAACGCCGAAATACGGACGCATGTTGGGTATGCAGCCGCGTTCGGGCAGTTTTTCAATGAAAATGCCACCTTGGAGGAAAGCAATCCCTCGTGGATGGCGCTGACCAATGCGACGGTGCAGTATGTTCCCGCGATCCATCCCGGCAATGCGGAGGCGCAGCTCGTCAAGCGGATGCACTTTGTATCC
>SFGJ01000034.1 GCA_004557655.1 Clostridiales bacterium | reverse complement strand
TCCACCTTCCAGCCGATGGCTTTCTGACCGGTTCTCTCCTCGGGATAAAGCCTGATCTTGTCGCCGGGCTTGACGATCATACGGGTTGCCCGGCCGTTTATTACCGTCACAAGGGCGGTGTCCTTTGTCCAATGATCGGCTCCTCCGTCATCATCCTTGTCGATTTTCGTCTTTGTGTACTCGCAGACGCTGCATTCGGCCTCCATGCCGCCTTTGCCGCCCGTGGTGTCAGGACACAGAACCACATTCCAGCGGCCCCAGCTGTGGGGAACCATGATGAACTCCTCGCAGCCGGGAACCTTGCACTTTTCGGGGTGGGCATAGTCGGACTCAAGGATGAGCTGCTCCACCGTCTTGGTCGAGCCGCCGAGGTTGAAGGTATACTCATAGATACTGCCGAAGCCGGTGTAATCCCAGTTCCAGCCGTAATCATGGACATGGCTCTTCACAGGAACGGTATAGTCGCAGACGGTACATCTGAGCACATCGACCCTGCCGCCGCCTACCGCGTCAAGGCTTCTGTCAAGCACAAAGGTATGCGGGAAGATGCGCTCCTTGGAGCCGGTGGTCATATAATGCGCTTCGTATTCGCCTGCTTCAAACAGGCACGGGAGCTTGTGGCCTTCGCATTTCGGGTCGCCGCCCACGATACCGTTATGGGTAACCCCATTCTTATCGACCCAAGTGACATTGTATTCCGGCGTTCTCTCGCTGTCGTCGGTGGGCACAGGCACACCCGCCTGCTTATGGCTGTAGGCATGGGTGGCCGTCAGCTTTGCCTCCGCCGTTTTCAGGGTGTCCGAAGCGTCGCCCTTTCTGCCGATAACGCAGTAGTAGGAGTAGTCCTCCTGGCAGGCCTGGGTGGAAACCGGCATCTTCAGTGTGGAGGTCGTCACACCCGTGTAAAACCTACCCTCCGGCAGCTTGTAGGGCGCCGCCGTGGGATTCTCATTATTCTTCCGATACCACTGATAGGTCAGCTCGTCGCCCTTCAGGCTTCTTGCCATGACAGAGAAGGTGACCGGGTTATTTTCATAGAACAGCAGGCCGTTTTCCGGCTCTTCCTTATAATCGTCGTAGATAGAGGTCTTGCACTTGACGCTCTTGGGCTGGCGGGTGATGACGATGGCGCTGCCGCTGATGTAGCCGCAGACCTTACACACGCCCTTGGCGTCAAATTCATGGTTGGCGGCATTCAGCTTTTTATCGTCACAATAGCGGCAGGGGTGCCAGTGCCGCGTTCCGTCAGCCTCCCAGGTGGCGGAGGCTATGTGCGTATGCCCGGCGCCGGAATGCTCCGTCTTCAGATGATCCTCAAAATCAGAGTCGCTGAAGCACCAGTCGTCATGATCGCAGCCCATAGCGCTCACGGCATCCCGGCAGCAGTCCTTGCAGCGCTGATCGCAGCCGTCCTCGCAGGGATCGCTGTCGTGGAAGCACAGGCCGCAGTCCTCGCAGAAGTGATCCGCATAGTCCGTGTCCATTGCGCACATCCCCTCAGAGCAGTCGGAGTTGCCCTCGCAGCACTCCTTGCACAGCTCGCAGGTTTCGCAGAACTCGTCCTCGTCCTCCTTATCCGTGACCCAGCCGTCGCAGCCCTGGCAGATGTGCTCGTCCCACTCGGCGCTTTCCACGCAGGTCTCGCCATCCGGACAGCCGCCGCCCTCGGAGTTATCCCGGCAGCACTCCAGGCACAGGCCGCAGTCCTCGCAGGACTCCTGGTTCAGCAGGCATTCCTCGCACTGCTCGCAGGCCGTGTGGCAATCGACGCAGTGGATGACGCCGGTATCATCGTCGTCCACGCACTCGTCCACTGCGCCGAAGCAGTTGTTGCACAGCGAGCAGTGCATCGGATCGCTGTCATCGTTTGCGCAGTCGTCGCAGAAGCCGCAGGAGTCGCAGATGGTTATGGCCGCACAGCTGGTCATCCTCGCCGATGTAGCACTTGGCGCAGGTGGAGCAGTGCGTTTCCTCCATGCACTCCGCGCACTTGTAGCACTCCTCGCACCAGTAGGGCGTGTCTCCAAAGCACACACCGCAGTCGTTACAATGGGTTTCAACCCAGCACTCGTAGTTGCAGTCAATGGTGCAGAACAGGCAGTCACACATATACTCGCTGCCAAAATGGTAGTGGTCGCAGTTAGGACAATCGAAGCCGTCGTCGTAGTCGTCCCAAAAGGCATGGACGGGAACCACCAGACTCGGCATCAGTGAGACCAGCATCACAAGCGCCAACAGGACGCTGACGACGCGCCTTCGCGTGTTCGTTTTTATCATACAAACATTTCCTCCCTCAAAATCATTTTGAAGATTTTTATGCGTTTTTTGTCGGTGCATAAAGCCGTGCTTTCTCTCTACTGACCGCAGAGGGCTGTTTCCTCCTTTCGCAGCTCTCCGCACAGGGTGGGCGGATCGGAGCCCGCCGCATATACCCGTCGCCTGGCGGCTGCAAAACCGCCGTACCGTTTCTTTTGTATCATGGTCTGCGCCGCCTTTCTTTTCATTTCTTCGCTGTATTTCAGCCGTCTCTTTCTTCGTGGCTGATCACATCGCATAAATCTGATCCATCAGATATTCGGCGGTCATGGAGCCATAGAAAAACTGGTCGATGATGCCGTTTTTCTTTGCGTCTCGGATGTCCTTCGCCGCCTGTTTTTCGGTGTTGGAATCCACGATGAGGGCTATCTTGCAGTCGGGGCACACCGCCTTTACCTCGTCCCGCAGCTTCAGCCTTTCGCTGAGCAGCCAAGGCGTATAGGCGGTAACTTCCATTACAAGGACAAACGGTTTGTACACACGGCACAGTTCGACGGTATCCTGCGGTGTCTCCGCACGAACCACGTCGATATCATAGTTCGAATTCTTGAAAGCAGCCGCTATGGAATCGCCGAACAGAAAATTCTGCATATCGACCACGATTTTTTTCATCGAACCATTCCTCCTTTTCCTTCAAGATATATCCGATGAATCTGCTTCATCTATTTTTTCACTATCATTATAGCAAGATAAAAAGGTTCTGTCTGTCCTCAAAAGTGAGGACAAAAGCCGCTTTAATTGTAAACAAATCGCGAACACATGGCTATTTTCACTTCGGACAACAGCAAAGCCGCCCGACTATATGAGTTTTGAACTAAATCTATCCTTAGCTTGGCAAAAGAGACGCGAAGTGCGGATCATTTTATAGGCTATCGTCTTTACACGCTGTCGATCACCGAAGCAAAGTAGTTCTCGGAAACCGAGTCGAACAAGAAAGCGTCGATAAGACCCTCGCGCTTTGCCTGCTGTACTTCCTCGGTAAGATTTTTGTTGCTTTCGTCATCCACAAAAAGAACGATTCGACGGTTTTCCGTGCTGCGTTTAACCTTATCACGGATCGCCATACGCTCGGAGAACATCCAGGGCGAAAACGCCTTGACCTCCATTAAAAGCACATCGGGCTGATGCATTTTGCACCACTCAGGCGTGGAATCCGGAGACTCGGAGATTACGATCTGGCAATCGTCCAGTTCCTGCATCAGCATTCGTTCCATGTTATGCGCATGGATACTGCTCTGAATGTCCAGAACGATTTTTCTCATTGTTCATCACTGCCTTTTCGAATCAGAGCTTTTTTCCGAATTAAAACTACTGCCAAAACACCCGCACCAATCACCACTGCAGCGATAACGGCAACGATCCACCACGGGAAAGAGACTCTCTCGTTCTTCACAGGAGAAGTTTGTTCTGTATCTTTTTCATGTTTTTCTTTAGAATCGGTACTCTTGTCTTTATCCGGGTCAACGCTGCTTTTTTCATCATTGTCACCTTCAAGACTTCCGCTGTATTTTACCGGCTCTGTCTTCGTTGCCTTACAGACAAGGCAGCTATAGGTCTTTTCGCCATCGGCTTTGGGAGAAGGTTCCCGGGTTATTGTTCCCGCATCCCAATTATGCCCGGCAGCAGGAACTTCAGCCCGTTCGGTAACACCGCAATCACATTCCCGTGTCTTAATACCCGCCTCTGTACAGGTTGGATTTGTGGTCACCATCCACTCGCCGAAGCTGTGGGTGTGTGGGGAACTGTTTTCATAAAATTCCACACGAATCAGGCGGCTGTATGTCGGCTCACTCTCTAAACCTCCGACCACATTCCAGGCAGCATAGCAGTACCATTTCACTCCCAATTCCTCCGGCACCTGATAGCTGTCTCCCTCTGCGTAGTCAATGGCACGAATCATCGCCATGTTTTCTATATCCGTGACATACCACTGATATTTCATCGTACCGCCGTCGGGCACACTGGCATTAGTGAACAAGGTAATACCGTCACTGCCAATAGGCATATAACAATCCGGCATTTCCGCTACGATCACGGGCTGTGTCGGTCTCGGACCCGCTGCACTAACCGTTACGGTGGCAGATCCCACAATTGCTAACACCAGCATAATTGCAAAAACAAATCTTTTCATAACTCCTCCTGTGAATTTTTTTATTTTTCTCCGAATTCCAACAGCCCCTTGGAATCTGACAAATCCATATCAAAAAGGCCGTTTCCAATCAGATGATTCGGCAATTTTTCCATCTGCCGAGAAAAGATCTCAGTATGTTCCAGTTCAAAAAGGAAAGATCATTCACTTTTTTCCCAATAGGGATAGTCTGAAAACACAAACTCTCCCGCAGCGTTTTTCTCTGTCGGTAGGTCAACATAGAGCTTGCTGCCGCTTGGCGGCATTTTCACAGCGATCACAACCGTAAATTTTCCGTCGCCTTCGTCCCGAACGCAGTCCACACAGCTGTTGTAAAAGGCTTCGCCCTTGCGCTTCTTACAAGCTACATAGACATCGCCCTTATATTCCATCAGTTCTTTATCGGCAACCGCACGATTAAGCGTTTTATCGGTAAATTCCTCCGAAAAAACCTTTAAGAATTTTTTGCGTACACCTTCGATCGTGTTTATATAATCATACGGAGGAAACATAGGCACATAATTCTTCCGCTTGAGCCGTACAGGCTTCGCGCCGCCCGGATACTCACCTGCAAAATTCAAGCTCAGCCAAAGGCTTCTCGCTTCATCTGCCATTTCCCTCGCATCTGCGTAATATAGGACTGTTCCGTCCTCAGGAGAAAATGCATACCCGTTTACTCCGCGAAGACTTTCAATTATGGCAAGCTTATCGTTTTCATAATTATTCCAAATCGCAACAGCTTCCTCGGAAACACTTTTCGCATATGAAGCTATTGAATAATTGTCGCGTGCCGTAATAAATCTGACATCCTCGTCCGAAACAAGCCGCCCGACTTCTATTCTTCCTTTATAGGAATCTGATGAATAACCGTATGTATCGTTGTCGATTATAAAAAATGTAAGTTCACTTCCGTCGGTTTTATCAACATAAAACGCCACCTGGTTTTCGGAAAAGCTTGCCGTAACGGTACCCACCCAGCTTTCCGGCAGTGTGATCTCATAGGTGCCTTCGGAAAACCGTACCGAGCTTATTTTTTCAGTCGTTATGAGCTTACAAAGCTCCTGCGCAAATGACGAATAGTTTTTCGGAAAGCTGTTGGTTCCTCGGGCGTTTATCTCCGTCCCGTCCGTCAACACGACCTCAAAGCTCATACCGGTACCGTCAAGGGCCTGGGAATCGTGCCCGCGAAAGCCTGCCCATTCCGCTATTTTATAGTTACCGAATACTGCGCACAGCTTTTGAAAAACGCTCTCATCTGCGTCAATTGCGCGAACGACATTGCGGCACTCCACATTTCCGGAGGTCTTATCATCCCACATTTCCGTGTTGATGTAATACTCCAAATGAACGCCGTTCTCCGTTTTGTATCCCTCATAAACACGGTGCTGTGCCGTCATATCGGTTTGCACCAGCTTAAAGCTTTTGAAATCCATAGGATCCCCTCCGTAATAATTATTATCATTATTACTACAATTGTTATGCTTTGAAGCGCAAGCGGAAACGGATATTAAAAAAATGAATACCAAGATAAAACATAAAAGTAGCTTTTTCATTTATCCTTCCTTTCCGAAAGGTACCGAATCCCATTCGGTGCCTTTCGGAAAGAAGCTTGCCGCAGCAAGCCTCTCCCGCACACAGACTATGACATTTTCGGAAAACCGAGATTGTATGCGCCGCAAGCGTAGAGCTTGCCATCATTAAACCAGACATGCAGCACTCTTGCTTTGCTTTTTGCAGCATACCATGAATAAATCTGCGCCTCCCGCTCAGCATCGTAACGGTACTCCGAAGGATCAACACCAATATGCGCAATCACATCCTCAAAGGTTAAATCAGCCTGTTCTGCGGCAAAGAAATAGTTCAAACCTCCGAAATATTCCTTGAAAGTCTCTTTCAGAACCGATTCATCGGCTCGATTTTCGCTTATCGCCTGCGGTTCGGTCGATTTCAGATCGAGGTTATACGGATTATCAACATTCATAGTATCACCTTCACCGTTGTAAAAAGTCGGGTCAGACTCTTTCCAGAATAATCATTCCGTGTTCATACAGCAGACAGCCGTCCTCGGTGATCGGAATCTCCGCGAAAGAGTCAACCTTCTCCCCGAAAACCTCACCCTCGATCTTCGTGTCGTAATAGAATTTGCCGTCCGCTTCCTTCCATGTGGTGCTTTCGATGGGGGCATAACCGTCCTCGCGGACAACCGCCCCGTGCTTGGCGGCCTCCTCGCGCATTTCCTCCGGCACAAACATGAGCGTGTTGAGCACACCGTCCTCGGCAAACTCCGTCCGGTACTGCATCATTTCAACGGCGCCCTCAAATCTCTCATCCTCCGGCGGGTTATCGGGTGTGAAAACCTTCTCCCCGTCCGGTGTAGGCACACGGACTTCCTTTACTTTCCAAATTCCGCGAATATCCATCTTTATTTCCTCCTTTCCCTGATTTGGTTTGTTTTGAAATATGCTCAATCCGACAAACCGGATTCCTGGGTATAAATGCTTTATGCGGCATGTTCTTTCTTGTTGAACACAGCACCAATAATGTAAAGAACCGGCAGGACAAGACCAAGTATCAGAGAAAATGCACTGAAAGAACCTCCGCCAACAGAGTTCAGTATGGTGCCTGCAACGCTAAGCACTGCTACAATAATACCCCACGCAATGCAAACCCCTGCTTTTTCCGGCTTCTTGCAGTTGACTACACCGATAATTCCGGCAACCAACTCCGCAACCGCACTGATAAGCATCAATACAACGGATGCATAAAGCAATGCCGATGAAACGGTTCCGTCACTAATATACGCAAGGGCGGCGACGCCGAGCGCTGCGATGATCCCCATTATAATCGAAATTCCTCCGCCGATGATCATCAAAATGCCTGTTACTTTCAAGAATCCCGTGCCTTTAGTTGTTGTTTCCATTGTTAAAACCTCCATAATATTTTATATTTGAAACGGCTGATTAACCATTTTTTGATGTAATAAGATACACCTTTATGAGTTTTCCGAATGTAATTTCTTTCCGTTTAAGCCCACGGATCGGCTGACTTCGGCGTACGCACGCCGGTCAGCAGATACTGCTCCCACAAAAACCACTTGCCGTCGCTGCCCCGCTGGCGCATCTTGATGGGACGGGGATCGTCCGCACCGCCACAGGGAATAAACAGCTTCATATAGCCCTGCTCCTCGCCGGACACATGATTGCTTTCAACGACAATTGTATACGGCTCAGTAGGGGTGTAGTTGTTTTCCGGTGTGGAGCCGGAGAAATAAGTGAAGGGCAGATAGGTCTTGCCGTCGCGGAAACGGTCGTTAAGGAAGGAAATTTCCTGTCCGTTCAGCGGACGGGGTCCCCGCAGCCAATTCAGCATCTCGGTACCGATGTGCTTATCCGCCGCGTATGCACAGAGGGCAAGAACCGTAAGTGCTGCCGTTTTGAACGGCGTATCGAGACTTGCCTCGGGTAGCGCCTGCATTTCGGCAAGGCTTTCCGGCAGTGACGAGAAGGTGAAGGTCTCTCGCTTGTTGCCGATGGATCGTGCGGTGGTGCTCACCGCCTGCTGGGCTGTGCTTTTCAGTTTGTCAAAGATACTCATGGGTCATCTCTCCTTTATATATTTTTTTATTGCTGCTTTTTCTTGCGGGCGAAGCTGGCATTAGAATTTGCCTCCTCCGCCACCATGGGTCGAGCCGGAAGAAGAGGTGTGCGTGCTGCTCCCTCCGCCTGAATCGTTGTCTTTCGGTTTCGCAGTGCGTGTGACAGTGTTATACAGGAACATATCGCGGCTCTCGGTGATGTTCATGCTGCCGGCTTTCATATAACTGTTCGCTGCCGGCTGAAAACGGACCGTTTTCAGCTTTGCTTTCATCCTGCCCACTATGATGAGGGAGAGGATAAAGCCCGCAACGATGGCAATGGGGATCCAAATAAGGGAAAGTGGCTCCTTGGGTAGGTTTTTTACATCGTAAGGCTCGCCGGTCCTTGCCTGTGTGATGAATTCATCGCACAGATCGGCGAATTTATCAAAGGCGCCCGCAAAATCACCGTCGGACAGCTCGCCCTTTATCTGCTTGCCGATATACTCAATGCCCGCGTCCGTAAAGACCGTAATGCCGTAGCCGCAGGTGGATATGTACCAGTCGTTGTCCTCGATACTGATAAGCAGCAGCGCGCCGTCCCTGCTTTCGCCGTAGCCAAAGTTGCCGTAATCATAAGTATCATCGGCATAGTCCCGCGGGGTTTTCCCGTTCAATGCGTCAGTGGTCAACACGATAATGTCCATTTTCTGACGCTCGCTGAGCTCATTAAGCTTTGTCACGAGCGACGCTTCCTCGTTGTCAGAGAGCAGCCCCGCCAAGTCCTGCACGCGCTCGTATTCACTTGCAAATCCGTCCGTCTGCGCAAAAGCGGGCGTCGCTATACAAAGGCACAGAACAAGCGAGAATAACAGTGTCAGTACTTTCTTTTTCATTCCGTCCCCTCCTTAAATCAGCCCCATCAGGTGCAGCGCCCACGCAACGCCGTAGGAAGCCGCCGTGAATATCGCCGCCAGCAGGAATGTCCAGCGCTTGGCCGCAGCCTTATCCACCGGCAGATCTCCGACGAATTTTCCGGTCTGCCCGTTCATGGCAAAGGTGTATTGGTTTCCGTTCCAGGAGGTGTTCAAAAGCCACACCGGATAAAGCGCATACCGAGCCTTTCCGCCGTGGAACTGCACACTGGTGTTTTCCGGCGTAACGGTGGCATACCCTTCTACCGTCTCGGCAAATGCCTCCTCCGTAGACCGCTTGACCCGCTGGTTTGCCCGGTCAATGCTTTCCTCGGCGGTCACATCATACTTATCCGCCACATAGCCGGCAAGATAAGCCGTCTGGAAATGCACCGCATCCGAAATATTGTACGGCTCAATGGATTCCATCAGGTCATCCGCCATTTTAGAGGAGCCGTCCACCGGAACATGCTCGAAGCCGACGCTGCCGCCACGATGCACTAAGAAGTGGCTGGTTTCGGTGTAATCGTAGTCGCTGTCGCTCCATGTATGGACCTTTGTGGCCCGGTAACGCACCTGCGCGTCCACATCGGTGTCGAAGAGCCAGAAGGGAACATAGACCCCCTTGATCTCGTCGATATGGTTCTGATCCTTGAAAATCTTTGGCAGCAGCCGCTTCCCGGTCAGATGCTTCATCAGTCCCGCCTTTGCCGCCTTTTTATCCAGCTTGAACGGGATCACAAGATCCGGCTTGAGAGCGCCCGAGAACTGGCCCATCATCACCACGGGATTGCCGCAGAAGGGGCAGGCGGTAGCCGCCGTGTTGGCATCGCCAACGATCTCGCCGCCGCAGGATTTGCACACATACGAGCGCAGGCCGTCGGTTTCTCCCTCCTGCCAGTCTCCACCGGCCGTGGTTTCCCATTCCATATTATCGGATTTTTCGCTCTGCAGCTCGGCGTCGTAGCCCTCCAGCGCCTCCATTTCAAACTCCGTGTCGCAAAAAGGGCACTTCATCTTCTGGAGTGTGCTGTCAAAGGCTATTGCGCCGCCGCAGCAGGGGCATTTATATTCCTGCAAGGTTTGCATGAAAAGATCTCCTCTCTTAAAAAATTCACTCATTAAATGCCGCAAGAGCCGCATCTGCTTTCTGAATCCACTCGGTGCGGTCGCCGTGGATTGCGGCATCCAGGGAGTCGATTGCCTGCGCCGCCTTGTCGCCGGCATCGGCTTCTCCTTTTACCGCGGCAGAAAACCCTGACGCTATATCCTTAACCGCAGTCATCTGCTGCTTCCAAACATTTGAGGCATTGCCGAGTGTATTCTGTATGCCGAACAGCGTATCAAAGTGTTTTTTCAGCTTTTCGAAATCCTTGAAATTATTCATGGGGAGAACAAACTCGTAAAGACCCTGCGTATTGCTAAAGCTGAGCCTTGCAAAAGGCTTTTTCTCGGTCTTATCGCCGTTTTTAACGAGCTGCTCCTCATACTTATAGCTGCGCAGGTCGGCAATGCGGTACACGCAGGCACGGGTGGTCTTGCCGAACATCATAAACTTGTAATCGTTCTGCACATACGCCATCAGCCCGATATCCTCGGCCACATAGAGATAGGTGCCGAAGCGCTTCAGCTTCTTGCTCTTATCCTTTGTTTTCATCCTCGGAACAAAATAGTGGTCCCACAGCTTGGTGCCGCGCTCCACCTGTGCAAGATGCGCCTTGACACCCGGAAGATCGCTATGCACATAGTCATATACCTTGAAGCCCTTTTTCCTGCAGTTTTTGCGGCAAATGCAGTTGCCGTCCGACAGCTTTTGGGTTTGGATCAGATTGATGTCCGCACCGCAGATCGCACATTGATTGGCCATAATTCTCCTCCTTTTTCCGACTGTGTTGGTTTATTTTTATGGGTTTTCTTGCTTTGGCAGGGTGGTGGTCGTTCCGTTCATCGCCGTATCCGCCGGGGTGTCCGCCGCACTCTCAGCCGCCCTGTAATACCTGTCGGCAAGGCCATAGAGATAAGCAAGCACCCTTTCGCCCATTGCAGCCTCCTTCTCCACCGCGCTTCCGTCGGAGAAGGTCATTTGGGTCATGCGTGCCGGCGCATCGGATGAATGGAAAAAATGTATCGGATTCCGATGCTTTTTCAGTCTTTCTATCTCGCCGTCCTCGCCGATGATCCGAAGGAGCTCCGCCGCATCCTCCGCCGGCACGGGAAAAGCCGCGAAAGAGGTGTACTGCTCCTTCTGCTCTCCCACAAGGCAGTCCGCAGAGAAAAGCCATCCATTTTCTTCCTTTTTCAAGGCAAAGGCGTATACCGGGTCCCTTGCCGTGCCGTAATAAACGGTACTGAGCATAATAATCTCATCGGCAGTATGCTTTTTACTTCCGCCGCAGCCGAAAAGTCCGAAAACCGGCAAAAGCGCAAGCATAACCGCTGCGGCCCTGCGCGCCGTGCGCTTCATAATTTACTGAAGCGGTCTGCCGCACTCCGGGCAGAATTTCGGCATACCCTGTCCCGCCGAGGGTCTCCACCCGCAGTTTGTACAGCCGGAGCTGGCTACGGGCTTGGCTGTGCCGCAGTTTGCGCAGAATTTTCCGCTGCTTTGCGCGCCGCAGGACGGGCATACCCATGTCTCCCCGCCCATGACAGTCGGCGCGGAGGCAGGTCTTTCCTGACGGATGCCTGTGTTATCCACCCGATTCATCGTGCCGCCGCCGTCCCAAACCCGGTTTCTGTTATCCCGGCGCATCAGAATATCCGCAAGCTCGTGCATTCTCTGCTCATATTGGCGGTACAGGTCGGTATAGGGGCTGTCGGGGCGGTTTCCGTCGCTCAGCTCCAGCTCTATCTCGTCAAACCACGGGGAATCCACTCGAATCGTCACATTGAACTCATAGTCGCAGGCATAGCGGGGCGGCACATAGCTCTTCTCGTTTCCCTCGGAGTCCTCGTAAAAGATCTCCTCCTTATTCTCCCGGATATCCGTGTCAACCCCCAGCACCTGGGAAAATGCAATAAGGTCGGGGTTGCTGCTGCGCCAGTTGGAGGCCCCGGGCAAGCTTCTTTTCATTTTCCGCACGGTAAGCAAGCTGGCGCTTGATGTCCTCCACGGTCGAGTTCCGCCGCTCGCTGAAAAACGGCGAGAGCTTTCTCGCACAGTCCTTGCAGAGATTTCCGTCCTCCAGCTTGCGGTTTCCGAGAAGTCCGATTTTCTCCCCACAGATGTCGCAGTATTTTTTGTCAAATAATCCCATAATGTGATCCTCCGTTTATTAATTATTTTTCAGCACAATCCATTTTGCATTGTTGACCTGTAAGCCGTACCCACAGAACGAACAGCAGTGGTTTTCATCAGGCATGAAGTTGGCGCCGCAGGACGGACAATCCTTTTCGGCAAAGAACTCGCCGTCCGCTTTTCGCTTTTCGGGATATCTTGCCCTTTGCATGATCAATCTCTTTTTAAAATTTTCTGTATACGGCTTTTGATTTTCAGGAAGAAAAGTTTTTGTTCCGAAAATGTCAGCCGTAACGGTTGTTGTTTCTTCTGTGTGGGCAACTTTTAAAAGTTTAATTGTACCAACACTGAAGTCAAGCAGGTCTTCAACGTTTTCATTTTCCCAAAAATATTCGTTTAAGCAGGCTCTGAGATAATTTTCGGAATATCTTGCGATTTTTCCGGCAAGCCTTTCTTGCTTGACTTTCCCGCAGATGATCGGTGTGATGATTCCTCCGAAAGCCAGAACCGCCGCACCGACTCCGGCGGCAAGGGAAATCTCGGTGTCCTCAATTAAATATAGGCACAGAAAGACACATAAGAAAAGTATGGAGCCGGACACAAGAAGCTGTACAAACCTTTTCAGGTTTGTACTGATAGATTCATAAATCTCAAATGACTCGGTCTGCCAATCGTAAAACTCGTTTTTAATAACGGCGCCGCAGTATTCACAGGTCACCTGCTGACTATCAAGCTTGACTCCTGCACCGCAGGACGGGCAGGTTATGCTTAACATATCGAAATAATAGCTTTTCTTTTCTTCTTTTCGGTCGGCGCTGCGGACGTGTCTTGACTGAAGTATTCTGAGATACGAATTCTTGCGGTATATCTCATGCTGAACCTTGTTGTCTTCGGTTGACTCAAAACGCTCCAGTGTGCTGCACTTTAAAACCGATTCACGCCATTCTCTACCATCATCGTTCCATGTTTCAAAGTCATTTTTAGGAACGGGAACAACATCCGTAATGTAAATTCTGCGGCAAAGCTTATTCCTATTAAGTCTGTTGATTTGACTGACGATTTTATTTCGGAATGCCAGGTCCATTCTTGCCGGAAGGAGGTCCTGATCCGCATTCCCCAGCGGTATCAGAATTCTTTCAAAGGCTTTTCTTATATCTCTTCGGATTTTTGAATTCTGAAGGGGAGTGCCCTTTTTCACAAGCAATCTTTCCAGTTTGGCTTTTTTAGAGTTTTTGGAACTGTATTCCGAAAAATCTATGGTAAGTATTCTTTTCCCGATATAGAATGTACATAATATCGCAAAGGAAGCCGCAATAATCAGTGCTACTGATAAATCCATAAAAGCACCTCTGATTTATTCCTTGCTGATCATTTCGTTTTCGCTTTTCTTTTTTCGGTTGTCTTTTGCAATGTCGCATATCATTATAACAACAAAGAACAAACCGACGGGGATTGCCGCACAATAGAGCAGAAAACCAACGGGATTTCCCTCAGGAGCAAGCTTGTAATCACCTTTTGAGGTTTTATAAACCTCGACATCTATTGTGTCGCCTTTTCTCAATTTATCATAGGTATATTTTTTTGTGTAGCTGCTCGAACTTGACCAGACGCGTTCTTCATATTTTCCCTTATAGGTTTTTCCGTCAATAACATATGAAACTTTAAATTTATATGTTGTATAACGAACATCACCGGAATCATCCTTATCGTCTTGGGTTGAAAAGTCAACAATGACAGCAGAAATTTTCCGTATATCGGTTGAGTTTTTATATTCCCTGCTGTCGGCGCGGCTTGTTATTATACCGATAATTCCTGCAACAATTAAGCCGATGCCGACGACCATGATAAATATGGTCATTTTAATGTCTTTATTTCTTTTACTCATAACAGAATCTCCTTTTGCGAGCAAATATAAAACCACTCCTTAACAAATCCTACGAAAAACTCTTTGCCGTTTCGCCGGCAGGAGAACCTATCCTGCCGCGCAAATGCCCTTCGGCGGTATGAACGGCTTTTTTGCTTAAGCCGTTCATACCTAACCGAAATAACACTTCCGTTAATACGGTTCCCGCTAAGCGGCCGTCTCATTTTCTGTCATTATCGTCGAATACATCGCCACATTCAGGGCAGAACTTGGGCGGATTGGTAGGATCCTCCGGCTCCCAGCCGCACTTATCGCAGCGGTAAAGCGGTGCACCCTCGGGCTTTTTTGCGCCGCAGCTCTGGCAGAATTTCCCCTTGTTCACCGTGCCGCAGGTACAGGTCCAGCCCTCGGAATTCGCCGGCTTGGGAGAGCCGCACTCGGGACAGAATTTTCCTGTAGCCATGGCGCCGCATTTGCATTTCCAAGCACCTGCCGCAGGCTGTGGCTGAGGCTTTTTTCCGCCGCAGTTCGGGCAGAAATTGCCACTTACCGTAGCTCCGCATGCGCATTTCCAACCGTCAGCCGCAGGTGCTGCGGGTGTCGCCGGGGCCTGCTGCTGCGCCTGCTGTTGCTGCTGGCCCATAGCAAACAGATTTTGCGCATTCATTCCGCCGCCTGCATTCATAGCCATACCCATGCCCATAAAGCCGGTCATAGCGCCTGCTTCGTTGGAAGCCGCCGCCTTCATAGCGTCTGCCTGCGCACCCACGAGTGTTGCCGCCGCCATAGTCGGGTCCCGCATAATAGCCGTGCGCTGAGCCTGCTTGATCATCTCCGCATCCTCGTCCGGCAGCGTAACCGAGCCAAGAGCGATGCTGACAACCTTTAAACCGCGCAGCTCTCCCCATTTTTCCGAAAGCGCCGTATTCATGGCATTTTCAAGGTCGGTATTGTGCGTCACAATTTGATTGGGGCGAAGCTCCAATTCGGAAAGCCGTCCGAACGCCGGCTGTAAAGCGCTGACAAACTCGGTTTTCAGCTGACCGTCCAGCTCCTCGCGGGAATATTCCTGCTCAACATTGCCGCAGACATTGGTGTAAAACAGCAGCGGGTCTGCGATTTTATAGGAATAAACGCCTGAGCAGCGCACCGATACATCTAAATCCAGACCGATTTTAGAATCAACCACACGGAAGGGGATAGGGTTCGGCGTACCGAATTTGTTGTCGATAAGCTCTTTGGTATTGAAATAGTAAACGCGCTGATCCTTTCCAGTGTCTCCTCCGTAGGTAAAGCGTTTACCGATAGTCTTAAAGGTTTCCTTAATGCTCTCACCGAGATTGCCGGAGAAGATAGAGGGTTCGGTGGAAGTATCATATGTAAATTCACCGGGTTCCGCACAGACCTCCACGATCTTACCCTGTTCGACAATGATCATGCACTGCCCATCAGCCACGGCAATCCCGGAACCATTGGAGATGATGTTGTCATTTCCTTTCGTATTGGAGGAACGGCCGCTGACGCGTTTTTGTCCTTTGGTAACAAGTAACTCCTTAGGCATAGACTCGCAGTAGAAGAATTCCTTCCATTGATCGGCAAGAGTGCCTCCCAACGCGCCGATACCTGCTTTAATAAGACCCATAATAATTGCTCCTTTCCAAATGTAAGAAAGATCTGTATATTCCCCGACCGAGGCCAGCAGATCACTGTTTATTTTCCGTGTTCCCTACGGAATACGGATTTTTGTTTTCTTTCGGCAAATCGCGCGCCGAGCCGCATTTACCTGCCCAGCCGATAAAGACCATCCACATGATCAAATATAAAATCCACGCGATAAATGCCCCGACCGACCACCACACCGATATTTTCAGCCAAAAATATAAAACCAATAAAATCACAGCCGGCAGCAGTCCTTCAATATTCATCAACATATTTATGAAGAGACAAGGAAAAAAACTGCCGCTTCGTTTTGAATTGCGCATTTTTTCTCCTTTTATCTTACTTCCTCCCGAGAACCGCCCATGTATCGCTCACTGCGTCATAGACATAGATGAGATTGTCGCACACGCCGTAATAGCGCTCTCTGACAAACTGATCCTCGCTGTCGGTTCCGAGAGCGAACAGCAGACAGGTTCGACCTTCGATCATCTGCGTATTTCCGGTATACATGATCTTCATTCCGTGTTCGATAGCATCCTTCACCTCATCGGCTTCAAGAAGGATCTCTGTTGCGATCTGGACAGAGCGCTCGTCCGGTGTTTCCTCGTATATTGAGAAATCATACACCCCTGCGATTTCCTGCAAATGACCGTTTTCCATAGAAAGCGACGGGCGGAAATCCAAGGCTCCTCCGCCATCGGTAACGGCGATCAACACATTGGCGTATATTTCGCTGAGGTTGCATCGCAGCAAAAGGGCCTCGCCGGGTTCCCCTATACAGAGCGGGTTACTCTTATCATCTGCATACTCGCCGTCATCAGTCATCGTGGATGGATACACTATTATCGTTCCCTTGTCATTCGGCGGGATGATCGCATACAGCTCCTGCCCCTCAGCCATGTAAAGCGGTGCACGCACTAAGTCGGGATAGGCCTTTCCCGTTTCGCTGCCTGCATAATAGGCGCGCAGATCGACCTCAGAGCTCTCGCTATCCACATAGCCGATAAAAGCGACGCCGGCGCCCTTGCTATGATGATTTATCTTCTGCCGCAGCGCCGTCAAAGCAGGGTCTTCCGCGTTTGTGCTATTCGGTTCCTTCGGGGAGCTGCCATCGGAGACCTGATTTTCATCCGGGTATGAGGTCTTTTCTCCGGGCAATACCGAGCATCCGCATAAAAAGCAGACAAGTAATACTGCTGTAAAAAAAAGACAAAATACTTTCTTCATACGAGATCCTCTCCTCTTGTACAATTATTCCAAACAATACCCGCTGAACCCGACTGATATCTGTCGTATCAATTGAATTGCTGGATATATATCGGCAGCTTTCAGGCGATATTGACGGGGAGATGTCTCTCCGATTTGTTTTTCGGGTTCCGGCATCCGCGCGTATGATCACAGAGCGGAAGTCTCCGCATTAAGACAGAATTTTACCAAAGAAGATTTACTTTTTTGGCGTGAGAATTTATTTTGTTATCGTCCACCGTAGATATCTTTCCGTCCCATATGGCTTATGGGGCGGGATACGGGTATTAAGACAAGGAATAGCACTTACCAAAGCAGAGAAGTACCCTTAGCGTGTGCGTTAATGCGTATCGCA
>SFGJ01000010.1 GCA_004557655.1 Clostridiales bacterium | reverse complement strand
TCCGACCGCAGCGGCTATGCCGCGAGGACGCCGGACAGCGGCGCGGAGAAGAGAAACTTAAAAGTTCTTGATGATCTCCACGATCTCGGCGCCGATACGTTCCTGGGCTTCCATAGTGGCAGCGCCGATGTGCGGCGTGCAGGAAACCATGGGATGGCTGTAGAGCGCCTTGTTGGTGGCGGGCTCGTCGGCGTACACATCCAGACCGGCGGCGCGCACCTTACCGGACTCCAGAGCGGCCAGCAGCGCGGCCTCATCCACGTTGGTACCGCGGGAGGTGTTGATGACCACCACGCCGTCCTTCATCTTGGCGATGTTCTCGGCGGAGATCAGAGCGCCGCCATCCACTGCGGGAGCGTGGACGGAAACGAAGTCGGACTGAGCCAGCAGCTCATCCATTTCCACATAGGGAATGCCCAGCTGCTCCTCAATGCCGGGGATATGGAAGATATCGAAAGCGACGACCTTCATGCCGATGGCCTTAGCCATAACGCCCAGGTGCTGGCCGATGCGGCCGAAGCCCACGATGCCCAGGGTCTTGCCCTGCAGCTCGATGCCCTTGCCGTAAGCCTTCTTCTCCCACTTATCCTCGCGCATGGTGTGACCGGCGACGGAAATGTAGCGGGCGCAGGAGAACATATGACCCATGGCCAGCTCGGCAACGGACTGGGAGGAAGCGCGGGGGGTATTCTTCACAGTGATGCCGCAGGACTCGGCGTACTTGACATCAATGTTGTCCACGCCCACGCCGCCGCGGATGATGAGCTTGAGCTTGCCGCCCTTGGCCTCGTCAATGTGGTTGGCGCGGACCTTGGTCTTGGAGCGGACGACCACAGCGTCGAAATCCTTCAGAGCGGCGCCCAGCTGATCGGGCTCATAGAACTGCTCCACTACCTCGTGACCCATCTCACGGAGCTGAGCCATAGCGGTTTTATCCATACCGTCGGTAACCAGAATACGCATAATAGTAATCTCCTTTATTTTTTTATTTGAATGGAAGGGATAAGGGGGACGGTGTCCCCCTTATAAATAGCCTTACTTATGCTCGGCCTCGAACTTCTTCAGGAACTCCACCAGAGCCTGTGCACCCTCGATGGGCATAGCATTGTACACGGAAGCGCGCAGACCGCCCACAGACTTGTGGCCCTTAAGGTTGTCGTAACCGGCAGACTTGGTAGCGGCGACCACTTCGGCATCCAGCTCGGCGGACTCGGTGACGAAGGGGATGTTCATCAGGGAGCGGAATTCGGGCTCCACGGTACCCTTGAACATCTTGGAGGAATCCAGGAAGTCATAGATGACCTTGGCCTTGGCCAGGTTGCGCTTGTGCATCTCTTCCAGACCGCCGATGGACTTCAGATACTTGAAGACCTTGCCACAGCAGTAGATGGCCCAGCAGTTGGGGGTGTTGTACATGGAGCCGTTGTCGGCGTGGGTCTTGTAGCTCATGTAAATGGGCATCTTGGGATCGACATCCTCGCGGATCAGATCTTCGCGGATGATGACCACCACCATGCCGGCGGGACCGACGTTCTTCTGCACGCCGGCATAGATCATGCCATAGTCAGATACATTGCAGGGCTTGGACAGGAACATGGAGGACTGGTCAGACACCAGCACATGGCCCTTGGTGTTGGGCAGCTTGTTCCAGGTCACACCGTGGATGGTCTCATTCTCGCAGATGTAGACATAGTCGGTGTCCTCGGGAATGTCCAGATCGGAGCAATCGGGAATGTAGCTATAATTCTTATCCTTGGAGGAGGCGGCTACGATAACCTCGCCGTACTTCTTAGCCTCGGCAATGGCCTTCTTGGACCAAGCGCCGGTCTCGATGTACACGGCCTTGCCGTTCTTCATCAGATTCCATGCCACAGCGGCGAACTGCAGGGTGGCGCCGCCCTGGATGAACAGAACCTTGTAATTGTCGGGAATGTTCATCAGATCACGCAGATCGGCCTCGGCCTCGTCGATGATCTGCTGAAAGACCTTGGAACGATGGCTCATCTCCATGACGCACATACCGCTGCCACGGTAGTTCATCATTTCGTCGCGGATCTCTTCCAGAACGGGTTCCGGCATCATAGCGGGGCCGGCGGAAAAGTTAAAAGTGCGGTTATACTTCATTTGATAGTACCTCCTGTTTTTGTGTTGTTATCAGGGTATACGGCTTTTACAGCTATAGTATAGAACATTCTGTCAGCAGAATCAACCATAAAAACCAAAAAAATGTGAGATAATCTAAAAAATTTTTAGCCATGTCGGGAACCGGGGCGAATTCGGGGAGTTCTGCCTTGTGGTGAAGCTGCGGTTTGCAGAATGGAGAGGGGGCGTTGTTTCGAGGAGGGGAAGGCTCTATCTTTGTGACAGTGATTGACACCAACGGACAAAGGTGGTATAAAATAGGAGAAATTTTGACGGATCTGCGGGAAAGGAAGGCGGCACACGGTGGAGCGGTTGAAAAAATATATGACCCATATGGGAGCATATCCCGCCGTGCTGGGGAAATGGCTGGCGGTGGGCGGCCTCATCGGCGGCGTGGGCGGCGTTATCGGATCGCTGTTCCACATCGGCGTGCACTATGCCACCTGGGCCCGGGGCGCGCACCCGTGGATCCTGTATCTGCTGCCTGTGCTGGGCCTTGTGATTGCGGGGTTATACCGTGTGACTCGAGTGGAGGGAAAGGACACCAACGCCGTCATCGAGTCAGTGCACTTTGGCAGGAATGTGCCGGTGCTTTTGGTACCGGTGATCTTCCTTTCCACGGTGCTGACCCATCTGGGCGGTGGCAGCGCCGGCCGGGAGGGCGCGGCGCTGCAGATCGGCGGCGGCATTGGCTTCACCACAGGACGGCTGCTGCATTTAGGGGAGAAGGATTTGCCCCTGGCGACCCTGTGCGGCATGAGCGCCGTGTTCGCGGCGCTGTTCGGCACGCCGCTGACGGCGGCGGTCTTCGCCATGGAGGTTATCAGCGTTGGCGTGTTTTACTACGCCGGACTTATCCCCTGCCTGACGGCGGCGCTGGTGGGATATCTGGTGAGCCTGGTCATGGGCGTGCCGCCTACCCGCTTCACGGTGGCCGACCCGGGGATGGATCCATGGACCATGTTGCTGGTGATCTTTTTGGCCATCGGCTGCGCGGTGGTGAGCATCCTCTTTTGCCGGGGCATACAGGAAACGGGCAGCTGGGCGGCAAGGCTCCTGCCCAACCCGTTTTTACGGGTGGCCGTGGGCGGCGCGCTGATCGTCGGGCTGACGCTGCTGGTGGGGAATACCGACTATAACGGCGCGGGCATGGAAGTGGTGGAGCGGGCCATGGGCGGCCAAGTGGACGGCTGGGCGTGGATCCTAAAGCTTTTGTTTACCGCTGTGACCATTGGATTTGGCTTTAAGGGCGGCGAGGTAGTGCCCTCCTTTTTTGTGGGGGCTTGCTTTGGGTGCCTGTTGGGCGGCTTCTTGGGTCTGCCAGCGGGCTTCGGCGCGGCTATCGGATTGGTGGCGGTGTTCTGCGGAGCCGTCAACTGCCCCATTGCGTCTGTTTTTTTGAGCATTGAACTCTTCGGCACGGGAGACTTGCTGTATTTCGCCATGGCCTGCGCCATCAGTTACCTGCTCTCCGGCTACTGCGGTCTATACAGCAGCCAGACCATCCTCTATTCCAAGATGCGGGCGGAATTCATCAACATCCACACCAATGAAAATGAGGAGCATCATGGATAAAATCTTATCTCCCCGGTCATACTGATGAAAAGTATGGAAGGGGAGGTATTCTTATGAATCTGCTGCGGGTGGCTGTGACCTCGCTTATATCACTGGCGGCGCTGTTTCTGCTGACCAAGCTCATGGGCAACAAACAGGTGTCGCAAATGAACCTTTTTGACTACATCGTGGGCATCACCATAGGCTCCATTGCCGCCGAAATGGCCACGGAACTGGACACACCGGAAAATTTTCTGCTTGCCTTGGTTATATATGCGGTGGTGGCGGTGATCATTTCTCTGCTGACTAACAAATCGCTGGCGGCCCGCCGGATAATGACAGGCAAGCCGCTGATACTCATGGATGGAGGCGTCATTTACCGGGATAATTTGAAAAAGGCCAAGATGGACTTGGGGGAGTTCCTCATGTATTGCCGCATCGGTGGCTATTTTGACCTGAGCCAGATCCAGACGGCGCTGCTGGAACACAACGGTAAGGTGACATTCCTGCCGGTGGAGATGCAGAGACCTGCCACACCGGCGGATTTTTCCATCCAACCGGATCAGACCTTGCTCCAGACCCCGGTGGTCCTGGACGGGGAAGTGCTGCCGGGGAACCTGCAGCGGATAGGAAAGAACGTGACCTGGCTTATGAACCAGCTCCGACAGCAGGGGTATAAGGAGGCGGAGGAGGTATTTCTGGCCATGGCGGACGGAAATCAGCTTTCGATTTTTCCCATGGAGAGCAAGAAGCTGCCCTCGGATCTGACGGACAAATAATAAAAAGCGGAGGCATCGCCTCCGCTTTTTATAATATTTTGCGGGTTATCGGGAACGCCAGCCCCTATGTGAGGCGGTATCACAGCACTTTCCCCGCCAATCTGCCGCTGCTCCAGGCCCACTGGAGGTTATAACCGCCGCAGTCGCCGTCGACATCCAGCACCTCACCGCAGGCGTACAGGCCCGGTACCAGACGGCTTTGCAGGGTCTGGGGATCAAATTCCCGGGTGTCCAATCCTCCGGCGGTGACCTGAGCCTGGTCGAAGCCGCAGGTACCGGTGATGAGGAGGGTGAAATGGGTGGCCTGCTCCGCAATGCGACGCAGATCTGTCCGGGTCAGTGTGGATGCGCTCTGATTGGTGAAACCGGCGGCTTTGCAGATCATTTGCCCCAAACGGGTATGGCAGGAGCCTGTGAGCAGGGTGGAGGCTTCATGAGCGGCCATGGCCTCCCGGCGCTGCCCGAGCCAATGCAGCACCTCGCTCTCCGACCAGTCAGGAAAGAAATTCAGGACGCAGGAGAGCCCCTCGCCGCCGGTGGAGACAGCGCGGGAGAGGTCAAAAATTGCCGGGCCGCTGACGCCGTATTCGGTAAACAGAACTTCACCGCGGTTATGCGCTACCCGTTGATCGCCCCGGCATATGGCGATGCCGCACTCAGCCTTCACCCCCTTCAACGCCCGGGGGTAGGTGGGGTCGGTCTTGACTTGCACCAGGGAGGGGTACAGTGCGGTGCGGTGATGGCCCAGATCTTTGGCCAGGCGGTAGCCATCCATGACGCCGCCCACCTTGCTGCCCGCACCACCGCCTGCGGCCAGAATGATCCGCTGGGCGGAAAAAGCGGCTGTTTCGGTATGAACAGCAAAGCCCTCCGGGGCTTTTCGAATGCCGGTGACTACCTGATTCGTTCGCACATCTATGCCGGAGCGCTCCAGGGCGTAACGCAGGACGTCCAGTACACTGCCGGCCATGTTGCTCATGGGATAGACGCGGCCGCTGCTTTCCGACACGGTCAAAAGACCCAGGGAGGTGAAGTATTGCAGAGTGGCGCCTACATCAAACTGCTCCAGAGCAAAATCACAGAAGCCGGCCCCACCGTGATAGTGGGCGGGGGATACATTATAATTAGTGAGATTGCAGCGGCCGTTGCCGGTGGCCAGCAGCTTGCGGCCCACCCGGCTCTGCCGCTCCAGCAGCAGGACGCTGTGGCCGCTTTCCGCGGCTGTCAGGGCGGCCATCATGCCTGCCGCACCGCCGCCGATGACGCATATTTTCATGGATTTCCCTCCAGCCGCCGCCGGGTGAGATAGCCTTCCAGCATCAGGCTGGCGGCCACGGCATCCACGATTTTTTTGCGCTGCTTGCCGTTTTTTCCGCCTGCGAGGAGGATGGAGTGGGCCTCCACGGTGCTGCGCCGTTCGTCCCATAGTACCAGGGGCAGGGAGGTGGCCGCCTGCAGGATTTCACCCAGCGCGGCACATTTCTCCGCCCGGGGACCCAAGGTGCCGTCCATATTTTTGGGATAGCCCAGCACCAGACGCTCCACGCCGTGTTCGGCGATGAGCTTCTGAATCTGAGCCACCACCTCATCCTGCCTGCGGCTGTCTATCACGGTGGTGAAGCCAGCCAGGGTCTCCATGCGGTCGGAGATGGCGATACCGGTATGGGCGTCGCCATAGTCAATGGCCATGATTTTCATAGAAAAAATCCTTTCCAAGCCGCACCGCGGCTGCTTTTTTCCTATCATACCACGACAAGATGGCAGGTGGCAATATTTCCTTAAAAAAATGCGATTTTTTGCAAAAAACAGGTTGACCGCTTGCGAAAACAGTGATAGAATAAAAAATACCTGTGAGTGGGTGCTTTCTTTTTGCGCGCTTTTCGCTTCGGCGTGCGGGGAAAATCTGCGGAGCAGGGAGGCAAACGGCTGATCCGAACAACGGGCAGCCCAATCTAATAAGGAGGTGCCGTTAGATGCGCGTGAAGATTACTTTGAGATGCAACGAGTGCAAGCAGAGAAACTACAACACGATGAAGAACAAGAAGAACAGTCCTGATCGTCTTGAGATGAACAAGTATTGCCCCTTCTGCAGAAAGCATACGGTTCACACCGAAACCAAGTGATTGGATGAAAAGAAAGGTTGTGTAACGATGGCAGAGGTTAACAAGGTTAAAAAAGACCGCGGCAAGTGGTTCCGTGAGATGAGAAGCGAGCTGAAAAAGGTCGTTTGGCCCGATGGCAAGACGACGGCGAAGAACACCGGTACAGTGCTCCTGTGCTCCCTGGGTGTAGGCGTGTTTATCTGGGTGTTTGACGCAGTGGCCGTTTTGGCGGTCAAGACTTTGGTCGGCCTGTTCGCCGCTTAAGGAGCAGAGCATGGCCAATAACGCAAAATGGTATGTACTTCACACCTACTCCGGTTATGAAAACGCGGTAAAGGCCGCCATCGAGAAATCCGTGGCCAACCGTGGTCTGGAGGATATGGTCCAGAAAATGGAGATCCCCATGGAGACCGTGACCGAGGTCACGGAGGCCGGCGTCATGAAGGAAGTGGAGCGGAAGGTATTCCCCGGTTATGTGCTCATTAAAATGGTGCTGACCGACGATACCTGGCATCTGGTCCGCAACATCCGCGGCGTCACCGGTTTCGTGGGCGAAGCCAACAAGGCCATTCCCCTTACGGAGGAAGAAGTGGCCGCATTAGGCGTGGAGAAGCACGAGATCGTGGTGCTGTACCATGTGGGCGATACCGTGAAGATCACGGAAGGTCCTCTGGCCAGTTTCACAGGTGTCGTGGAGGAGATCGAACCCGAGAAGAACAAGGTGCGGGTTGTGGTTTCCATGTTTGGCAGAGAGACCCCGGTCGAGCTGGAGCTGGACCAGGTAGAGGTTCTGCCCTGAGGCACGGCAGTATCCGCGCAGAAACGCCGGGGCAAAACCAGTCCGGCACAAGTGGGAGAGGCGCCTGAGCGTCTCGCCAAAAGCGGGTTCGGCATTGGGCCGGCCGCTACCACATTATTAAAAAGGAGGTGCCTGTCATGGCACAGAAAGTCGTTGGTTATGTAAAGCTGCAGATCCCTGCAGGTAAAGCAACTCCCGCACCCCCCGTTGGCCCCGCTCTGGGTCAGCACGGCGTGAACATCGCCGCTTTCACCAAGGAGTTCAATGAGCGGACGAAGAACGATATGGGTCTCATCATTCCCGTGGTCATCACCGTGTATGCCGACCGTTCCTTCTCCTTCATCACGAAGACTCCCCCCGCAGCCGTCCTCATCAAGAAGGAGTGCAACATTGAGTCCGGTTCCGGCGTTCCCAACAAGGAGAAGGTCGCTACCATTTCCAAGGCCTCCATTCAGAAGATCGCTGAGCTGAAGATGCGTGATCTGAACGCCGCTTCTCTGGAAGCCGCTATGAGCATGATCGCTGGTACCGCACGCTCCATGGGCGTTGTCGTCGGTGAATAAGGAGGGTGTAAGGTATGTTTAGAGGCAAGAAATATCAGGAGAGCGCCAAGCAGATCGACAAGGCCGCTCTGTACGATCCCAAGGAAGGTCTGGAACTGATCTGCAAGACCGCTTCCGCTAAGTTTGATGAGACCGTCGAGCTTCATGTGAAGCTGGGCGTTGACTCCCGCCATGCAGACCAGCAGGTCCGCGGCGCCATCGTGCTGCCCAACGGTACCGGTAAGTCTGTGCGTGTGCTGGTGTTCGCCAAGGGCGACAAGGCTGAAGCTGCCAAGGCCGCTGGCGCCGATTATGTGGGCGACATGGATCTGGTGGAGAAGATCCAGAAGGAAAACTGGTTCGATTTCGATGTGGTGGTCGCTACCCCCGACATGATGGGCGTGGTGGGCCGTCTGGGTAAGGTTCTGGGCCCCAAGGGTCTGATGCCTTCTCCCAAGTCCGGCACTGTGACCCCCGATGCCGCCAAGGCTGTCACCGAGGCTAAGGCCGGTAAGGTTGAGTATCGTCTGGACAAGACCAACATCATCCATTGCCCCATCGGCAAGGTTTCTTTCGGTGCGGACAAGTTGTATGAGAACTACACCGCTCTGTTGGGCGCCATCATCAAGGCCAAGCCCGCCGCCGCCAAGGGCCAGTATATCAAGTCCTGCGTGGCTGCATCCACCATGGGCCCAGGCGTGAAGATGAACGCCAACAAGCAGCTGTAATTTTTGCACCACAATGGTATTTAGGGCTTGACATTTGCCAAAGCCCTGGATATAATAAATGATGCGTTCCAAAGACAGCAGGTGGACTTGTC
The DNA here is from genome assembly GCA_004557655.1 of Clostridiales bacterium. Lineage (GTDB taxonomy): Bacteria > Bacillota > Clostridia > Oscillospirales > Oscillospiraceae > Vescimonas. The sequence continues at coordinate 65,846 of SFGJ01000010.1, read as the reverse complement.
CGTAAGTCCTGCCGAGGATGGCAAATCAATTATGATTGCTTTACCCCGTCCTTGTGTCTTTTGGCACAGGGACGGGTTTCCTTTTTGAACGCACCGACAATTCTCATGGAGGTGAAATCAAAGAATGCCCAACGCAAAAGTTCTGTCTGAAAAGCAGGCAATCGTGGCCGCTTTGACCGAGAAGATCCGGAATTCCGGCGCCGGCGTCATCGTGGACTACAAGGGCATCACCGTGGCAGAGGACACTGCTCTGCGCGCTGAGTGCCGCAAAAACGATGTGGAGTATTCCGTCATCAAGAACACCCTGCTGCGCTTTGCATTCAACAACTGCGGATTGAACGAGCTTGATGAGCAGCTCAACGGTACCACTTCTCTGGCTATCGCTGCTGACCCCGTCGCTCCCGCTCGTGTCATCGCTGAGTTTGCAAAGAAGCTCAATGGCCGGTTCGAGATCAAGGGCGGCTTCCTGGAGGGAAAAGTTGTTCCCCTGGAGACCGTGAATGCTCTGGCATCCATCCCCGCACTGCCCATTCTGCAGGCTCAGGTTCTGGGTACCATGTTGGCTCCCATTTCCGCTCTGGCTTGCGTCATTAAGCAGATCGCCGAGAAGCAGGGTGCTCCTGCCGAGGCTGCTGAGTAATCAGCGAAAGAATAAACAAAAAATATCTTATAATAGGAGGCTAATACAATGTCTGAGAAGATTACTGCTATGATCGAAGAGATCAAGGGTTTGACCGTTCTGGAGCTGAGCGAGCTGGTGCACGCTCTGGAGGAAGAGTTCGGCGTTTCCGCCGCTGCTATGGCTGCTCCCGCTGCCGGCGCTGCTGCTCCCGCTGCTGAGGAGAAGACTGAGTTCGATGTCGTTCTGGTTGGCTTCGATGCCGCTCAGAAGATCAAGGTCATCAAGTCTGTCCGTGAGATCACCGGTCTGGGCCTGGCTGAGGCCAAGAAGGCTGTTGAGGAGACCCCCACCACTCTGAAGGAAGCTCTGTCCAAGGAAGACGCAGAGAACATGAAGAAGGAGCTGGAGGAAGTCGGCGCCAAGATCGAGCTGAAGTAATTTATCCCTCAATCCATCATCAACAAGAGATACCGCTATTGCGGTGTCTCTTGTTCTTTATCAATTTACCCCCGTGGCAAAAACCACGGGGGTAAATGTTTTTACTTCTTGAAGCTGTCCTTCAGCGATACGCTGCGGTTGAACACCAGATGCTCCGCAGAGCAGTCCCGGTTGTCCATGCAGAAATAACCGGTGCGCATGAACTGGAAGGTAGGGGCGTTGACACCGGTGCGGTTTTCCTGCTTGTCAAAGGCGGCGGCTACATCGGCCATGGCCTTCTCCACTTTGCAGCCGGTGAGGACGGTGAGAGAATCGGGATTCAGGCAGTCCAGGAAATTCTTGTCCGGACCGTCGGGCTGAGCGTCAGAGAACAGGTTGTCGTACAGCCGAACTTCGGCGTCCAGACAATTCTCCGCATCTACCCAGTGGATGGTAGCACCCTTGACCTTGCGGCCGTCGGCGGGATCGCCGCCGCGGGAATTCGGGTCGTACTCGCAAAGCACCTCCACCACATGGCCGTTTTCATCCTTCACACAGCCAGTGCATTTCACCAGATAGGCACCCTTCAGACGGCACTCGGGGCCGTCAGGATAGAGCCGCTTATACTTGGGTATGGGCTGCTCCATAAAGTCGTCGGCTTCCATCCACAGGTGGCGGCTGAAGGTAATCTCGTGGGTGCCCTGGGTGGGATCGGTGGGGTTGTTCTCCACCACGAAGACCTCGCTCTTGCCCTCGGGATAGTTGGTGACAGTGAGCTTCACGGGGTGCAGCACTGCCATGGTGCGCTCGGCGGTGGCGTTGAGGTCGTCCCGCAGGCAATGCTCCAGTGTGCCGTACTCAATGACACTGGGAGTCTTGCCCACGCCGATCATCTCGCAGAAATTACGGATGGAGCGGGCGGTATACCCCCGGCGGCGCAGACCGCACAGGGTGGGCATCCGGGGATCGTCCCAGCCGGAGACCCGCTTTTCCTCCACCAACTGCCGCAGCTTGCGCTTGGACATTACCGTGTGGTCAATGCCCAGGCGGGCGAATTCGATCTGACGGGGCTTGTGGTAGGGAATGGACACATTGCTTACCACCCAGTCGTACAGGGGGCGGTGCTCCTCATATTCCAGAGAGCAGAGGCTGTGGGTAATACCCTCCAGAGCGTCCTGAATGGGGTGGGCAAAGTCATACATGGGGAAGATGCACCACTTGGTGCCCTGGCGGTGATGGTTGATATAGCGGATGCGGTAGATGACCGGGTCACGCATATTGAAGTTGCCGCTTGCCAGGTCGATCTTGGCCCGGAGGGTCATCTTACCTTCCTCCACCTCACCGTTCTTCATCTTTTCAAACAGGCGCAGATTCTCCTCAATGGGTCGATCCCTGTAGGGGGAGGTGGCCGGGATGCCGATGTCGCCCCGGTTGGCACGAAACTCCTCCGGAGTCAGCTCACACACATAGGCCAAGCCCTTCTTGATCAGCTCCACGGCGTACTCGTAATCCTTCTCGAAATAGTCGCTGCCATAGAAGAAGCGGTCGCCCCAGTCAAAGCCCAGCCAGTGGATGTCCTGCTGGATGGCGTCCACATACTCGGTGTCCTCCTTGGCGGGGTTGGTGTCGTCCATGCGCAGGTTGCACAGGCCGCCAAACTTCTCCGCGGTGCCGAAGTCGATGCACAGGGCCTTGCAGTGGCCGATGTGCAGATAGCCGTTGGGCTCCGGCGGGAAACGGGTGTGGACCTTCATGCCCTCGTACTGGCCGCCGGGTGCAAGATCCTCCGTGATGAAATTGTAGATAAAATTGCTGCCCTCGGTGCGCTCCGGCTCCTGAGAGGGGACAATGGCTTTGTTTTCCTCGCTCATATCGCTCTGCTCCTTATCGTGAAATACATATCTCGTAAAAATACCATATTATTATACCGTTCATTCCGGTGAAAAGCAAGACTTCCGGGTCAGATCAGTTCACATTCGGTGGGAATATGTCTGGCCAAAGCCGCGTTACTGAAGCGGCGGTCCCCGGTCAGCTCCCGCACCACGGTGATGCCCCGGGGGAAGCGAAAGGGGGCGTCTTCCCGGGGCAGCTCGATCTCCATGACAGCGTAACTGGGCCAGAAGGGGTAGAAGTCGATCTCAAAGGTAAAGGGACCTGACTGCAGACAGTAGCGGGTCTTACGGATGGTGTGGGTCATGGGGTCACGCCGGGTGAGATAGTCCTCGTACTCCTCCGGGGTAATCTCCTCCTCCTGCTCTACCCGGGTGCAGGCGGTGCGGTCGATCTTCACGGTGTGGAAAAAGGACACACCGTCCCCCTCACGGCGGCGCACACGCTCTGTTTGATGGGGTGGGGCAAGAAGATAGGTCTGCTCCATTTGGTAAATGCGGCTGCATCGGGATTTTAATTCATCCTCCGATGGCCGGAGAATAAGAAAGCGGCGCTCGATCTCCAAGGGCTCCGAGCCATTCATAAAATCCCTCCCGAAAAAGCTTTGTATAAAATAATTATATCTGCCTTACAGGGGAATTGCAAGATGTATTCCCGAACACCGGACACAAAAAAGAGGGGACGGACAGCTTTGCTGTCCGCCCCACAGTGCGTCAAAAAAGCCTCGCAGAGTTTGCCGCCCGCAGGCGGCAAAGAAATGAAATCATTTTCTCTCGCGACATGTGCGTGAGAGAAAATACAGCTCGGGCTGCCAGTGTGGAATTTGTCCGTCACAGACGGACAAATTATGCGCGCAGCAGACCGTGAGCCTTTTGTCGGAAAAACCCGGAGGGTTTTTCGACAGTCTCCGGGGCGGACAGCTTTGCTGTCCGCCCCAGGGGAGTTTATAGGTCTATGGACTTCTGCGAAGAAATCACTGGGTCACGCGTCTGCGCAGCAGCAGCACACCGGCGCCGGACACGGCCAGCAGGGCAAACATGGCTACGATGGGCATAGTGTCACCGGTAGCGGGATTGCTTGCGGGGAGCTTTTCAAATACCACCTGGATGGTATCGCCGGAGGCCAGCTTATCCAGCTTGGCAACCTTGCCTACACTCTTGCCGTTGAGCAGCACATCCTTAATGGCGTAGCCGCTGTCCGGCGTGATGGTGGCCTCGGTCATATCCTGGTTGAAGGTGACCTTGCCTCCATCATTGGTTTTGGCGGTGGGGTTCACGAAGGGGATGAGTACATCGTCATCGGTGAGCTCCCGGGTAGCCTGGGAGTCGGCAAACAGCTTGTTGCAGTTCTGGCAGTACCAGAACTCAATGTTGCCGGGCTCGCTGAAGGTAGGCGCCGCAGCGTCGATCTTCACAAGACCGGTGTGGGTCACCTCATCCTGCAGATACTCATCGGCGCAGGCCAGAGCCAGAGCCAAACGCTGCTCCAGCAGATTCAGCAGCTCCGCCTGGGTATCCCGGAAGATCTGGCTGGGCGCATCCAGCAGGTACTTAGCGGGGGAGGCCAGAGCCTCCTTGTACCAGTCGGCCCAGGCCTGGAGCACTTCCTTCTCGTTGTCCAGGGCAGCGGCGAAATCCTTGCCGTGGGCCAGGGTGTAGATGCGGTGGTTCTCGGTGTTGGCCTGCTCCATGTCGAAGCGGTCCAGGGCGGCCATCATTACGGTGCCCAGGATCTCCAGGGCCAGGGCCTCGTTGCCGTCGGTGGCGTTGGCGATCATCAGAGCGGTGGCCATGGTGGTAATGCTCACATTCTCCATCTCTCGGGCGCTGGACATATTCAGCGTATCCACGGAGGAGTGGTAGGTGTAGTCGGTGAAGTGCCAGGTCAGCAGGGCGGGCACATTCTGGGCCAGGAACCGGGAGTGGTCGCTGCCGCCCTCATAGGGGCACACATCCACCCGGAAGCCGCTGTCGTGATAGTTGATCACACCCTGGGCGGCATACATATAGAGATCGTTGAGGAAGAAGCCCTCCTGGAACATACCCTCATAGGAGCCGGCGCCCCACAGGGTGTGGGAGTCGGGCAGACGGACAAACTGACCGTCGGGATCGGCAAAGGTCTCATCGTAATAGGAATCCGTTTCCCAGGGCAGGGTATCCAGGGTGTAATTGTACTTGGCGGAGGGATCGGGGGTCTTTTCAATGCGCATGACGCCGCCGGTCTTATCGGGATCCTCACCCACCATGTCCATGTCCAGCGCGGAGATGACCTTGGCCTTTTCATCGGGATGGCTGTTCAGCCACAGGGTAGCCAGATTCATCTCGTCGCCCCACAGGAAGGTGATGGTGCGCTCAGGCCGGGCAATGGCGCCGCTGTCCACCATCTTCTTCAGAGCGGTGGCCAGGCCCAGCAGGGAGGCAACGCCGGTGGCATTGTCGTTGGAGCCGGGCTCCTGCACATGGGCGCAGATGATGACCCGCTCATCGGGCTTGGAGGCGCCCTTGATCTCGGCCATGGTCACAGCCTGGCCCTTGCCGCCGTTAGAGGCGTCATTCATAGCATAGGTGCGGCCAATGCTGATGTTGGTGGCGTATACGGGGGTGCCGTCGGCCTTCTCCAGCAGCTCCAGCAGAGCGGCCTTCTGATCGTTGGAGAACTGCCACTCCACAATGGGCTTGCCGGTGGCGGTCTGGGCGGCGGTGGTTTTCAGAGCTGCGCCGGAGGCATACCGGGCGGAGTAAACAAAGGGCTCCAGGATGTTGCCATTTTCATCTCTGGGGGTGCTGTAGTTATTGAGGCTGGCGGTGGACATCACGGCAATAGCGCCGGTCTGCTGGGCCAGGGCAAAGGCATTGCGGAGAGAGGAATCCGTCAGGATGACCTTGCCGGAGAGGTTGGCATTGGCCTCGTCCACAGTGGGATACTTGGTGCAGGTATAGGAGCCGCTCTTGCCGCTGACAGCGCCCACATACACCACCTCGCCGGTGACGCCTCTGGCGTCGGCGGGCTTGGTGCCGCCGGTCTCAGTGAAGCAGCTGTTCCAGGCCAGGTGGCAGCGCTTGTTCAGCTCGGCCTCCTTGCCGTTGAGCACATTGACGCGGTTGCCGCCAGCGTCCTTCTCGGTGATCCACTCCCACATGTCGTCAATGGCATCGACACCGTAATGCTCTTTATATGTATCGGTGGTGGGATTGAAGCCGTAAGACTCCACATTGACACGGTCAATGAGCTTGTCCACGCCGTCAAAATTGGCGTTGGTGGTAATGGAGAGCTTTGCGTACTCAGGATCCCAGGTCAGAGTATCTACATCATAATAAGTGACCCATGAATAGTCTTTGTCGTGTTGGCCACTCATGTCGTTGGAACCTTTGGTTCCCAGGGCCACGGATTCACCGCCGGTGAACGCATAGCCGGCCGCCTTCAGCTGGTCCACCACAAAGGTGCCGATCACCTGGTTTTGCCAGGAGCCGCCGGTGGTGCGCCAACCCAGGTAAACATAGGACAGATAGTCGAAGATTTCTTCACCGTCCACATATTTGCCAAGGGTCTCAACCAGGGTCTGCATTTCCGTGGTTTCCTCATCGTTTTTCGCGAATGCGGGGGTCGTCATGCCCATGATCAGGCACAAGGAAAGAATCAACGCTAAAAATGTCTTGATTTTTTTCATTTTCGTACCCTCTTTTCGTCTTTTTTTCAAATTTATCGGCTTCTGCTAACAAAAGACCTCCTTTCCAATATAATTACTATATTCATAATACCATGGGAAACAAAAGACTTCCATTATAAGAAGCGGAAAAAAATTTCACCTACATTTGGTTGTTATCGCCAAAAAATTGAGCATCAAATTCGCCGAGTGTGAACAAAATGTTCAGAGCCTCCAGCAGGGCATTGGGGGTCAGGTGCGCAGGCAGCGACAGCTCCCGCAGGAGGGCCTGCCGCCTGGCCACGCTGCCCGGGCCGATGAGGCCCTTTTCCAGCAGGTCAGCTTTGGTAATGGCGTTTTTTTCCATAGTGGGCGATTCGTCCGCAAAGGTGGCGCCACTGCGACGCAGGGCTTCCAGCAGCACCTGGGGAGACATGCCCTCTACCCCTAACTTGCCCTCCTTACCGGGCTTGCGCTTGCGGCGTTCCTTGCCGGGCATATCGGGGATATAGGCCTGCTTGATGTGCTCCTTGGGCAGGGCGCCCTTAAGGTAATTACGGATGACAAAGCCGGCACCATCGGAGTCTGTCAGCAGAATCAGACCGCGCTTTTCCGCCAATCTCCGCAGAAAGTTGAGTTTTTCCCGATCGTTGAACACGGAAAAACCGCCCGTCTCCACAACGGTGGCGTCCACCACCTGCAAGAGCATATTCCTGTCGTAGCGCCCCTCCACCACGATGACTTCCTTAATACGCTGCTTTTTCATTGCTGCGCCAACTCCATGACAAATTGCACCAGCTCACCCTCCCGGTCGATATTCTTCTCACTCTTCATCCGCCGATCCAGCGTCTGGCAGGCGGTGAGGGATCGTTTGCACCATGCGTGGTCAACATTTCCGGCGGACTGCAGCAGGAGCTTGGCAGGGTAGTCGCTGCGCATTTGCCACAATTCCATGAGCCAGAACCGATCCTTGCCGCCGTCAATGGCCATTCGGGCGGTATACAGCCGGCGCAGCTCCTTGCCGATGGCGCCCAGAATGACGATGGGCTCCGTCTGCATCCGCAGGAGATCGCTCAGTACGGCGGCGGCCTTGTCATATTCCCGGGCAGAAATGTGGTTGGTCATGTCAAAGATCCGGGTGTCCAGCACCGGCTCCGCCACGGCGTCAATGTCGGCAGGAGTGACCTGCGGCTCTTTGGAAAAGGCTGCCACCTTGCCCACTTCACAGACCAGATTGTCCATCATGGAGCCGCAGTAAAAGAGCATATAGTCCGCCGTGGACTGGTCTATTTCGCGGCCCAGAGCACGAAACCGTTTTTGCAGCCAGCGCACCAGGGCATCCCGGGGTTGGCCCTGAAACTCCACCACCTCTACATTTTTGTCAATGGCTGCGGTGAGCTCTTTCATCTTCTTGTCCGGCTTATAGGCCACAGTGTCATAGATGAACACCATAGTGCAATACTCCGGCACATCGTTTAAAAGTTCAACGAGCTGCTCTCGCTGGGACTCCTCCAGCTTGAAAATGTCCCAGTCTGTCACCGTTACAAGGGTGTTCTGGGCCATCATGGGCATGGTTTCCACGGCGTCGGCTACATCCTGCGCCGTGACGCGGTTGCCGGAGAGGCGGTGGAGGTTAAAGCCCTCGCTGCCCTTGGGAATCAGCAGCTCCTGCAGCTGCTGCACATAGGTCTGGCGCAGATAGCTCTCCTCCCCATAAAACAGGTAGGCATGGGCGGGTGTATTCTCTTTTATAGCCTTGCGCAGCCGGTCGTATGCGGCGTTTTTGCTCTTTTCCGCTGCCATAACTGATGGTTCCTTTCCTCAATGTTTATGCACCGTTACGGTAATGCAGCCCTGGTCATCGGTGCGGTATATTTCCGCTCCCACGGCTTTCAGCCGGGAGATGGCGGCGTCCGTGGGATGGCCGTAGCTGTTGTCTCCTACGCTAATAATGGCTGCTTCCGGTGAGATGGCGGATAAAAATTCCGACTGGGAGCTGTACTTGGATCCGTGGTGCCCTACCAGCAGAACCTCTACATCAGGGATGGAATACCGCTTTACCAGATCCGCTTCCGTTTGGCCTGACATATCCCCGGTGATGAGCAGATCAAAGGAGCCGCTGCTGCACAGATAGGTCAGTCCCTGCTCGTTTGGATCGCCCTTTCCCACGGGAGGAAAGACGGTGAGGCTGCTCTGCCCCAGAGGGATGGTCTGCTGCTTTGTGACAAAAATCACCTTCGTGCCCCTTTCCTCCGCCAGTGACACAAGATTGTCTCGCACACCGTACTCGTCCTCTATTTCCGGCAGGTAGAGCCGATCCACTTCCACCCGTTTCAAAATCTCCGGCAGACCGTTGGTGTGGTCGGCGTGGTAATGGGTCACAGCTACCGCTGAGAGACGGTCTGTACCTATACTGCCTAACTGCGAGAGGACCTGCTGGGCGGGGTGTTTATAGCGATTGCTGCTGCCGCAGTCTACCAAAACGGCATCTTCCCCGGACAGAAGCAGTGTGCTGGCGCCCTGTCCCACATCTATGGCCACCGCAGTCAGCTCTCCGCCGCGGTATTCCGCTGTGCGCAGATTGACGCACAGCACCAGAGCCAAAAACGACAGTACCGCCGCTACGGCGTACTTTCTGGTCCGGTCATGGGTCAGCACGCACAAAATAAACAGAGCATATGTGAACACCAGCCACCAGATCAAAAACGGATTTGTATCTGTGTAGAGCGCATGATAGGGGATGGAATTTGCCAGCTCCACCACCAACAGAAATATTTTACTGAAAGCCCAGCTTATATACCCCAGAATACGGGCCGCCGGCAGAAAGACGAAGCCCAGCAGCACCGACAGAAAACCTACCATAAAGTTTCCCGATGCCAGAGGAATACATACCAGGCCGGCCAGGGGTGCCACGGTGGAGAATATGCCGAAGTAGTAGGCCGTCAGGGGCACGGTGAAGACCATGGCGCCTAAGGTGGCGGAAAGGGAGCTCAGCAGAAAAGTGCTTATTACCCGCATGAACTTGGTTTCGGGAAGGATTTTTTGCCGGAAAAAACCATAGATCCGGGGCGTTACCAATATCAGACCCAGCATGGAGGCGAAGCTCAGCTGCAGGCTCACGCCAGCGGCTGCGTAGGGGTTAAACAGCAGGATCACCAGCAGGGCTGCCGACAGGGAGGTGAGAGGATCCGCATCCCGCCGACACAGGGGCGCCAGCAGCAGGAAAAACTGCATGATGCAGGCCCGCACCACCGAGGGCGCAAGACCTACCATGAATGTATAGAATACCAGTACCGCCGTGCCCGCAATGGCCAGCAGACGCCGCCGCTGGGGGCCGATAAGCAGGGACAGGAGGGTCAGCAAGAAAGCGCAGTGCAGGCCGGACACAGCAAACAGATGGCTCACGCCTGCCTCGGAGAATTTGCTGGACATTTCCCCGGAAATCCCGCTGCGTTCACCCAGAAGCTCTGCCTGCAGCAGACCGGACACGACACCGTCGTTCCAGATCCGGGCGATATTTTCCCGGAAGGCTTTTTCCAGCCGCTGGGGAAGATACAGGACAGACCCAACCTGCCCTTGGGTGACGGTAGGAGATTCCCGGCAGTACAGCAGGACAAACACGCCCCGGGAAGTGAAGGTGGACAGATCCGAGCTGTCTACCACGGAGGCATCCTGCCAGTAGGCGCTGCCCAGCAGCTCCTGTCCCGGCTCCAGTGCTGCCATATTTTCATCGTTCAGATAGCAAATGGCCTTTGCGCCCCGGGCATCCCTCAGGCGTACCGTGACTCGCCAGCCGGAATCTGTGGCCTCCGGCCAGTCGCACACCGTGGCGGAAAAAAGCCGGGTTTCCCCGCACTTTTCCCGGACGGGGTCGGACACAAGAGCGCTCCAGCCCCGACCGTACAACAGTCCGAACGCCATGGACAGGGTAATGAGGGCCAGATAGAACCGAAAGCGCTTGCAACTGCACAGTGACGGCAGCAGCAGAATGCAGATGCCAATGACGGCCAGACCGGCGGCAGCCCAGAAGGGCCAGCTTCCCATAGGCAGCAGGCACAGCAGCAGGATCGCCGCGGAGAATGAAAACGCAATGGCAGCCAACGAGCGCACCGGCCTGCCCCCCTTTTTTTCTATCTGCCTTGATTATAGCAAAAAGGGGGGGCGATAACAAGAGGAAGGACCCTGCCGGTCCGGCAAAAAAAGGATCCCCCTTGCCGCGGCAAAGGGGGATGGGGGTTTCCTATCAATCGTCAAGATCCACTTCGACATTGGTGTAGCCGGAGAGCTGGTTGAAAACAGACTGCTTGCCTTCCTCCACGGCGTGGTGCAGCATCTTCATGTCCGGCTGCACATTGTCGGGACATACCATAGCCCCACAGGCCTTATCCATCTCGTAGTTTTCCAGGATGGTGCGAGCGGCGGTGACACGGGAACGCAGAGAACAGTGGCAATGGGCGGTGAACATCTGCAGCAGAGAGTACCAGGGGCTGCCGTGGCGGCCGGCCATGAGATAGAGCATCTCTCTTTTTTCCACAGCGGTCATGTTCTTCACCAAAAACAGCAGGGTCTGTTCGATGTCCTGGTCGTCATCCTCGGGTGTAATGCCGTCAAAAAGCCAGGGATACAAAAAGGCCAGATAGTACGGCATAGGGTTGCTCCCCAGTACCCGGAACCACTCCGATCCTTCGTACAGGTCCGGTGCGCTGACTCCCTTTTCCCAGTTCTGAATGGTTTTCTTGCTGACGCCCAGACCGGAAGCCATATACTCCTGTGTTTTCCCGGCATCCGAGCGGGACAGACTCCAGATTTTTGCAAAACGTTTATTTCTTTCCGATTTGGATTCCTTTTGCGACATTTTATCACCTGCTCATTGAAAGTGTGGGATTTTTTCGCAAAATATTTTATCAATATAGTAATCATTTGTCAACAAAAAAGAGAAAATTAAGGTTATTTTCTCGCAAACAGATAAAATATATGTCGCACAAACACACATTCCGACATATATATACAAAAAACGGATAAAGGACATGAATGAGTTCATTAACCCCCGGAAGTTTGCAAAACGAATGAGAATACGGTTGCATTGTTCCGGGATCTATGCAATAATCTAAGCACATAATGAACGCAATACTGTGGACGAATGGGAGGACACCAAATGGAGGGGACCATTGCGATGCTGCTGGAAAATACGATTCTTTCCGCCGTGGTTCGGCTGCTGCTGGCAGCAGTGCTGGGGGGACTGATCGGCATGGAACGAGCCACCAAGGGCCGTGCGGCGGGTATGCGCACACATATTCTGGTGAGTGTGGGCGCAGCCATGACGGTATTGGTGGGGATGTACGCCGCGGAGAATCTGGGGATGGACTCCGATCCTATGCGCTTGAGTGCTCAGGTCATCTCTGGTATCGGCTTTTTGGGCGGCGGTATGATCCTTGTGCGGGGCCGTACCCGTATCACAGGCCTGACCACGGCGGCAGGTCTTTGGACTACTGCGGCTATCGGGCTTGCCATTGGTGTGGGATATTACTGGGCGGCCTTGGCGGGAGCCGCACTGGTACTGGTGACCAACGTCATTCTGCCCCCTCTGGAGCGGGGCAGAAAGCTGACGAAGGATGTGATCTACGCTGAATTGAACGACGAGAGCGCCATCAACGGCTTTCTGGATCAGATGAAGGTTGCCTACGAGATAGACAGCGTCCGGGTGCAGGCGGCTAAGAGCGGCCTGCCGGGGCATATCGGGTTTGAACTGGAAGTGCCGGCGGACAGCCGACAAAAGACCGAGGAGATCTACACGGAGATTCGTCAGCTGCCTTATGTGGCCTTTGCCATGGAACAGAATTACTGAGAAAGAGGAAACCAAATGTAAACCGCCCCCATTTTGCTTGCAGAGGAACATCACAGCCCAAAGACCGAGTTTTTCCGGTCTTTATTTTATAGTTGGTCAGATGCTATGGACGGGCAGATCTTCTCACCGGGCACAACAAAAAAAGCCTCCAGATGATGCAACTTCAATAAAGGCTAATCGTTCGTTAAGGCATTTGTCACCAGGCCGTAAAAACAATATGGTGCGGTTTTAGGCAAAGATTTTGCCCGTATAGGGACTTCCCATGGGGGCATAGGATGGCAGAGAAAGGGGAGATGCTTATGCTGTCCGCAGCGCTGTTTTTGCTGGCCAACAGCCTGTTTTTGACCTTGCGGCTCACAGGGAATCCCGGCTCATTCCCCAAGCCATTGAGTGCAAAGGAGGAACAGATGTATCTGGAGCGCAGTCTGGCGGGGGATCTGGAAGCCCGGAACATTTTGGTGGAGCACAATCTGCGCCTGGTGGCCCACATCATCAAGAAATACTATACGCAAGCGTCGGAGCAGGAGGACCTCATATCCATTGGCACCATCGGTCTGATTAAGGCAGTGGACACATTTCGCCCGGATCGAAAGATCCGTTTGGCCACCTATGCCTCCCGGTGTGTGGAAAACGAGGTGCTGATGTACTTCCGCAGCCGCAAAAAGCTGCAGGGCGAGGTGTCTTTATCCGACTCCATCGAGAGCGACGCTGTTGGGAATGCACTGTGCCTGCTGGATGTGGTGGGCAGTGACGACACCATGCTTTCGGATATGGCGGACCGAGAGGAGCGGGTGCGCATTCGGGAGCTGGTGGATAGCTGTCTGACGGAGCGGGAGACGGAGATAATCCGCCGCCGATACGGCCTGGATGGGAATCTGCCCCAGACGCAGCGGCAGGTGGCGGCGGTGTTCGGCATCAGCCGCAGTTATGTATCGCGCATTGAAAAAAGGGCCTTGCATAAGCTGGAAGAGGCACTGACAGAAGGTTCAAATAATTTGTAATAATTTTTTATAAAGATGATAAAGGTATTCGCACGATTTCTCTTGCAAGAAGTGGGTGACAATGGTATAATTCATTGTGAAAACACACGGTTGACAAGAGAGGTATGCCCATGAGAAACATTTACTGCGGCATTGCGGATATTCGAAAGCGGGTTTTCGCGGAGGTGGCGAAGCTGGCCTACGAAGGCGGTGACTATCACCGCATAGATAAGCTACCCCATAAGATTCTGCCGGGCGATCCGGGAAACGAGCGAGACACCATCTTTCTGGAGCGGGCCATTGTTGCCGAGCGCATCCGTCTGGCTATGGGACACAGCCTGCGATCTACCTCACAGCAGGAGCCTTTATCCGATGCCGCGGATAAGACGGCAATTCGGGAACGGTATTACGAACCACCCCTGATCAACATTATTAAATATGCCTGTCACGCCTGTCCGGACACCCATTATGAGGTGACCAACGCCTGCCAGAGCTGTCTGGCCCACCACTGCTCCAATGCCTGCCCCAGGGAAGCCATCAGCTTTCACCATGGTCGGGCGGAAATCGATCAGAGCAAGTGCATCAAATGCGGAAAGTGCAAGGCGGCCTGCTCCTATCAGGCCATCATCCGCTTTGAGCGGCCCTGTCAGGAGGCCTGCGGCATGGACGCCATCGGCAAGGATGAGTACGGCCGGGCGGAGATCAACCAGGACAAGTGCGTCAGCTGCGGTATGTGTCTGGTGAACTGCCCCTTCGGCGCCATTGTGGATAAGGGACAACTGTTCCAGCTTATCCACTCCATCCGCAGCGGTGACAAGGTGATTGCCGTCATTGCTCCGGCTTTTTGGGGGCAATTCGGCGAAAATGTGACTCCCGGACAGATCGTTACGGCTATGAAGATATTGGGCTTCCAGTCTGTGGAGGAGGTGGCCATCGGAGCGGATCTGTGCGCCATTGAGGAGGCAGAGGAGTTTATGTCCCATGTGCCCAAGATGCAGCCCTATATGGCTACTTCCTGCTGCCCGGCGTGGTCGGTGATGGCCAAGAAGGAGTTCCCCGGCGCTGCGCCCTATATTTCCATGACCATGACCCCCATGGTGCTGACGGCACGGCTGCAGAAAAAGCGGCATCCGGACTGCAGAATTGCCTTTATCGGCCCCTGTGCGGCCAAGAAACTGGAGGCCTGCCGCCGTACCGTTCGCAGTGATGTGGATTTTGTGCTGACCTTTGAGGAACTGCGGGGTATGCTGGAGGCAAAGAATATCGACTTCAGCCAGATCCCGGATGTGCCCGCAAATTATGAGGCGTCGGCCCCCGGTGTGGGCTTTGCGGCCTCCGGCGGCGTGGCCAAGGCGGTGGAGGATGTGATCCATCGGCTGGATCCTGAACGGGAAGTAAAGACGGTGTATGCTGAGGGCCTGCGGGAGTGCCGCAAGATGCTGAAAATTGCCCGGACCGGGAAGTATGACGGCTACCTGCTGGAGGGCATGGCTTGCCCGGGCGGCTGTATTGCCGGGGCGGGCACGATCCAGCCGCCGGAGAAATCCCGCCGGGTTCTGGAACAGTACAAGAGCAATGCGCCTAAGGCAAATCCCCTGGATTCAGACTACAAAGATGATCTGTACCTGCTCCATGACGGTGAGGACGACTGGAGCTTCGTGGGCAGACATTGAGGAAAATTAAAAAAACTCCTGTCTGCTGCGGCAGACAGGAGTTTTTTTATGGGAAGCATCAGGCGGTCTTGCTTTTTTATCTGGGCCAGCACCACGGCGATGAGCATCAGAACGCACCCGATCAGCTCCTTGCCGGACATGGTCTCGTGCAGGAAAATAGCTCCGGACACGGCGCCGAACACGCTTTCCAGGCTCAACAGCAGGGAAACCACCGTGGGATTGGAATCCTTTTGAGCCAGGATCTGCAGGGTGTAGGCCACGCCGCTGGAGAAAATGCCCACATACAGCACCGAACCGATGCAGCCGGAGAGATCCGCCCAGCTGGGGGTCTCAAAGATAAACATCAGGATGCCGGAGATCACGGCGCAGGTAAAGAACTGGATGCAGCTCATCTTCACGCCGTCAACTTTCTGGGTGAAATAGTCGATGACCAGGATATGTAAGGTATAGCCGAAGGCGCACAGCAGCACCAGGAAATCGCTGGGGGCGATGGAGAAATCCTCCTTAATACACAGACAGTACAGGCCGGCAACCGCCAGCATCACGCTGATCCAGATAACCGGGGAGACCTTCTTTTTTAGAAACAGGCCGCATATAGGGACCAGCACTACATACAAGGTGGTGATGAAGCTGGTCTTGCCGGCGGAGGTGCCTGCAATACCCATTTGCTGCAGGTTGCAGGCAATGGACAGAGCCACGCCGCAGCAGATGCCGCCGATAATGAGGGTATTGCGGCTGCCGGTGGGGGCGGATTGCTCCTCCGGCTGGGCGGCAGGGGCTTCTTTTCGCTTATTCGCCGCCTTGAAGATCTGGATGACCACCAGCAGGGCCAGCGCACCCACAAGAGAGCGGGCGGCATTGAAGGTGAAAGCGCCCACATGCTCGGTACTGGTGCTCTGGGCAACAAATGATGTGCCCCAAATCAAAGCGGTGAGAATGGGAAAAACCACTTGGCGGACCTGATTGTGCTTCATACGGATCT
Organism: Clostridiales bacterium; assembly: GCA_004557655.1. Classification (GTDB taxonomy): domain Bacteria; phylum Bacillota; class Clostridia; order Oscillospirales; family Oscillospiraceae; genus Vescimonas. Next base: position 49,794 of record SFGJ01000010.1, on the reverse strand, counting down.
CCTTTCTATCGGGGGGCTATTTGTTTTCGTCTGTATCGAGAGGGTTGATATGCCACTTGAATTTGTTTTCCGTGCCATTGAGCAGGCGGCGGATGTTTTCCCGGTGGCACCAGATGACCAAAACGGACACAAAGGCGCACAGGGCGGTCAGCAACGGGTCATGGTCAAACACAAAGAAAGCGGTGAAGGGCATACTGGCGGAGCCGACAATAGAGCCCAGAGACACATACCGGGTCAAAAGCCACAGCAGGATGAACAGACCCCAGGCTATGAGAGCTATGCGCCAGTCCAGCATACAGACCAGCACGCCGCCGGAGAGGATACCTTTGCCACCCTTTAAACCGTAGTACGCAGGGAAAATATGCCCCAGTTCGCACCCGATGCCGCCCAGCAGCACGCCAAAAGTCCAGTTCCCATTGGTGCAGAGCATGAGATAGCCGCCGATGAGACAGGACAGCAGAGTCTTGCCCATGTCGCAGGCAATAACGATGAGGGCGTACTTGGCGCCATAAGTGCGGTAGAAATTGGTAAGGCCGGCGTTGCCGCTGCCGTGCTTGCGCACATCGTCCCGAATGATGAAATGGGAGGTGACCACGGCGCCGTTGAAGCATCCCAACAGGTACGAAACCAGCAGTGTCAGGCCGATGACAAAATAGATGGACAGCTTAATTATCATCGTCTCCTTTCTGCCGGATGGACAGGATCACAGGAGTGCCCTCCAAACCGAATACGCTGCGGATCTGGTTTTCCAGATACCGCTGATAGGAAAAGTGGAAGAGCTTTTTGTCATTGCAGAAAATAACGAAGTGGGGAGGCTTGATACCTACCTGGGTCATATAGTAGATCTTCAGCCGACGGCCCTTGTCCGTGGGGGGCTGCACCCGGGTCTGTGCGTCTGCCAGCACGGAATTGAGCATACCCGTGGTGATGCGGGTGGAGGCCTGGTTGTGCACATAGTTGATCAGCTCAAAGAGCCGGGTGACCCGCTGACCGGTGAGAGCGGAGATAAAGAGAATGGGGGCGTAGGTCATGTAGCTCAGATCCCGGCGGATCTCCTCACGCATACGGTCCATGGTCTTGTCGTCCTTTTCCACAGCGTCCCACTTGTTCACCACGATGATGCAGGCTTTGCCCGCCTCGTGGGCCAGACCCGCGATCTTAGTGTCCTGCTCCGTGACGCCCTCGTTGGCGTCCAGCAAAATCAGGCACACATCGCTGCGCTCGATGGCCATGGTAGCCCGGAGTACGCTGTACTTCTCAATGGCGTCGTCCACCTTGGACTTTTTGCGCATTCCGGCGGTGTCGATGAAGTTGTACTTGCCGGTCTCATTCTCGAAATAGGAGTCAATGGCATCCCGAGTGGTGCCCGCCACATTGCTGACGATGACCCGCTCTTGCCCCAGGATACGATTGGTGAGGCTGGACTTTCCCACATTGGGCTTGCCGATGATGGCTACCTGAATGACATCCTCGTCCTCCTCGGAATCGTCCTCCGGGGGGAAATATTTCATACAGGCATCCAGCAGGTCACCGGTGCCGTGGCCGTGGACGGCGGAAACGGCGATGGGATCGCCCAGACCCAGATTATAAAACTCGTAAAATTCCGGATCCACCGTGCCGGTGGAATCCATTTTATTCACCGCCAGTACAATGGGCTTCTTGGAGCGCTGCAGCATCCCGGCCACCTCCTGATCGGCGGCGGTCATGCCGGTCTTGATGTCCACCACCAGTACAATAACGGTGGCGTTGTCGATGGCGATCTGGGCCTGCTCACGCATGAAGGTGAGGATCTCATTGTCGGTGTTCGGCTCGATGCCGCCGGTATCCACCAGAGTAAACTTGCGGCCGCACCAGTCAGACTCGCCGTAAATGCGGTCACGGGTGACGCCGGGGGTATCCTCCACAATGGACAGACGCCGGCCGATGAGCTTATTAAACAGCATGGACTTGCCCACATTGGGCCGGCCCACGATAGCGATCATAGGTTTTGCCATTCGCGTACCTCCTTACAATCCGAAAACGGCGTCGCACAGGTCATAGCCGTCAATGCCTACCACCTGCACCGGAGAACCCAGGGCCTGGGAAAGCTGCGGTACGGTCCAATCATCCAGGAACACATCCTCTCCATGGCGGAGCATATGCAGCGGAATCAGCACCCGGCCCAGAGGCTTGTGAGCCTTGAGCTGGGCTGCCAGGTCCTGCCCTGTCAGCAGACCGGCTACATCAATGGTGTGGCCAAAAAAATCGTTGTCTATACCTACTACCTTGCCCTGCACCTGTGGGCAGCGCTGCCGCACCAAGTTCAACAGATGCCTCATGAATCCCTCGGCGGCCCGACCGGTGGCGATGGTGAAGGGTGAGGGAATGGGCGGAGTGTCCAGAAGTTCCATGGCCCGCAGCAGGTCGCTCTCTAAAGAGCGGAGCATACCCACGCCGTTTTCAAGCTGCCGGTAGCCCTCGTAGTAGTCCTCTCCCGGCAGCGCACGGCCGGCCCGGAGGAACAGCTCGTCGGCGCAGAAAAAGCGCCGTGTGCCGAAGCGGCGGAGATTCTCCTGCCCGAATTCCTCGGCAATGTCCAGAATCTCGGCGGCGCATTGGGCGTCCACCGGTTTGAGCCTTGCCAGGCCCTTGCGGTACTTGGTGATGCCCACGGGCACCAGAGAGCAGGAGGAGAACTCCATCTCCGTCAGGTCCCGCAATGTGCGGCGAAGCTGGTCGCCGTCGTTCCAGCCGGGACACACCACGATCTGTCCGTTCATCACGATGCCCGCCCGGCAGAAAGCACGGATGTAATCCAGACTCCGGGCGGCGTCCTTGTTGCCCAGCATGGTGCAGTGGAGCTGAGGGTCTGTGGTGTGGACGGAGACATTGATGGGACTGATGCGCAGGTCGATGATGCGCTGAGCCTCCCGCTCCGTCAGATTGGTGAGGGTAATGTAGTTGCCCTGAAGGAAGCTGAGACGGGCGTCGTCGTCCTTAAAATACAGGGTCTGGCGCATGCCCGGCGGCATCTGATCCACGAAGCAGAAAATGCAGTGATTGGCGCATGAGCGCATCTCGTCCATGAGGTAGGTGTCGAAATTCAACCCCAGGTCCTCGCCCTCAGCCTTGTGAACGGTGAGGCTCTGGGTAGATCCGTCCTCATTCTTCAGCATTAAGTGGCTGACGGGATCATACCCATAAAATCGGTAGTCCAGCACATCCATCACATCGTGGCCGTTGATGGACAGAAGCTGCTGTCCGGGCCGGAGACCTGCCCGCATGGCGGGGCTGCCGGGATCTATGGAGGTAATGATGGTGCTCATAGCTGCGTCCTCTCTCAAAAAACGGCATAATACCACATAATAACTTACCTATTATACCCATTTTTCAAGTTATCCGCAAGCAATTTTACAAATATAGTATAATTTGTATGGGTACAAAAGTAAAACGAATGATTTTTATGATTTCTATGAAAAGGTTTAATGCACGCGCCCGAAAAGGACTCGTTGACTTTGCCGCTGCAGGCTGAAACTCTCCTGCCGAAAAAAACAGGAGGGAAGCCATGCTTCCCTCCTGCAAGGACACAAGAGAAATTACTTGTCCGCAGCCACGGACTTGACGACCTTGACCTCGCGGCCATTGTAGGTACCGCACTCCGGGCACATTCTGTGAGGCAGATGCAGCGCACCGCACTTGGGGCATGCCACCAGACCGGGAGTCGCCAGCTTCCACACGGAGCTGCGTCTCTTGTTGCGTCTTTGCTTGGATACTTTTCCCTTAGGTACTGCCATGTTGACACCTCCTTGGTCTTATACTGCCTGAGCAGTGAATTTATAGAAGAGTTTACGCTTCCTCCTGAGGCAGGAGCTTGGCCAGAGCCGCCAGGCGGGGATCCATCTGTTTTTTGCAGCGGCAAGTCTCTCGGTTGAGGTTTGCGCCGCAGCCGGGGCACAGCCCCTTGCAATCGGGAGAGCATAAGACAACCGTGTCCATGTCAAGGATAAACGCCGTCCGGGCAAGATCCTCCGGATCAACCTCGTCGTGGTCCAGCAGGATGATGTCGTCACTGTCTTCAAATTGCTTTTCCTCCGCCAAAACACAGGAATAGTCTGTGGTTTTGGGCAGGTCGAAGACCTCCAGACACCGGCTGCACCGGCAGCGAAGCGTTGTGGACGCCTGAAGCTCCAAAAGCAGCATACCGGCCTTGTTCCGAACCTGGCCGTCCACAACAACCGGCTGCGAAACAGGCTTTTCTCCGCCGAAATCCAGGTCGGACAGATCCATCTCAAGGTGGAAATCCTCGCTGGCATCCGGGGTATGCAGAACTCTGTTTACATTCAAACGCATGGCACACCTCACAATGACACGAATTGTATTATAGAGGAAGAAAAACGGATTGTCAAACATTTTCTGCTAAAAAATTGACTTTTTTCTAAAATCGGCTACAATAGCAATATACTGCCGGAAAGGGGGAGGAAAATGCGGGAGCTTACCGTTGGAAAAAATGACGCCGGCCAGCGGCTGGACCGGTTTGTGGGCAAGTCCCTGCCCCTTTTGCCCCCGGCGCTGCTGCAGAAATACATCCGCTTAAAGCGCGTCAAGGTCAACGGCCGGCGGGCTCAGCGGGACCAGCGGCTGGAGCAGGGAGATGTACTGCAGCTTTATATCAACGATGAGTTTTTTGACCAGCCAAAGGAAGAAAATATGTTCCTCACCCTGTTTCAGCCCAGACTTGACATCGTGTACGAGGACGAGAATCTCCTGCTGCTGAACAAGCGCCCGGGTCTGGTGGTTCACGCCGATGAAACGGAAAAGGTCAACACCCTCATCAACCACATTCATGCCTATCTCTATCAGAAACGGGAGTGGAACCCCCGGTGGGAGAATGCCTTCACCCCAGCGCTGTGCAACCGCATCGACCGCAACACCGGCGGCATCGTCATCGCCGCCAAGAATGCCGAGACTCTGCGCATCATCAACGACAAGATTCGTGATCATGAGCTGACCAAGCGGTATCTGTGCGTCACTGTGGGAGCACCTAAGCCGTCCCGGGGGCAGGTGGAGAACTTTCTGCGTAAGGACGAGAAGAAAAAGCAGGTCTTTGTATTCCGCAAGCCTGTTCCCGGTGCAAAGAGCGCCGTGACCCGGTATAAGACCCTGGAAAGCCGGGGGGAGCTAACTCTGCTGGAGGTGGAGCTGCTTACCGGCCGCACCCACCAGATCCGGGCCACCATGGCAGATCTGGGTTGTCCGCTGCTGGGGGACGGAAAGTACGGAAACGGCGATGTGAACCGCCGTTACGGAGAGACGAGGCAGGCCCTGTATTCCTATCAGCTTACCTTTGATCTGCCCACGGATGCCGGGATCTTGAATTATCTCCGGGGCCGGACTTTTCAGGTGGAACAGGTGCCCTTCCGGGAGAAGTATTTTGGGTGAGCGCATTTTGGGCGGAACATTGACAGAGTTTAATGCGCATGATATAGTAGCTATATAAATGCGCAAAACGCACAAAAAAGCGCGCATAAGCCTCGCAATTCGGATGACGGGTCGGGGAAAATGAGAAAAATCGAGAGAAGATGGACAGAAAGGGAAAAAACCTATGAAAAACTTGTGGAAAAAGATCGCGGCGGGAGCTTTGGCTCTGGCCATGGTGTTCAGCCTGGCTGCCTGCGCCAAAAAGGACCAGCCCTCTGGCGGGGATGCCGTTGCCGCCATGCTCAACGCCCGGCAGGAGATGGAGAAGGTCAGCAGTATGCGCTATACCTATGCCATGGAGATTGCCATTAGCGCCGAGGGCGAGTCGGTGGAGATGACTGTGAACGGCAGCGCCGAGATGACCATGGACCCCACTGCCGTCAAGATGACCATGAACATGGATATGCTGGGCATGGCACTGGAAAATATCCAGATCTATATGGTGCCTGAGAATGGCCGGATGGTGACCTATGTGGGCATGGATATGGAGGGCGCCGGCCAGAACCAGTGGTACAAGACTCTGGCCGAAGATGCAACGATCTCCACGGAGCAGTATAATGCCGTGGATTCCTTTGAGCTGTATATGAAGAACGGCTCAGACTTTAAGGCTGCCGGTAAGGAGACCGTCCAGGGCGTGTCCGCTACCCGTTACGAGGGTGTAATCAGCTCCGATGTGCTGGAAGAAACTCTGGAGATAAGCGGCAACCTGGACAATATCAGCTCTCTTCTCGGCGAGGACTACAGCGATGCGCTGGCTAAGATGGGCGGAATTCCCATTACCATCTGGATCAGTGACGCGGGCCTGCCGGTGAAGTATGTGTTCGATATGACAAGCATGGTGGCGGAGCTCATCAAAAACACCGCCGAGGACAACCGGGACGCCGGCGTGAGCGTGGACAAAGTTATGATGTCCATGGAGGTGGAGGGCTACAACGACATCAGCGCCATCACCGTGCCCCAGGATGCGCTGGATTCCGCCGCGAATATGGAGAACTGAGGGATTGTTCCCTGGAATAAGAATCAGAGAGACCGCCTTTTTGGGTGGTCTCTTTTTCACATAGCTGCGGCATTTTTTCAGTTGTGTTTTCAGCAGAAAAAATGCAGGATAAAATAAGAAAAAATCTGTTGACATTTAGGGGTATTCTTACTATATTGTATCTGTCTAATCCTGACGATTTACGGGGAAAAGGAACACAAGCCGTTTTTCGGAGGGGGGAGACGCACTTTTTTTGTGAACGGAGGAGGATAAATGTCCAAAGAGTTGATTCGCCTGCGGAATATCTGCATGGCGTTTGACGACGAGCAGGTTCTCGATAACATCAACTTGTATTTTAATGATTCGGAGTTTCTGACGCTTTTAGGCCCCAGCGGCTGCGGCAAGACCACCACGCTGCGCATTATCGGCGGCTTCACCACCCCCACCAGCGGTGATGTGATCTTTGACGGCGTCAGGATCAATGATGTCCCGCCTCATAAGCGGCAGATCAACACAGTGTTCCAGAAGTATGCGCTGTTCCCGCATCTGGATGTGTTTGAAAACATTGCTTTCGGCCTGCGTATTTCCAAGGTGCCGGAAGCGGAGATCCGTGAGCGTGTCACGGAAATGCTGGGCGTCGTGAGCCTGAAGGGCTTTGAAAAGCGGCGGGTAGACCAGCTTTCCGGCGGCCAGCAGCAGCGTGTGGCCATCGCCAGAGCACTGGTGAACCGGCCCAAGGTCCTGCTTTTAGATGAGCCTCTGGGCGCACTGGATCTGCGTCTGCGCAAGGATATGCAGAACGAGCTGAAGCGTATCCAGCAGCAGATGGGCATTACCTTTATATATGTTACCCACGATCAGGAGGAGGCCCTCACCATGTCCGACACCGTGGTGGTGATGGACAAGGGCCGCATCCAGCAGATCGGCACACCGGAAGATATTTACAACGAGCCGAAGAACGCCTTCGTGGCGGATTTCATCGGCGAGAGCAACATCCTCGACGGCGTCATGCACGAGGACTATGTGGTGGAGTTCTTTAACCGCAAGTTTAAGTGCCTGGATAAGGGCTTTGCCCCCATGGAGCCGGTAGATGTGGTCATCCGGCCGGAGGACATCGAGATCGTTCCGGCGGACAAGGGCCGCCTGGTGGGCACGGTGACCTCCGTGACCTTCAAGGGCGTGCACTATGATACCATCGTGGATTTCAAAGGCTACAAGTGGCTGATCCAGACCACGGACTACCACGAGGTAGGCGAGGTCATCGGCATCATCCTCAATCCTGACGACATCCACATTATGAAGAAGAGTGAGTATTCGGGCCAGTTCGGCGACTACAGCTCCTATTCGGCAGAGTATGACGAGATCAATGATCCGGACTTTGCCGAGGAGGATGAGGAGGGCGCTGACAATGAAGACTAAGACGCCCGCTGTCCCCTATGTGATCTGGATGGCTCTGTTCGTGGTGGTGCCGCTGGTGCTCATCGTGGTGTATGCGTTCACCAACTACGACGGTCGCTTTACCCTGGAAAACTTTGCGAATATGGATGTTTTTCTGCAGGTGTGCGGCAACTCTCTGTATCTGGCGGCGCTGGCTACGGTGGTCTGCCTGATCATCGCCTATCCCTTCGCCTATTTTCTGGCTCAGACAGGGCCGGCTACGCGGAAGGTGGCCATGCTCTTTATCATGCTGCCCATGTGGATGAACTTTCTTCTGCGGACCTATGCCTGGATGTCCATTCTGGAAAACCACGGCTTTCTCAATCAGCTTTTGGCCCTGGTGGGCCTTGGCCCCCTCCACATCATCAACACCGACGCGGCGGTGATTCTGGGCATGGTGTATAACTTCCTGCCCTTTATGATCCTGCCCATTTTTTCGGTGATCGAGAAGCTGGACCGGAGGTATATCGAGGCGGCTCAGGACCTGGGCGCCGGGAGGCTGCAGGTGTTCCGGCGGGTGATTTTTCCCCTGTCTGTGCCGGGGGTCATCAGCGGCGTGATGATGGTGTTCATCCCGTCCATCTCCACTTTTGCCATTTCCAAGCTGCTGGGCGGCGGCATGAGCTTTTTACTGGGCGATCTCATTGAGATGCAGTTCCTGGGCTCGGCCTATAACCCCCATCTGGGCAGTGCCATCTCACTGATGATGCTGCTGCTGGTGATCATCGCCATGGTTGTGATGAATCGCTTCGGCGACGGAGAAGAAGGGGCGGTGATGATGTAATGCAGAATAAAAATCCTGTCATTTCCAAGGTGCTCAACGTGCTGGTGTTCGCGTTTTTATACCTGCCCATCGCTGTGCTGATCGTCTTCTCCTTCAATGATTCCAAGAGCCGCACCGTCTGGTCGGGCTTTTCCCTGCATTGGTACGAGGAGCTGTTTCAGGACGAGGAGATCCTCTCTGCCTTCAGCACCACATTGACCGTGTCCGTGCTGGCGGCGGTTATCGCCACCGTGCTGGGCACGGCGGCGGCCATTGGCTTCCACTCCATGAGGCGCAAGCCCCGCCATCTGCTCATGACCATCAATAACATCCCTATGACCAATGCCGACATCATCACCGGCGTGAGCCTGATGCTGCTGTTTGTGTTCACGGGGAACCTGCTGGGCTTCTCTTTGGGCTTCGGCACGCTGCTGGTGGCACATATCACCTTTAACATCCCTTATGTGGTGCTGGCAGTGCTTCCTAAGCTGCATCAGCTCAACCCCAATCTGGGAGAGGCTGCCATGGATCTGGGAGCAACACCCTGGCAGGCCTTTTGGAAGGTGCTGATGCCGGAGCTGCGGCCCGGCATTCTCAACGGCATGCTGATTGCCTTCACCTTGTCTATTGACGACTTTGTTATCTCCTATTTTACCGCGGGTTCCGAGGTGTCCACTCTGGCCATGCAGATCTACGCCATGACCCGCAAGCGCATCAGTCCCGAGATCAATGCCCTGTCCACCATTCTGTTCGTGACGGTGCTGGGCCTCCTGCTGATCGTGAATCTGCGTGAAATGCGCCAGAGTAAGCTGGAGGAGAAACGGAAAAAGGCCCTGCAGCGGGACGGCATGAAAGGGGGGAGCCTGTGATGAAGAAGATCACGGTTTTGCTCCTTGCCTTATTCCTGGCTCTGCCGCTGGCAGGCTGCCGGGCGGAGGAGACAGAGCGTACCATCAATGTATACAACTGGGGCGAGTATATTGATGAATCCATACTGGAGGAATTTGAAGAAGAGACCGGTATTCATGTCAATTACAAGACCTTTGCCTCCAACGAAATGCTCTACTCCGCCATCAAGGGCGGCGGCAACAACTACGATGTCATCTTCCCATCGGACTACATGGTGGCCCGGATGCAGGAGGAGGGGATGCTGCGGGAGCTGGATTACAGCAAGATCCCCAATGCTGCCAACATCGACCCGCGGTATTTGAACCCCGCCTATGACCCGGAGCAGAAGTACAGCATCCCCTATATGTGGGGCACCACCGGCATCATTTACAACACCACTATGGTGGATGAGGCGCCTACCTGCTGGATGGATCTGTTTACCACCGAGCTCAAGGGCCAGGTACTGATCTTCGATAATCCCCGGGACTGCATCGGCCTTGCGCTGAAAGCCTTGGGCTATTCTTTCAATACCACAAATAAGGACGAGATCGCTGAGGCCGCGGACCTTCTGATCCGGCAGAAGGAGGAGGGCATCGTTCAGGCCTATGTCATGGACCAGATCTTTGACAAGATGATCAACAACGAGGCCGCCATAGGCACCTACTACGCCGGAGATTATCTGACCATGGTGGAGGAAAATCCGGATCTGGCTTTTGTGCAGCCGGAGGAGGGGAGCAATCTTTTCGTGGACGCCATGTGCATCCCCGCCTGCTCTAAGAACTATGAGGACGCGTTGGCCTTCATCAACTTTATGTGCCGGGATGACATCGTCCTGCGCAACTGCGAGGAAACGGGCTATTCCAGCCCCTCCGTCACCGCCATGGAGCTGATGGACGAGGAAATGGCTTCCGATCCTATTGCCTATCCCGGGGAGGACATCCTCAACAAGGCGGAGACTTTCGGCGGTCTGCCGGGGGACACCCTGACATTCTATGACCACGAGTGGATCCGCATCTGTCTGGCCAAGGTAAAATATTGACGGAAAAGAGTGCGTAGTTTTACTACGCGCTCTTTTTGTGTTGCCAAAAATGTGCAAAAGAGGTATACTATAAGAACTTACGGCAAATACATAAGAAACTATGAGGTATGAGGATGAAAACGCAGGAAAAGTTGAACATGACCATGCTCTGTGATTTTTATGAGCTGACCATGGGTAATGGATATTTCAAAAACGGCTACAAGGATCGCATCACCTATTTCGATGTGTTTTTCCGCAGAGTGCCGGACGGCGGCGGCTTCGCCATCGCTGCGGGCCTGGATCAGCTCATCGACTATATTGAAAACCTCCATTTCACCAAGGAGGACATCGACTATCTCCGGGGCCGTAATCTCTTTGACGAGGAGTTTCTGACCTATCTGGAGAATTTTCGATTTACCGGCGACATCTATGCTATTCCCGAGGGTACGCCGGTGTTTCCCCGTGAGCCGCTGATAACCGTCCGGGCTCCGGCTATCGAGGCCCAGCTCATCGAGACCTTTACTCTGCTCACGGTGAACCACCAGAGCCTCATCGCCACCAAGGCCAACCGCATCGTCCGTGCCGCCAGAGGACGCACGGTGCTGGAGTTTGGCTCTCGCCGGGCCCAGGGGGCGGATGCGGCCATCGTGGGTGCGAGGGCGGCCTATATCGGCGGTTGCCACGGCACCGCCTGCACCATTTCCGATGAACTGTACGGCGTGCCCGCCGGCGGTACCATGGCCCACGCCTGGGTGCAGATGTTTGACACGGAGCTGGACGCCTTCAAGACCTATTGTGAAATCTATCCTACCAACGCTACTTTGCTGGTAGACACCTATGATACCCTGAAATCCGGTGTGCCCAACGCCATTCGAGCCTTTAATGAGGTGTTAAAGCCTCTTGGCATTACTAAATGCGGCATCCGTCTGGACTCCGGCGATATGGCCTATCTCAGCCGTCAGGCCCGGAAGATGCTGGATGACGCCGGTTGGACGGACTGCAAGATCTCCGTTTCCAATTCTCTGGACGAGTACCTCATTCAGGATCTGCTGCTACAGGGCGCCCGGATCGATATGTTCGGCGTGGGCGAGCGGATGATCACCGCCAAGAGTGAGCCTGTATTCGGAGGCGTGTATAAGCTGGCCGCTGTGGAGGATAAGGACGGGAATATCATTCCCAAGATCAAGGTCAGCGAGAATGTGGAGAAGATCACGGTGCCCCACTTCAAGAAGGTGTACCGTTTCTATGGCCGTGACACCGGCAAGGCCATTGCAGACTACATGACCGTATATGACGAGCAGGTGGACGATGAGCGTGATCTGGAGCTGTTTGATCCCACCGCCACCTGGAAGACCAAAACGGTGTATAATTACACCGCCCGGGAGCTGCAGGTGCCTATCTTTATCGGTGGCAAGTGCGTCTATGATCGGCCCTCTCTGGAGCAGATCCGGGAGTACTGCCGCCAGGAGACCGATACCCTCTGGGACGAGGTGAAGCGGTTCGACAATCCCCACAGCTACTATGTGGATCTGTCCCCAAAACTGTGGCAGATTCAGCAGGATCTGCTGCGCGCCAAGCATTGAGACCCTTCGCGGCAGGACTGCCCGGAAAGCGCAGTCCTGCCGGTTTTTTTAAAGAAAGGATACTTTCCCCGTATGAAGCGAGTTCAGCAAAAAACAGAGAGAAAAATATCTGCTGCGCTGCGTTTGGCATTGGTGGCGCTTCTATTGCTGCTGCAGATCGCAGTGGTGGTGGCTTTGAGCATGGTGCTCAAGCAGAAGATCTACATTGCTTACGCCATTCTGGAGATCATGGCGGTGCTCTGCGTGGCCCGGATCTATACACGGCCCGGCAGCAGCACCTATAAGCCCGGCTGGATTGTCCTGATCATGCTGGTGCCGGTGGTGGGAGTGATCCTTTACTGGCTCTGGAACGGCAACCAGATGAAGAAGAAGCTGGCGCTGAAGACGCTGGCCATGCCGGAGGAGCCCCCGGCGGTGCGGGAAAGCAGCGCCCGGGCGCAGAGTAATCTCACACGGCGCTGGCCCCGGTGGGGCAAGCTGGCGGAGTACCTGCGGCGGCAGGACTTCCCCCTGTTCGAAAACACGGAGATGACTTATTTTCCTACCGGCGAGGCGTATCTGGAGGACCTGCTCGCTGAGATGGAAAAGGCGAAGCGGTTCATCTTCCTGGAGTATTACATCGCCTCCAAGGGACAGATCTGGGACCGCATTTGCGAAGTCCTGACGGAGCGCGCCGCTGCCGGGGTGGAAGTGAATCTGATTCTGGACGATTTCGGCAGTATGATGACCATGCCCCCGGAGGAGATCGACGCTCTGAGGCAAAAGGGTATCTGGGTGCAGATGTTCAACCCCGTGCACCAGTATGTGAACAGGCTGTACTTCAACTACCGTGACCACCGGAAGATCGCCGTCATTGACGGAGACATTGCCTACACCGGCGGAGCCAATCTGGCGGATGAATATGCCAACCTCATTGTGCGCTTCGGTTACTGGAAGGACTGCGGCCTGCGGCTGAAGGGGGAGGGGGCCTGGGGCTTCACCCGGCAGTTCATGCATCTGTGGCTGCGCATGAGCGGTGAGCTGCGGGATCCATGGGATTCCTACCGCCCACGCGGTGGCGGAGAAGTAGGCGGAGATTTCTGCCAGCCTCTGGTGGACGGTCCGGATAATAATCCTGTCAGCACCGCCGAGGATACCTATCAGCAGCTTATCAGCAATGCCGAGCGCTATGTGTGGATCACAACGCCCTATCTGGCCATTGATGAGCCGATGATCCGGACGCTGTGTATCGCCGCCGACAGCGGCGTGGATGTGCGGCTGATGCTGCCGGGGATCCCGGACCACAAATTTGCCTACATGGTGGCCCAGTCCTACTTTGGAGAGCTGCTGACCCATGGGGTAAAGATCTATGTATATACCCCGGGCCTGCTCCATGCCAAGTCTGTGGTTGCGGACGGCGAGGTGGGCTTTGTGGGATCTGTGAATATGGATTACCGCAGCTTCCAGCTGCATTTTGAGTGCGGCACCCTGTTTTCCGGCAGCGCTGTGGAGGCGGTGCGGGAGGATATGTGCCGGACGATGGACCAGAGCCGGGAGATTTCCCTGAGGGAATGGAAGCGGCGCAAATGGTATGTGCGGCTCCTGGGCACGGTACTGCGGCCCTTTGCCATGTGGATGTAAAAAGGAGAGTAAACTATGCTGATTCACGACATGAAAAACGGCGACCGCTTTGAGGGGTACTATATCCTGCAGAACATTGCCCAGCGCACCACGGCGGCGGGCAAGCCGTTTCTGACCTTGAATCTGGGGGACCGCAGCGGTACTGTGACGGCCCAGGTGTGGGACTACACAGGACCCATTGGACCGGGGGATGTGGGGAAGGTGGCGTGGATCTCCGGTCTGGCCTCCGAGTATCGGGGCGCTCCCCAAGCGACGGTGTACCGCATCCGTCTGGCGGAGGAAAACGATGACTTTCGGGTCAGTGACCTGGTGGCCACGGCGCCCATTGAGATGGATGAAACCTGGGATTGGCTGGTGGACACGGTGGCGTCCTTGGAAGATGGAGACTATCGCGCCGTTTGTCAGGAGATGCTCGGAACCTACGGCAAGCAGCTTCGCTTGATCCCGGCGGCCAAGAGCGTGCACCACGGCTTTGTGGGCGGCCTGCTCATGCATACCGCCTATATGATGCGGGCCGCCGACTTCTATGCCGGCCTTTACCCGGCGGTGGATCGGAGTTTGCTGCTTGCGGGCACCCTGCTGCATGATTTCTGCAAGTGCGAGGAGTTTGTAACCTCTCCCTTGGGCCTGGTAGCGGAGTACTCGCTGAAGGGCCAGCTTTTGGGCCATCTGGTGTTGGGGGCTGAGGCGGTGAGCCGCATGGCCGACAAGCTGCACATTCCGGAGGAGAAATCCGTGCTGCTGCAGCATATGATCCTCTCCCACCACGGGGAGCCGGAATTCGGCGCGGCAGTGCGGCCCATGTGCATCGAGAGCGAGCTTTTGAGCTATCTGGATCTCATTGACAGCCGCATGGAGATCTACACCGAAACTATGGAGGAAACCCCGGTGGGCACCTTCAGCGGCAAGATATTTGCTCTGGACAAGCGGATCTACAATCATGCTTGAGCGGTTTTCTAACTTCCATACCCATACAGTCCTCTGCGACGGGAAGGATGAGCCGGAGGAGCTGGTGCAGCGGGCGCTGGAGCTGGGCTGCCCGGCCATAGGCTTCAGCGGTCATTCCTACGCCCCTTATGACGAGGATTACTGTATGTCCCCGACGCAGACGGAGGAATATAAGACGGAGATTCGCCGGCTGCAGAGGGTGTATGCCGGCCGCATCCGCATCTATATGGGCGTTGAGCAGGATTTTTATTCCCCCGGCTCCACGGCAGAGTATGATTATATCATCGGCAGTGTCCACTATCTGTATAAGGACGGCTTTTATTTACCTGTGGACGCCTCCCGGCAGCGGCAGGAGCAGGCGGTACGGGACTTTTACGGCGGGGATTGGTATGCCTTCATCGAGGACTATTACCGCACGGCTGCGCAGGTCGTGCGGCGCACCGGCTGCCAGGTGGTGGGGCACTTCGACTTGGTGACCAAATTCAACGAGGGAGATGCCCTGTTTTCTGTCCGCCATCCCCGATATATCCGGGCGGTGGAGGCGGCGATAGAGGCTCTGGCACAGACGGACGCGGTGTTTGAGATTAACACCGGAGCTGTGGCCCGGGGCTACCGCGCAGAGCCATACCCATCACGCCGGATCGTGGAGGAGCTGCGTGGGAGAGGAATAAAACGCATTCTCTCCTCCGACTGCCACGACAGGAAAAATCTGCTGTTCGGCTTTGAGCAGTTCAGAGCCTGGATAGAATAACGGACAAGCCCGGGGCACTGCCTGCCTCGGGCATTTTTCATTTTCCGGAAAAATCTTTTGGATTTTATAGACTTTTCCGTGATTCTCGTGTATAATATTATGGATTCTGCGCCGGAGGGATACTGGTGCGGAAGATCGTGTGATACTTAGGAGGAGGAGCCTATGGCCTCATTACTGGAAGAAATATCCCGGCGGCGGACATTTGCCATCATTTCCCACCCGGACGCCGGTAAAACTACATTGACGGAGAAGTTTTTGCTCTATGGCGGCGCCATTGCTCAGGCGGGCGAGGTCAAGGGCAAGCGTGCCCGGGCCGCCACCTCCGACTGGATGGAGATCGAAAAGCAGCGCGGCATCTCCGTCACCTCGTCGGTGATGCAGTTCCGCCACGATGGCTTTTGCATCAATATTCTGGACACCCCCGGCCATCAGGATTTCTCCGAGGACACCTACCGCACCCTCATGGCTGCCGACAGTGCCGTAATGGTCATCGACGGCGCCAAGGGCGTGGAGCCCCAGACCCGGAAGCTCTTCAAGGTGTGTGCCCTGCGGCATATTCCCATTTTCACCTTCGTCAACAAAATGGACCGGGAGACCCGGAGCCCTCTGGAGCTGTGTGAGGAGGTGGAGCGGGAGCTGGGCATCGCCACCTATCCCGTGAACTGGCCCATCGGCTGCGGCAATGAGTTTCAGGGTGTGTATGACCGGGAGAAGAAGCGTATTCTGCACTTCACCGATGCGGGCCATGCCCGCAAAGCCGCCGTCACCGAGGTGGAGCTGGATGACCCCGCTCTGCCGGAGCTCATCGGCGACCGGCTTACCCGAACCCTGCGGGACGATGTGGAACTGCTGGGCGCGGGTGCGGAGTTCGACCTGGAGGCGGTGCAGTGCGGCAAGCTTTCTCCGGTGTTTTTTGGCTCGGCGCTGACCAACTTCGGTGTGGAACCGTTTTTGGAGTCCTTTTTGCGCATGACCACGCCGCCTTTGTCCCGCCAGAGCGACGAGGGGCTGGTGGAGGCGTCCTCCCCGGATTTCTCCGCCTTTGTGTTTAAGATCCAGGCCAATATGAACAAGGCCCATCGGGACCGTCTGGCCTTTCTGCGCGTCTGCTCGGGCAAATTTGAGCGGGACGCGGAGTATTACCACGTGCAGACCGGCAGGAAGATGCGCCTGTCTCAGCCTCAGGCTATGATGGCCGCGGAGCGTGAGATCGTGGACGAGGCCTACGCCGGCGACATTATCGGCGTGTTTGACCCCGGCATCTTCTCCATCGGCGATACCATTACCGTTCCCGGCAGGAAATTCCGCTATTCCGGCATTCCGTCCTTTGAGCCGGAGCTGTTCCGCTCCGTGTCTCCCAAGGATACCATGAAGCGCAAGCAGTTCATCAAGGGTGTGCAGCAGATTGCTCAGGAGGGCGCCATCCAGATCTTCAAGTTCCCCGGCAGCGGCTACGAGGACATCGTGGTGGGCGTAGTGGGTTCATTGCAGTTTGATGTATTTGAGTACCGGATGCGCAGCGAGTACGGTGTGGAGCTGCGGATGGAGGGTCTGCCGTATAGCCACCTGATCCGCATCAAGAGCTATGCGGGTGACTATCAGGACATGACGTTGTGCACCGATTCCCGTGTGCTGCAGGACTTCAGGGACCGCTATTTCATCGCCTACTGCGGCGCGTGGTCCCTGGGATTTCTCACCAAGCACAACCCCGGCCTGGTGCTGGACGATCAGCTCAGCGTGTAAATAAAAAAACGCTTGCCTCCCGGCAAGCGTTTTTTTATTCCTCTTCGGAAATGCCGTACACATCCTCCAGACGCACCTCCCATTTATCCTGAAACACCAGCCTGCGGCCCACCCGGTCAATGGCGTGGAGAGACCCGGTGCGCTGCAGATAAGCACCGCCTTCCTTCCGTGGATCTGGGCGGAAAAAAGTGATGGTGACGGTTGGTTTTTCTGACAAATGCTCCTCCAGCCGCAGCAAAATCTCATCCAGCCGCCGCTGCTCCTCCTCGCTGCGCTCTGCGCGCCTGTCTGTCAGACGGGAGGTCTCGTCAATGGCATCCTCGTAGCCTGAGAGAGCCCGGAAGGAGGAGAACTGCGCTGCCCGGTCCCGCATGGACATGGCGGGGTACTTCTCTGAGCGATGGTGGGGCAGATGCAGAATGTCATCGTATGCACCCATGGCTTTCTCCTTCCCTCATGCTTTGTGTCCGCCGATCTGGCGGTTGCGCTGGGCTGCGGTGGCGCCCTCCTCGTAGTTCATGCCCTTCAAAATGGCATTCTTGCCGTATTTTTTCTTGATGTCCAGCACCGCCTGCTGCAGGTGCTTTTCCTTTTCCAAGACCGCTTCTTGCTCTTTGCGGGCGGCATAGTCGGCAAAGAGATCCATCTGCTCCGGTTGTACCTGCCGGTGTGTAAGCTCCTCCGCAGTTACCCGGTCTGCCACCAGGCTCATACGCCGCACAGGAAGGCGGGGATCTACGATGCGGTCAAAGAGGGCCATGGCAGCGTCGATGATATACTTGGAGGAGGCAGTGGGGCAGGGGAGATACTCCGTGCCGTGGGCCGGCTTAGGGATACTGCGGCCATAGGGATCCGTGGTGCGGGGACCGGTGTACCCATCGGTGCTTCCGGTGCGATCATACCCCACGGTGAGCACCAGTTGCCCCGCCACCAGCCGCTTATCCACCAGATCCAGCGCCAGTGCGTCCGCCATCTCCCGCACCACAATGCGGGCCTTTGAAGCCGGATAGGCGCAGGAGAGCACCTGCCCGGCACCCATGGAGCATTTCTCCGGACGATATGACTTGATGTCCGCCAGAGTTACCGGCTCCCAGCCCCAGGCGTGGTCGATGAGCAGTTCGGCGCTGATGCCGAAGAGCCGGTACAGCAGATCCTCGTCCGTCAGGGAGCGGCGGGCCACATCCCCCAGAGTGAACATCCCGTGGGCCTCCAGCTTTCTGGCGTAGCCCTTGCCTACCCGCCAGAAATCCGTCAGCGGGCGGTGAGACCACAGTTTTTCCCGGAAGCTGTATTCGTCCAGTTCCGCTATGCGGGCACCGTTTTTGTCCGGCTTTATGTGCTTGGCCCCCACATCCATGGCTACCTTGCACAAAAACAGGTTGGGCCCGATGCCCGCTGTGGCGGTGATGCCTGTCTCCCGCAGCACCGCCGCCATGAGCTTTTGAGCGAAGGCTCGGGGAGTGAGGCCATACAGAGGGAGATACCGGGTAGCGTCGATGAACACCTCATCGATGGAATAGACATGGATGTCCGCCGGGGCTACATATTGCAGATAGATCTGATAAATCTTGGTGGAAATATCCATGTAGTAGGCCATACGGGGCGGAGCGACGATATAATCCAGGGCCAGGGAAGGATCGGAGCGGACGAGCCTATCGTCATATTCCCGGACATACAGCTTGTGCTGCGGATAGGCCCGCTGCCGGGTTTCGTTCACGGCGGACACCTTCTGCACCACCTCAAAGAGTCTGGCCCGGCCGGGAATACCATAGGCCTTCAGGGACGGCGACACCGCCAGACAGATGGTTTTTTCCGTGCGGGAGGCATCGGCCACCACCAGATTGGTGTACAAAGGATCCAGCCCCCGGGACACGCACTCTGCCGAGGCGTAGAAGGATTTTAAGTCAATTGCGATATAGGTTTTATTATCCCCGGACATGGCGCCCACTCCTTTCCGCTGGTTTATGCTTTCATTGTACCCGATAGAACATATGTTTGCAAGAGGAAAAAATAAGAAGCTCCCGCTTCATAAGCGGGAGCCTGATGCTTTTGGTTCAGCTCTTGCCGCGGATGGAGCCGCCACACTTGGGACAGGTGATGATGATGTTGCCCTTGCCCCGGGGTACACGGCACACGGTGCGGCAGTTGGGACAGGTAAAGTATTTGTGCTGCTTGTCCATGCTGCGCATCCGGCGGTTTTTAACAGGGTTCACGATTTTAGCGAGAAACCAAGCATTCTCCCTGCGCCGCTTGGGCAGATTGCGGGAGAACATACGAAACAGGATCCACACCATCAGCACAAAATCCGCCGTGGTCAGAAGCATATAAACGGTGTCGCTGCTGCTGCGGAGAAAGAGATTCACCGTGTTGAGCACCAACAGCAAAATGATGGATGCCCAGCCAAGCTGGTCAGAGCCGTTGCGCCCGTACATAAAACGGGAAAGTGCGTTGCTCAGTTTTTGAAAAAAACTCATAGCGTTGCCTCGATTCCTGCAGGGGATTTTTATCCGTATTATTTTACAGGAAAATACGCGCGAGGTAAAGGCTAATTTCACAAAGTTAATAAAAATGTAACGAATAATTCCACATGCCCTCTTTACTTTCACAAACTAAAATGGTAAAATCATGGTATAAATGCTTCACCGTGAGGAGGGCGAATACTATGCTGCATCCTGCAAAGTCCAAAATTGCCACCAAACAAAAGAGCGACCTGCTGTATAAGGCTATTTTGAAGCTGGAGACCGAGGAGGAGTGCTATAACTTTTTTCAGGATCTGTGCACTATTTCCGAAATGCGTGCCATGGAGCAGCGCTTTGAGGTGGCCATGCTGCTCAATGACGGCATGATCTACAACGATATTCTGGAGCGCACCGGCGCCTCCAGCGCCACCATCAGCCGGGTGAACCGTTCTTTGCTCAACGGCGCCGGCGGCTACGAGAGCATTCTGGAGAAGATGAAGGAGAACGGCGAGGGATGAACGCATACCAGGGCCTGGCCGGGGCCTATGATTCTCTGACAGGGGACGTGGGCTATGAAAAGCGGGCGGACTATCTGGAAAAGCTGTTTGCCCGCAGCCGTATCCCGGTGCATACCGTGCTGGATCTGGCCTGCGGTACCGGCACCATGACCTGGCTGCTCGCGGCCCGGGGCTATGAGATGATCGGGACGGACGCCTCGGAGGAGATGCTGGCCGCCGCCATGATGAAGAGCGGCAGCGTACCGGGCGAGGCTCCTATTTTTTTGCAGCAGTCCATGCCCAAGCTGGACCTCTATGGCACCGTGGATGCCGCCATCTGCTGCCTGGACAGCCTGAACTATCTCACAGCGCCCGCTGATGTGCAGCGCACCTTCCGACGGCTGTATCTGTTCATCGCCCCCGGAGGTCAGTTTATTTTTGATGTAAACACGCTGGAGAAATTCCAAAGTCTGAACGATCAGGTGTTTCTGGACGAAACAGAGGACACCTACTGCGTGTGGCGCACGGAATTCAGACGGAAGGTCTGTTCTTACTGGGTGGATCTGTTCCGCCGGGAACGGGACGGCCGTTTCCGTCGGGACACGGAGCTGCACCGCCAGCGCTACTACAGCCCGGAGGAACTGACCCGGTGGCTGCGGGAGGCCGGGTTTGGTGACATCCGCGTTTACGGCGACTGCCACCTGCGTAAACCCGCAGAAGGCGAGCAGCGGATCTATTTCTGCTGCACAAGAGAATAATCAAAGAAGGTACAGCATACTATGAGCGATAGAATTGTCAGAGCCATCACATCCGACGGTATGGTCCAGGCGGCGGCTGTCAGCAGCCGGGAGCTTACCGAGCGTGCCCGGCAGATCCACAAGACCCTGCCGGTGGCCACGGCGGCATTGGGCCGCACACTGGCCGGAGCTTCCCTCATGGGCAACGCCCTGAAGGGGCAGGGAGCCAGCCTGACCCTGCAAATTAAGGGCACAGGCCCTCTGGGAACCATTCTGACGGTGGCTGACCCGGCGGGCAATGTCCGGGGGTATGTGGCCAACCCCCAGGTGGATATACCCCTGCGGCCGGACGGAAAGCTGGATGTGGGTGCGGCTGTGGGGGCCGAGGGCGGCACAATGACCGTTATAAAGGATCTGAATATGAAGGAGCCCTATGTGGGCACCGTGGATCTGCTGGGCGGGGAGATCGCCGAGGATATTGCCGGATATTTTGTGGAGTCGGAGCAGATCCCCACGGCCTGCGGCCTGGGGGTGCTTATCGAGCGGGATCAGAGCGTCCGGGCCGCCGGAGGCTATCTCATCCAGCTCATGCCCGGAGCGTCCGAGGATACCATCGTCAAGGTGGAGGGCGGCATCATGGCTGCCGGCAATGTGTCTGCCATTCTGGATAAGGATCCCGACCCGGAGCACCTGCTGAAAACCGTTCTGTCAGACTTTGAGGTGAAGATATTGCAGTCCGATCCGGTGGAGTATAAGTGCTACTGCAGCCGGGAGCGGGTGGAGCGCGCGCTGATCTCGCTGGGTCCGGAGGAACTGAAAAACATCCTCGCCGAGCAGGGCTCCTGTCACATGACCTGCCAGTTCTGCGACGCGGAGTATGAGTTCACCGCCCGGCAGCTGCAGCAGATCATTGAGGGCCTGGAAGCGGAAAAATAATTGGCAAAATATAATATTTGGTGTTGACAACAGGGCGCCGATTCGGTATAATAAACCCTGTCGTTACGAGTGGAACGACTGACCCGGGAGCATAGCTCAGCTGGTTAGAGCACCTGCCTTACAAGCAGGGGGTCACTGGTTCGAGTCCAGTTGTTCCCACCAAAGATATGGCCAAGTAGTTCAGTTGGTTAGAACGCCAGCCTGTCACGCTGGAGGTCGTGGGTTCGAGCCCCATCTTGGTCGCCAATATGCCTCTGTAGCTCAGTTGGTAGAGCAGCGGACTGAAAATCCGCGTGTCGTTGGTTCAACTCCGACCGGAGGCACCATTTGCGGGCGTAGCTCATCTGGTAGAGCGCGACCTTGCCAAGGTCGAGGTAGCGAGTTCGAGCCTCGTCGCCCGCTCCAAACAGAGAGGACCTTGCGGATCTCTCTTATGCGGTGACATAGCCAAGTGGTAAGGCAAGGGTCTGCAAAACCCTCATTCCCCGGTTCAAATCCGGGTGTCACCTCCATATTAACTAAACGGTATAGATGCGCCTGGCGAAAAGCCAGGCGCATCAACCGTTTCCAGGCTTTTTAGGGCCCGGATTTCTTCTTTCAAACCATAGATGCAAATCGCTGTTTCAGAGCGTCTGCCCCGATTCGAACTGGGCGTTTTCCCTTTTCGGGCAGATGCATTCAGCCAGCGCCCTTTTTGAATGGCGATTTTTCCGACTGGCAGCGGTATTTTTCTCAAAAAAACTCACAAAGAATTAGGCGTCGTTTTGTTGGTACTGACGGACTGAGAAAGCGGCGCCCTTTTTCATTTCAAAAAGGGCGCTGGTTGTAGCGTTAATATTTTGTGGGCCGGAGTCTTAGCAATAAGATTCCGGCCATTTTTTTGTTTCAGAGAGGAGTTCACTTATGCCGCGCTATTTCATGCGAGACACGCCGCTGCAGGCGATGGAGCAGTTGATGATGTCTCAGCCTGGACAAAAGCCCCGAGGCGGTGGGATATACCGCAGCCCATTTCATTACACGCCCAAAGATGTGGCGTGCAAATACTGCCAGAACTATGATCGCAAGCATTCGTGCCGCCTGTATGAATGCACCTGTCTAGAGGAACGGATCGAAGCAGGTGTACTGGAGCTGAATGAGTTTGTGCGGGACTGCTTCGCACTCTCTATGGGGCCACAGCTCCGAAAACGGATGCATCAGCAATTCAGAGAACGGAAACCTCAATTCTTCCTGTCAGATGCCCACCGGCGAAGATGGACACACTGGCGAGAGCGCTGCTGGCGCTTGTCCGACCGGAACAAAGCTGCCCTCTTCCTTCTCACGGCATACGAGAGCCTTTGGCGCAGGATGGTCTGGAAATGCGGAAATGACGGCTTTGACTTCCAAAGCGTCCGCCTCGGAGGGATCGAGCCGGAGCTATACAGCGTATACCAGGCGGCGAAGGCCATTGCGGTCGGCTGCTGCAATATTACTCTTGCGGACCTTGCGTCTCCCGAATTGGTCACAGATGAGGCGTTCCACCTGATTACCGGCGCACTGCTGATGGCCAAATACGGAGATGTGGTTTTGAATTTGGAAAAAGGAGCTGATATAACATGATGATACAGGCGGTGCTTGGCAATCCGTATCACCCAGAATATGGCGTGGCAACCATCCCATTCCCCATCCCCCATGACCAGTACACACACTGCATGGAGCTGCTGGAGGCTCTGGAAATCGGCGACGCGGTCAAAGCCGATTGCCAGGTGCAGGAGATCAACAGCTTTTACTCTGTGCTCAAGCGCATGGAGATGCTTACGGTCAATGTGGAGGAGCTGAACTATCTCGCCAAGCGACTGGATAGTTTCGATACCGGCGAAGCCGCACAGTTTCAGGCGGTGGCCCACAAGCTGGAGCTTTTCGAGCTGAAGGATCTGATCAACCTGACCTTCTGCTGCCAACAGGCCACGGTCATCACAGATTTTTCCGACCTATCCGCTGTTGGCCGGGACCACTACATGAATCTGCACGGTGGCAGCGCCAAAATGGAGGAACTGGATGCTCTGGACGGTGAGGAAACGGCACGGCGGCTCATCGAGAGCGGCAGCGGCACGATCACGCCCTACGGCGTGGTCTATGATAACGGCATGAAATTGGAGCAGGTCTACGACGGGCAGTTCTTCCCCTGCTATTACTATGAGCCGAATGCCATCACGATTGCGGTGACCGCCAAGTCCGAGCCGGAGGATACGGAGCATATCACATGGTTGTACCTTCCTATGGCGCAGGAGGAGGTGGACCGTGCCCTCCAGCGTGCGGGCATTATGAATCCTGCGGATGCCCGGCTTCACTTGGAGGATACGCAGCTGCCGGATGAAGTGGATATGCTGCTGGATATGGAACAGGAAAGCCTTGCGGACCTCAATGCACTGGCAAAGGCAGCGAGGCCGCTTTTCAATGACGACATCATAAAGCTGGGTGCGGCGGTGGCCATGGCAAGGCCGCAGAGCGCAGAGGAGATCAAAATGCTCGTGGAAAGCCTCGACTTGTTTGACTTCGTCCCCGGCGTTCATACGCCTACGGAGTACGGCAAGTACATGATCCAGGAATCTGAGCGCTTCGAGTACGATGAGAATTTGGAGGCGTTTTACGACTATGAAGGCTACGCCCTGCAGCGCATGAATGCAGAGGACGGGATGTTCACGGATCGCGGGTACATAGCCTACAAAGGAGGTATCGCCTTGAAGGAAGTTATGGAATGCGGGCAGGGCGAGCAACCAGCACCGGAGCCTTGGCGGGGTGAGAACCGGGACGAAATGCTCCGCATGACGCTGTATGCCAAAAACAAGGCGGGCTATTCGCTTGTCCTTCCCGCCGACGAGGAATACCTCTCTGCCGCAAAGTCATATTTGGGCGTGGGAGATTTTGCGGAAACCGTGATTCGAGATGTGCGCTTCAAGGTGCCGTACATCGGTGAACTGATCTGCGACACGGACTGCCCCTCTGTGGAGGATTACAACAAGTTTGCGAAGGCGATGGAGGACATTTGGCAGAAAGACGGCGCTCTGCTGACCTATGCCGCTGTGCTGGATGCCGAGCGGCCCGACACTCTGGTCAGGGCCTACGAGCTGCTGCAAAACTTGGAGAACTACGAACGCATCGTCGAGGGCACCTACGGCTACGGCCAGCAGCGCTTACAGGAAACGCTGGGGCTGGATGACGCAGCGGTGGAAATGCTGGACGGCTACATGGACTTTGAGAAGTACGGCAAGGAGTGCATGGAAGCGGACGGCGTGGTTACGACGGAGTTTGGCCTGCTGCGGCGGTTGGAGCCGCCTTTTGCAGCGCACACCTTGCAGATGAGAGACATGGTATGAGTGAGAGTGAAATTCACATCAGGGGGCCTCCCTTTTCTTCGGGAGCGGCGCAGATTCCCATTGACTTATGGGCGGTCCTGTGGTAGTTGTGTTGTGTACCGACACAGAACGGAAAATAAAAAATGGAGGTACAGAATGAAAAAACTGCAAATCATGGCGTGGGTGCTGAGTGCGCTGCTCCTCACGGGCTGCGGCGGGTCTGGGACACCTACGAATACGGACAATCTGCCGCAAACATCTGCTACCGATGCTTCCGAGACCACGACAACGCAAAATGGGAACGAATATGCTTCGGAGGAAGCGACGCCGGGGCAGGACGAAAAGTCCGGCGCTTCCGACGCAGCTCCTGGACAGGTGACTGAAAAGGATTCCTCTGCTGGAGATGAAAAGCCTGCGGTGGGGAAAACTCCTGCGCGGGAAAATGGAGCGAGTGCGCCGTCTAAGGCTGGCTCTGCGGGAAACGGGGCATCCGATTCCGCGGGAAGCAGTTCTTCCAAGCCTGCGGGGAATAGTCCATCCGCACCTGCGGGGAGTGGGACGGATGTGGTGGAAACACCTGCGCCGCATCCGGAGGAGAAAGTTTTTGACATGGACTACTGGCTGGGCTATGCCAAGGACTACGCCGTGGGCATTGGTCTGCGGCTGGATGAAAATGCAACGGATAGCTGGGACACGCCCATCCGATGCAGCAGTAAGACGGAGGATGTTCTGGCCGCCTATATCCGGGATGATCTGACATATTATAAGAACGAGGAAGGCTGCACCGCTGTGTGGATATGGGCGGAACAGGTGGGAGATGGGCAGTACGAACTGTTCATCGGTCGCGGGTAACGCAAAATTTATAGGAGAAAGGCTCTCATGGAGGGCCTTTTTCTTATGGCAAAATTTAGGAGAATGGGAGGTTTGTTTTGAAACAAATTATCAAATGCGGGACGGCGCTTTTGCTGGTACTGGTGCTGTGTTTATGCCTGCTGCCTACCACAGCTTTTGCGGCATCTAAGCAGGTGTATATTTGGAATTTTCCGCTGTCAGATGACACCTTGAGAACCAGCGGCAAGTGGGGGCATGGGGCGTTAAACCTGCGGTTTGGGTATCATGTGGCAGCTGGCAACTACACGCA
This sequence comes from Clostridiales bacterium, assembly GCA_004557655.1. Taxonomy (GTDB): domain Bacteria; phylum Bacillota; class Clostridia; order Oscillospirales; family Oscillospiraceae; genus Vescimonas. The sequence goes on along the minus strand of SFGJ01000010.1, from coordinate 23,508 downwards.
GTTTCGGTGCCTGGATTCCTGGCAGGGGGAGGTGGCCTACTGCATTGAGCCGGGTGTGCCGCAGAAAAACTATGATTCCCTTACGGACCACGACGACACCTGGTGGGATCGCATGACCCTGCCTGCCGGGCATCCCCTTACGCCCCGCGAGGTGCAGCGGCTGATTGGGCGGGTTATGAGCTACGGCTACCACGGCTCTATCGGCGGGGGCTGGTGGGCGGATGTGGAAGCTACGGCGGAGAAAATGGCCTGGGCCTATGCCACGCAGATTCTCATATGGGAGGTGGTGGTAGGCGAACGGGACAGCAGCTTCTACCATATTGATGTGAAGTCCATGGGTTATAACGAAGCCTTGGAACGGGTGGATAGTACCCATCCCCTGCGGAGTAAAATTCTCAGCTACTATAACTCCATCGTGACCTCGGTGCAGACCCACAGCAAGCGGCCCAGCTTCTGCGGGTCCTTGCCTTCCAATGCGGGGATGCTGGAGCTGAGTTGGGACGGAAGCAAGTTCGTGGGCAGCGTCACGGACACCAATGGAATGCTGGGAAAGTACAGCTTCAGCTGTAAGGACGCGGACTTGACTTTCAGCAAGAGTGGGAATGTGCTGACGGTTTCCACGGAGAAGCCTATCCCGGAGGCTGCCACCGTGGTGGGCAGCAAAAATGGCACTACTCATGCAGGCGTGGTAGTCTGGGGCGATGGCGTATGGGGATCGGCTACCGGTATTCAGGATGTGGTCACCTATTCCGCCAGCGTTCGGGACCCAGTGACGGCTTATCTCAAAATCAAGACCGCTGCTATTCCTGGTAGAATTATGGTGAAGAAAGTGGACGCCGAGGGTGCGCCTTTGCCCGGGATCCGGTTCCTGCTGGAATCCTCTGCGGACCAGGTGAACTGGCAGGAGGTGAGCACAGCGGAAACGGGTGCGGGCGGCTCGGTTTGCTGGGAAGATTTGACAGCAGACGGCGGCACCTACTACCGGGTGACGGAGGTGCAGGCGGCGGGGGGAATGACGCTGCTGGCGGAGCCTTTGTTTTTGGGGACGCTGGATGCAGACAACCACGACATCACCATTACCGCCTGCAACAATGCGGGCTTTGCGCTGCCCTTTACGGGCGGGGCAGGCTTCACAATATATATTCTGTTTGCGGCACTCATGCTCGGCATGGGTGTTTATTTTTGCAAAAAAACCACGATGAAAAAGGAGAACTGAACGATGAAGAAAACGAAGCGACTTTGGGCGCTGCTCCTGGCTATGGTCATGGCCTTGGGGCTTATCACCACGGCGTTCGCGGCGCCGACCATTGACTCCGGGCGAAAGGCGTCCCTTTCCCTTTACAAGTACGACATCACGGCAGCCAGCGCAGACGGAGCGTGGGATGTGGCGTCCTATGTCAGCACCGGTGTGCAGGACGATGCCGTTACCGACAAGCTGGCGCAGTACGCCATTCAGGGCGTGGAGTTTAGCTATCTGCGGGTGGCGTCCATCTCCACTTACAGTCAGCGGGAGAGCGGTCAGTACAAGGTGGGTGTGCTGTACGGATTTGCGGACGACGCAGTGCTCCAGGCCATTGGACTGACTAAGGCGGACGCTTACAAGAGAGGGAACGGCGTGTTCTACTTTACCTCCGACAAGCTGAACAAGGCCCTGGCGGACGCTTTGGCCGACAATGCTACCACCGTCAAAAATGCGCTGGAGATTGCCGTCCGGAACGGCGGCAAGGCCATGCCCGAGACGGACGCAAACGGACACAGCAAGGTCAGCGGTCTGGAGCAGGGGTTGTATCTGGCGGTGGAGACCCGTGTGCCGGAGAATGTTATCAGCACCTGTAACCCGTTCTTCGTCTCTCTGCCCATGACCACTATCGACGGCAAAGACTGGAACTATGATGTGACCGTGTACCCCAAGAACCAAACCGGCAGCCCGGACCTCGAAAAGACCGTCCGGGAGGACAAGAACAGCACCGGCAAGAATACCGGCAGTCTGACCGACATTGCGGATGGCTATGCACATACTGCCACCGCTTCTGTGGGGGATGTGGTGGACTATCAGATCATCTCTAAGCTGCCTACCATCACCTCCAAGGCTACCAGCCTCACTACCTATACCTTTGCGGACACGCTGCGTGAGGGGATTCGCTACAACAGAAGCGATGTGGTCATTGAGTTCTTCCGGGATGCCGGATGCACAGATCAGATTACGGCATGGGAGGAGGATTCCGGCAAGTTTGTCGTCAGCTATGATGACGCACAGAACACCATGACCATTGGTATGACAGAGACCGGGCTGGCGGACATCAATGAATCTGAGAGCGTCTACACGGGCAGCGTGAAGCGTGGTTACAGCGACTGTACTATGCGGATCACCTATGCCGCTACCCTTACCGCTGACGCACAACTGGGTGATACCGACAACCCCAACGAGGTGGTGCTGACCTGGAAGCGCACCAATACCGGTTACTTTGATACGCTCCAGGACTGCTGCCATGTGTATACCTACGGCGTGGATGTGCTGAAGCAGTTTTCGGACGGCAAGGGCGACCTGACGAATGTCAACTTCCTGCTGCACAACGACACGGACGGCTATTTTGTGACGGCAAAGCTGGTGGACGGCGTGTACCATGTCACCGGCCACGAGGTGAAGGAGAGCAAGGCCACGGCGTTCGTGCCCAACGGGGAGGGGCACATCCGGGTCATGGGTCTGGAGGACGATACCTATACGATGACAGAGACCGCCACGGACAAGGGATATGTGCTGCTGAAAGACGGCATTGAAATTATCATTACCGCTGCGGAGGGCGAGAGCGCCTGCGAGACCTGCGGCGTGAAGCTCCTGACGGCCAGCGGCAGCGTCAACGGCGACGCGGTGGACATGGAGGACGGCAATGCCATCGTGCCGCTGACGGTCATCAACAACCCCGGCTTCGACCTGCCTAAGACAGGCGGTTACGGCACCTGGATGTTCACCGTGGGCGGCTGTATGCTGCTGGGCGTGGCGGCGTTTATTGTGGTCCGGGGGCGGAAGCATAATAGGAACGACCAGTGAAGTGGCGACTGCTGGCGGTAGCCTGTGTGCTTCTGGCGCTGGGATTGCTGCTCTACCCGCTTATGGGTGAACTGGTAAGTGAAAAGTATCACTCGGATGTGGAAACAGTCTATACCAATGCCATCGAAGACGCCAACGACGCGAAGCTGGCCGAGCAGCGTCGGGCGGCGGAGATGTATAACGCCTTGCTACGGGGTGAGGCGGCAGTCAGTACGGGAGGGGCTTCTGCTCCTCCCGTGGACTATGCAGAGCAGCTCGCCGTGGGCGGGGCCATGTGTACTATCGACATCCCGAAAATCGGCGTGTATCTCCCGGTGCGGCACGGCACGGGAGCGGAGACGCTGGAACGGACCGTGGGGCATGTGGTGGGGACTTCCCTGCCTGTGGGCGGGGCAGGCACCCATGCGGTGCTGTCGGCACACAGCGGGATGGCTTCGGCGAAGCTGTTTTCGGACATTGACCAGTTGGTGAAAGGCGATGTTTTCTATATCCATGTGCTGGGTGAGGTGCTGGCCTACGAGGTGGACCAGATTGCCACAGTGCTGCCTTCGGACACATCGCTGCTGCAAATCGAGGACGGGCAGGACCTGGTAACCCTGGTGACTTGCACGCCCTTTGGGGTGAACACCCACCGGCTGCTGGTGCGGGGACATCGGGTGCCGTATGTGCCGGAGCTGGTGGCGGGCGGCGAGGCGCAGAAGGCCGCTTCTTCGTGGACGCAGCACTATCTCACGGGTTTGGGCACCGGCCTTGGTGTGTTGGCTGCAGCTGGCGGGGTCTGCTTCTTTGCAAGGAGGCGACGCCGTGGGTAAAAAAACTGCTTTATTGGCAGTGGCGCTGGCCGTGGCGGGGCTTTGTATTCTGCTGTGGCCGGTGGTTTCCGGGCATAGGCTGCAAGCGGACATGAGCGCGGCGGCACAGGGCTTTTTGGAGGAGGCGAGACAGGCATACCCCGAGTTGCTGGCAGACTTGCAGGGATATAACCAGCGCATTTATACGGAGCGGCAGGCGGGACTGGCCGACGCTTTGGCCTGTGAGGAGCCTGCTGTATTGCTGAGAGACTGCGGCGTGGAGGACGAGATCATAGGTGTATTGGAGATACCCACGCTGGAGCTGGTCATGCCGGTCTACATGGGCGCGTCGGATTCCCACCTTGCCGCAGGGGCCGCCGTGCTGGGGAACACTTCGGTGCCCATTGGCGGCGTAAATACCAACTGCGTTATTGCCGGGCATAGAGGATGGTATGGCGCGGATTATTTTCGGCACATAGACCGCTTGCAGGCGGGCGATATGGTAACGATTACGAATCTATGGGAAACACTCACCTATGCCGTGGTTGATATGAAGATCATCCAGCCGGACCAGGTGGACAAAATCAAAATCCAGCCGGGGCGTGACCTGCTGACGCTCATCACCTGCCACCCCTACGCCAGCGGCGGACGGCAGCGGCTGGTGGTGTATTGCGAAAGAAGGAAGTGATGCATTATAGAGCCTATTGGCAAGGCCACATTTGTCGGGGACGATGACATCCTCTATTACGATGCAGAGTCGTTTCTGGACTGTATCCGGGAGGAACTGCCCTATCGGGATACCACCGGGTTTCGCTACGAAGTCCTGACGGACGATCCCGCCGTTCGCAAGGCGGCAGATGATATTTTGCTGGATTTCTTCGGTGAAGAAGATCCATATACACTATCCGAATACACATAGAAAATAGGAGGGATCTAAAAATGTTTACATCCGAGAAAATGGTGAAATTCCTGCGGGAAAAATACCCGCCCGGCACCCGCATTCGGCTGGTTTCCATGGAGGATCCCTATGCGCCGGTAGCACCCGGCACGGAGGGAACGCTCGTGTGCGTAGATGACGCCGGACAGTTCCAGATGAAATGGGACAACGGACGGACTCTGGCCCTTATCCCCGGCGAGGACAGCTTCACTGTCCTGCCGCCCGAACGCAGCGTGCTGAAGCTGTATATGCCGCTGACTGCCGAACTCTACGAGCCGGATGAGTGGGGCGATATGCCGGAGGAGGCGGAACGGCTCACCGGCGGTGACTTGGCATCGTATGAGGACAAGATCCGCAGCGCCTTATTCAAAAACCGCATGCAGGAGGAGCAGGTCAGAGGCATCATGTACTGGTACAGAAAGCCGGACAGCGTCAACGACAAGGTGCAGTCGGTTGTCTTCAATGTGGAGCAGCGGCACGGCAGGCTGTGGGGTGTGGCGGAGTGTCAGATCAGCGGCGAACTGTCGGCTGAAGAGCTGGCTGCGCTGAAGAAGTACATCTCCGGCCAAGCCTCAGACGGCTGGGGTGAGGGCTTCGAACAGCGGGAGATCGCACTGGACGGCGGCCGGGAGCTGTATGTCCACCTGTGGCAGGATGAGGACTGGAGCATCCGGTCGGAACAGGAGCGGTTCGAGCCTTACCGGGACAAGCTGCCTCAGCTGTGCTTTACCCTGCTGCCGGGTACGGGGCAGCTCATCTGCGTGAAGCGTGGGGAGAGCGGATACTATCCCAGCGACTGGTCTACGCCGGATGCACAGGAAAACCGCCGCATTGCGGATGAGCAAAACCGGAAGCTGGGTGTGACACCCGCTCAGGAGGAAGCTATGAAGATCGGCAGCATGTGCGGCTGGGATGTCCCCGGCGCAGACCCGGATCACTGCATGGATATCGTGCAGCAGAGAGGAGGCATGGAGCTTGGGTAAAAATATGTCACTGCAAAAGGCAGAGATGATGATGCAATAAATATTAAGACCAATGGGGCCGCTTTCCGAAAAGGGACAGCGGTCCCGCTTTTTGCGCCCTTTTCGGTGAGCGGCTACAGGAAAGGAGTGCAAGAATGACGAAGGAGACCATCTCCCGGTATCTGGAGAACGGATGCAAGGGACATAAGAATGTAGTCAGCAGCCGGGAATTGGAGCGGGCGCTGGGCATCAGCGGGAACGAGCTTAGGCGAAAGATCAACCGACTGCGACAGGAGGCCGTAGCCATTGCGGCGGATCGGCGGGGGTATTACTATGCGGAGACGGCAGCGGAGGTCTATGCCACCATCCGAAGCCTCGAAAAGATGCGCAGTGGGCTGGACGCTGCCATCTCCGGCCTGGAGCGGGCCTTGGAGAATTTCGGGAAATGAGGAAGCCTACGACCCGGCTCGTGCCTTGGGTGGGCGGCAAGGGGCAGCTCATGTGGGCCATACAGATGCTTTTGCCCAGCCACTACAAGACGCTGGTGGATGTGTTCGGCGGCAGCGGCATTATTACGCTAAACACCGCTGTGCCCAGGGGCTGCTTGCAGATCTATAACGACCTGAACCACGATTTGTATAACCTCCTGTTCTGTGCCAAGGAGCGTCCGATGGAGCTGGTTAGGGAGTTGGGCTTTCTCCCCATCAATGCCCATGACGAATTCGATGTGTTGCAGCGTCAGCTGCAGGGCGAGGACTTCACCATGGAATACATGGAGCAGCAGCTGGATCTGACGGAAATTCTATTGCAGCCGCCCCAGGCGGAGATCGTGCGGCAGCTGCTTTTAGAGCGTGGCAGTTTAGGCAATGTGCGCCGTGCCGCGGCATTTTATAAGCTGCAACGCTACAGCTATAACAGCAGCGGCGACAGCTATGGCGGAGGCTCCTGCGATATACGACGGTTTTTCCATGATATATGGGAGTGCTCCCATCGGCTGAAAAATGTGGTGCTGGAGAATAAGGACTTTGAGAGTATTATCGCCGCCCACAATGATCCGCAGACCGTGGTCTACTGCGACCCGCCCTACTATGAGGCGGAGTGCTACACAGTGGAGTTTCCCCGCAGCGACCACCAGCGGCTCCACGATGCGCTGGCAAAGCACAAGGGGTTTGCCGTGGTGTCCTACAATAGCTGCGACTATATCCGGGAGCTATACGAGGATTTTTTCATCCATGAAGTGGAGCGGCCCAACAGCCAGTCCAAAAAGGAAAACTCCATTTACCGGGAGTACATCATGACCAACTATGACCCCCGCCGCTTTGCGCCGCAGATATCCTTCTTCAGCGAATATGGCAGCGGGGACAAAACCTGCAAGCTGATCCACATCCCGGAGAAACCACGAAAAATATAGGAGGAAATTTTACTATGAACAGCGAAATGAAATTTGAAAAGAACGGTCTGCTCATCCCCAACGGTGCGCTGGAGGAACTGGGTTTGGCTGGCATCTCCCTGTCTGCGTGGCTGGGGCAGGACCACATCCTGCTTATGCCGCAGGAAATGACGGCGCTGCAGCTGCTGCACGCACTGGAGGGCTTGTCTCGGGCCTCCGTGGAGCTGCTGGGTGTGCTGCAGGCGGCGTGCAGGAGGCCCTGCGCCGCCGGCTGTGAAAGGAACATGGAGGATATGGCGCAGGTGCCGAAGAACATTCGGCCCCTGCTTATGCTGAGTGGGTGCTGTCCGTCCGCACTGGCACAGCTTTTGGAGGAAGGAGACATTGTCTATGCTGCCGAGTGAGACGATGTACCCCTACACGGCCAAAGAGGCTCGGGAGCGGGGCGAGTTGGAGCTGTGGCGGGCTAATTTCCGCACCAACTGCGCCTGCGCCGGGGCCATAGAGCTGGCCATCCGCAGGGACTTTGACGGAATGCATCTGGGCACCGACTGCGCCAAAAGCGTTATTGACCAGTACGGCTACAAGCGGGTGGGCTTTGTGCTGGCCAACACCTTGCAGGAGCAGTCCTATGACGGCCGCTATCATGAGACCAATAAGCGGTGGAGCCGCTCCATCTTCGTCCACGAAGATGGAGGACACCGGCACACCTTCCTCATAAACAGCCATCCCGCCGTGTTGGACGGATTCGTCAGCGAATACCGGGCAGAGCTGGCAAAGCTGCATCTGTTCGGCGCAGAACACTGTGAACCCAACTCCGGGGAGCAGGATTTTACCGGCAGGGTGCTGATCCTGTCGCCGGATACACTGCGGGAATCCTACTGGCAGCCGGAGAATCAGCTGTGGCTGGCCCTGAGCGGCTTTGGCTGTCAGCCCCACGCCCGTGGCCGCTCGGTACTCTGCACCTGTTTGGGAGACGGCGAGACCACGAGGTGGAACCGCTCCGAGTTCGCAGGCATTATCCGTGACGAGTGCATCCCTGACTGGGCAGCGGAGAAATTGGCCGAGCTGCGGCGTGGGATGCATGAAATGACAATGTAAGGAGGACGCAAAATGAAAACTGCAAAGCGTATCATGCTCATGCTGAGCATCACGGCGCTGCTGTGCTGCCTGCTGTCTGTGGCGGCCTTTGCCGCAGGCAGCGGCGATGTAGCGGGCGCAGTGGAGAGCACCTGGACGGCGGCGTCCGGGCAGATCAAGTCGGTGGTCAACAAGGTGGTGTTTCCTGCCATCGACATGATTCTGGCTATTTTCTTCTTTGTGAAGCTGGGGACGGCGTATTTTGACTATCGGAAAACTGGACAATTCGAGTGGACAGCTCCCGCCATCCTGTTTGCCTGTCTGGTCTTTACGCTGACGGCTCCGCTGTATATTTGGAGTATTATCGGGGTATGAGTGGGAAATTGCGCTGTTGGTTGGCGGGACGGTTTTTGCATGTTCAGGAGGTGATGAATTGTTTATATGGGACTTTGTAGCGGACAAAATACTGGGCCAGATCGTGGACTGGTTTTACGGTCAGGTGGTGGGCTTTCTTGGGAACTTCTTTTCCGAGATGGGCAGCATGGGCGCTGAGCTCTTCGAGATGAACTGGGTGCAGAGCGTGGTGCTATTTTTCTCCTTTTTGGGCTGGGCCCTGTTTGCCACGGGACTGGTGGTGGCTGTGTTTGAATGCGGCATCGAGTATTCCGCTGGGCGGGGCAATGTGAAAGAGACGGCGCTGAATGTCCTTAAGGGCTTTCTGGCCGTCTCTCTTTTTACCCAGGTGCCGGTGCGGCTTTATTCTTTGGCAATTTCCTTGCAGGGCACCTTGACGGCGGGCATCACCGGCTTTGGGTCCACCAGCATCGGGGATGCGGCAAAGGTGGCGCTGGCAGATCTTGAAAACCTGGAAAGCCTGACGGAGTCCACCTATCCCCTGCGGGGCTTTGGGCGGGAGACCAGCGGGCTTATGGTTCTTTTCTGCCTTATCCTCATGGCCTATGCGGTCATCAAGGTGTTTTTCAGCAATCTGAAGCGCGGCGGTATTTTGCTGATCCAGATCGCCGTGGGGAGCCTTTATATGTTCTCCGTGCCCAGGGGGTATGGAGACGGATTTATCCAGTGGTGCAAACAGGTCATCGGCCTGTGCCTCACGGCGTTCTTGCAGGCCACCATCCTTGTGGTTGGGCTGATGGTATTCAAAGATCACGCCCTGCTGGGCTTGGGGCTCATGCTCTCTGCCGGGGAAATTCCCCGCATCGCTGGGGCCTTTGGGCTGGACACCACCACGAAGGCCAATCTTACCTCGGCGGTTTACACGGCCCAAAGCGCCGTCAATATTGCCCGGACGGTGGCGGCCAAATGAGGTGCATTACTATGGACAGCCTGTTTGACGGCATTGGCGGCTTTCCGCTGGCGGCTATACACAACGGTGTCATCCCCCTATGGGCCAGCGAGATCGAGCCGTTTCCCATTCGAGTCACGCAGCAGCGGCTGCCGGGGATCCAAATGGGCGCATATGTTCGTTAAACTTGTCCGGTATGCTGCCTCTGCGCTCCTATTCTCGTTAGACTTGTCAATAGCTTATGCGCCGCAGTTGGGCTATGCTTTGCTTGCCTCGGGAGAGGCGGAAAGGAGCAGGCTATGGAAGAAAAGAAGAACCTCTGTGCGCCTATCCCGCTGTCGCTGCACCAGCGGCTTCGTGCGGAGCAGGAGCGGCGGGGCCAGACCCTGGCCGACTACATCACGGACATACTCAAAGAACATTTTGAAGGAGGAGCACGAACCATGAACGCCAACAATCGCACCATCGCCTTTCAGGTACCGGAGGAACTCTTCGGTCGGCTGAAGGACTATCTGGCCAGGAACGGCCTGAAGCAGAAGGATTTCATTCTGGGTCTCATTGAGCGAGAGCTGAATGATGCCGGGAAGGAAGAATAAAACACACAGAAGCCGCAGGCACACACCTGCGGCTTCGCTTTTGGGAGGAGAACTATGTATCTATACCCTGAAAATTTAACGGCCCGGCCTATGCTGTGGCTGTGGACACTGCGGGATGTGGCGTGGATCGGGACAGGGCTTTTGCTGTCGGTGCTGGCGCTGACCCAGACCGGCAGTATGATCCCCTTGGTCATTACAGCGGCGCTGGCCTTTCTCTGCATTCGGCACGGAGGGATCAGCATGCTGGACTTCCTGCGCTATGCTGCGGCGTTTTTCTTTTTCGGACAACAATATTATGTGTGGAGGGAATCGGCATGAGCAGGAAAAAATCTACCCGGCAGCTCATCGGCATCGATGATATTAAAAACGGCAGCGTTGTAACGGCGGACGGAGAGCTGGCCTTCTACTTTGTTCATCCCAGCAATCTGAATGTTTTGCCGGAGCAGGGCGTTCGGGCAAAGGTGCAGGAGCTGCTGGGCGTGCTGAAGGGTATGGCGGAGCTGGAGCTGCTGGCCCTGGACTCCAAGGAGTCCTTTCAGGATAACCGCCAGTTCTACCGGCAGCGGCTGGAGGAGGAAGATATGCCCGCCATCCGTGGGCTGCTGGTGCAGGATCGCCAGCATCTGGACAGCGTCCAGACCACCATGGCCTCCTCCCGTGAGTTCTGCTTCGTGCTGCGGCGCAGAAAAACGGACGGGACCATGAACTATGCGCCCCTGGAGCAGCAGTTCCGGGACTGCGGATTTGTCGTTCAGCGTGCGGAGGGCCAGCGGCTTCTGGAGCTGCTGGCTATTTATTTTGGGCAGGACGCCACCCACGAGATATTTGATCTTGTGGATGGGGCGCAGTGGCTGACAGCGGAAACGGAGGTTTGAAATGCGAATTCTGAAAGTGGAGCCGGGAAAAGCTCCGTATGCGAAAGAGATGGAGGAGGGCCTGAAAGCCATCCAGCGGGAGGTAGAGGGCCTGTTCCAGCCTCTCTCTATGGGAGACGGCGTTATTCTCTGCTGTAACGATGAGGGAAAACTGAACGGCATGCAGCCCAACCGACGGCTGGGAGATGACATCATATGCGGGCCTTTCTTTTTGGTGGGAGATGACCATGCAGGGGGCTTCTGCTCCCTGACGGAGGAGCAGATACAGCGGTATACGCAGATATTTCAGGAGCCGGAACAGTTTACCGGGCAGGAGCCGGAACTGGAGCCGCACATGGAACTATATATGTGGTGAGGAGGAAAAATGAAGAATCCATTTTCTAAAAAGAACCCTTCCCAGCAGGAAGCGTTCCTCAGCACTTATCTGGGCCGCATCGCACCGGGGGTTGTGAAATTCGAGGTGGACCATTACATCTTCGGCAGCACCTACCGCTGCGTGTGGGCGCTGCGGGAATATCCGGCCAGCACCGAGGCCCAGGCGCTCTTGCGGGAGCTGGGTGAGAAAAGCGGCGTGACGCTGCGCATTTACTGTCGGCAGGTGTCTCCCGGCGAGGAGGACAGGATCATTGACAACGCCAACAAGAAAAACAAGCTGGACGGCTCAGACCCCAACAAGCTGCGGCAGGCGGTGGCGGCGGAGAGCAATCTGCGGGATGTGGCGGAGCTGGTGCATAAAATGCACCGGGAGCACGAGCCGCTGGTCCACTGTGCCGTGTATTTGGAGATGACGGCGGACAGCAAGGAACGGCTTCGTCAGCTCCAGACGGATGTGCTGACGGAGCTGGTGCGCTGCAAGCTGAATGTGGACAAGCTGCTCCTGCGGCAGAAGCAGGGGTTTTGCTGCGTCAGTCCTGTGGGCAGCAATGTGCTGGGTCGGGAGTTTGAGCGGGTACTGCCCGCCGGCAGCGTGGCCAATCTCTATCCCTTCAACTACTCCGGCAAGACAGATCCCAACGGCTTTTACATTGGAAAGGACAAATACGGCAGCAACATCGTGGTGGACTTTGACCGCCGGGACAGCGACAAGACCTCCGCCAATATCCTCATTTTGGGCAACAGCGGCCAGGGCAAGAGCTACCTCATTAAGCTGCTGATCTGCAATCTGCTGGAGGCAGACAAGTCGGTGATTGCTCTGGACGCCGAGCACGAGTTGGAGGAGCTGTGCGAAAACTTAGGTGGGTGCTTCATTGACCTGATGGCCGGAGAAAAGCGCATCAATGTGCTGGAAGTGCGGAGCTGGAACGAGGACACCGACGAGACAGCCCCGGAGACATTTCGCAAGTCCACCCTGCTGGCGCGGCACATCTCCTTTTTGAAAGACTTCTTTCGGGCCTACAAGGATCTCACCGACCCGCAGCTGGACACCATAGAGATCATGCTGTCCAAATTATATGCCCGTTGGGGCATTACGGAGGAGACGGACCTACGCCAGCTTGCGCCGGAGGACTACCCCGTTCTCTCTGACCTGTATGACCTCATGCAAGAGGAACTGGCTCACTACAAGTCGGGTGCGCTGTACACACAGGAGCTGCTGCAGGAGGTGCTGCTGGGCCTGCACTCCCTGTGCGTGGGGGCGGATGCACCGTTCTTCAACGGACACACCAATATCTCCGGCGACCGGTTTCTGGTGTTCGGCGTGGGCGGTGTGCTGACGGCGGCCAAGAGTCTGCGGAACGCAATGCTGTTCAATGTGCTGGCGTATATGTCGGACCGGCTTCTGACGGCCGGCAATACCGTGGCGGTGCTGGACGAGCTGTACCTGTGGCTGTCTAACCCGGTGGCCATTGAGTACATCCGCAACTGCCTGAAGCGTGTGCGCAAGCGGGACTCTGCGCTGGTGATGGCCTCCCAAAACTTAGAGGACTTTGACCAGGAGGGTGTGCGGGAGATGACGAAGCCGCTTTTTGCCATCCCGCCCCACCAGTTTCTATTCAATCCCGGCTCCATCGGCAAGCGATTTTACATGGACATGCTGCAGCTGGACGAGGCGGAGTTTGAACTCATCCAGCGGGCAAGGCGTGGCGAGTGCCTGTATAAGTGCGGCATGGAACGGTACCATCTGGAGGTGAAGGCGCCGACGCATAAGGCGGCGCTGTTCGGCTCGGCTGGCGGGCGGTGATGGAGGAGGTGACCTTGCATGAGTACACAGCTTGTTCGTTTGGCGACCGCCGTGCTGACCAGCGAAAAAGGCCGCAAAACAGTCGGGTGGGTGCTGACGGCGATTTTGTCGCCGGTGATTTTATTGGTGGCGTTCTTGTGCTGTGTAGGTTCCGGCACAGCCGAGCACAACGGCGCTGTCGTACCGGCGGCGTTCTATGGGACGGAGCTGTCTGAAAGTGTCCCGACAGAATACCGGGCACAGCTCACGCAGATGCGGGGATCCTTCTCCCATCTGGATGCGGCGATGGCCGAGGTCAATCAAAAAGCCGAGGGAAACAGTCTTGATCCAATACAGGTCAAGGCTGTTTTCTTTGCCCTCTGCTTTGGAGCAGATGCGCTGTCGCAGGCGGATGCAGAGGCGTTCGTGGCTTGCTTCTATGAAACGGAGACAAGGGTGCGGGAGGAGACGGGCGAAACCTATGAGGTGGCCGTGCCGCTTCCTATGGAAGAAGTCTATGCGCAGCTATCCGTGTGGCGGAGTCGTGCAGTCACGGCAGAGGAACGCTCCAATGCCGTGAAGATCTATTCCATGGTCATGGGCAGCGCGGGCAGCGGTACCTTCAACGGAGCCTATGAGCCGGGAGGCAATGCGCCGATGGAACTGGAGGTATCCATGTTTACAGACCCTGCCACAAAGAACAGTGCAGATCTGGCCATCTATGCCGCCAGCGCATGGAACTCCGGGTGGGGTTATGTGTGGGGCACTTTTGGCCAGGTACTGACGCCGGAGCTGCTGCAATATAAAATCTCGCAATACCCGGAGGGCGTAGGGGATGAAGCCGACTTCATCCGTTCCCATTGGCTGAACAGGCGCACCACCGACTGCGTGGGGCTCATCAAGGGGTACGGCTGGCTGAACACCGAGACTATGGAGATCCAGTACGGCAGCAACGGTATGCCCGATGTGGGTGCGGACGGTATGTACTATAACGCCGGACGCAAAGGCAGCATTGAGACCATGCCCGACACGCCGGGACTGGCCGTGTGGAAGTCCGGGCACATCGGTGTATATATTGGAAGCGGTGAGGTCATTGAGGCTATGGACACCCAGTACGGCGTGGTAAAAACGAAGCTCCAGGGCCGGGGCTGGAGCCACTGGCTGGAGGTGCCGGGGATCAAGTACGAGTAAGGAGGAACTGAAATTGGAAAGTAAGAGTATCACCATCGGATTTGACGCAGCCAAATTGGATGCGCTGGAGCTGAATCTCTGCAAAGGAGATGGCACAGAAGAAAACTGGAGCTATCACCTCAACGCCGCTGAGCAGGAGGTGTTGGCACGCAAGATGGAGGCGTTCTGCCAGCAGCAAACCGGCATGAGCCCGCACGAGTACGCCCAGCAGCTTCGGGAGATTGGATCACAGACTCCCGAAATGCAGATGTAAGCATGGCAGGCAGAGGTTTACAAGGTTTTCTCTTGACTGATTATCGGCGCACCGATATAATAAGAGCGGTGATGTATATGACGATCCAACAGATACTGCGGGAAAAGAACCTCTCCCGCTACCAGCTCTCCAAGAAAAGCGGTGTGCCTTGGGCAACGCTGGCGGACATTTGCTCCGGCAAGACAACGCTTTCCCGATGCAGTGCCGGTACACTCATGAAGCTGTCCTCCACACTGGATATCCCGATGGAGCAGCTCATTACGCTGACCGTGGAGAAACCACAAATGCATGGCGGCAAGCCGACTGACCAAACCTATTTGGAAAAGGATCTGCCCGCCAGTCTGGATAAAGCGCTTCGTGAGTACATTCAGGGCGAAAAGGACAAGGTGTCTTATATGGACTGCCTGTGGGGAGAATTGTATAGTGCGATCAACTCCAATCAGTGGAGCAATGCCATCACGCAGGAGCAGGCAGATTATCTTCGCACAAAATATCTATTTTGAAAATGTCCCGGAACTACTGCCGATCCAGCGCGAATTTTACCTGACCATGCTGACCGAGCGCAAGGAGAAGATTTTGGATTACAGCTTGGAACTTCTGATGGAGCAGGAGCAGCACACTTCGCCGGTGCTGGAGATGTGAAACCGAATATTCTATTTGGAGAGTCGTGCCAATTGGTGCGGCTCTCTTTTTTCGTCTCCGATACATGTCGGCTGAAATGCCGAGCAGGAGATGCCCCGTGTCCGCCCCTGTGGGCCGCTGTGTGGCCTCGTGGGAGCGCGGGAGGGTAAGGATAGTGCCCCCAGGGATTTTAAGCGGTTTCGGGCCGATTTTCGGTGCGCCGAAATCGGGGCAGGAGAAAGCCTTTGGCGCTTTATTGCGCCATTGGCCCTTACGGCAGCCCGCAGTGCGGACTGCCACGGAGGTTTGCAGCACTTTGAAATTGACGCTGATCATGCGGAGACGAATATGCTTTGGCGCTATTTCTTGTAAAAATGCCTGTTTGCCCCGTGTTTGCAGGGCCTTTGGGAGGCTCTGACACTCAATGGAAGGAGGTGCAGTTCAATGGATAAAAACGGAAAAAGCCGACACTCTGTCTGGCTGTCAGACGAGGTGTGGCAAGAGGTGGACGCATTCTATAAGCTGGATAACTGCCCTACTCGCAACGAGTTTGTGGAGAAGGCGCTGCGGCAGTATTGCGGTCGTCTGCACGCCGAGCGGACAAGTGCGTATCTGCCCCACGCGCTACAGGAGATGCTGGAGGGCACACTGGGCGTGTTTGGCGACAGGCTGGGTAAGTTGCTGTTCAAGCTGGTGGTGGAGCACAACATGACCAACCACCTGCTGGGCGGAGACATAGACATGACCCGGGACGAGTACAACAAAATGCGCGGTAACAGTGTCCGGGAGGTGGCGGGTACGCATGGCAGCATCTCCTTTAGGGATGTGTTGCTATTTCACCGGGAGGAGTAACCGATGGCACGGCTGATACAGAAAAGCGGGTACATCCAAGGAGGCCGTGCGGCAAGATACATGGAGTATGTTGCCAAGCGAGACGGCGTGGAGGTCATTCAAAGCACCGAGCCGGTGACTAAAAAACAGATGCAGTTCCTCACAAAGCTGCTGAAGGGCTTCCCGGATGCAAAGGAATTGTTCGAATACAGCGACTACCTACAGACGCCCAACCGGGGTACGGCGTCTGCGTTTATTGCTGCTGCGCTGGACACGCATCTACATGAATTGGAATCCGAGAGCGGCTATATGGCCTACATCGCCAACCGACCCCGGGCGGAAAAGCGCGGCGGTCACGGGCTATTCAGTGCGGCGGATGTTACGGATCTCAAGGCGGCAAAGAATGAACTGGAGACTCACGCCGGAAAAGTGTGGACCTTCATTTTCTCCCTGCGGCGGGAGGATGCGGAGCGCCTGGGATACAGCAAAGCAGCCACATGGCAGAACCTATTGAAGCAGGAGAGCCACTCCATTGCGGAGGCCATGCGTATTCCACCGGAGAAGTTTCGTTGGTATGCGGCATATCACGACGAGGGCCACCATCCTCACATACACATGATGGCGTGGTCGGACGATCCCAAGGCGGGGTTTCTAACGCAAAAGGGGATCGCATCGATTCGGTCCAAGATGACGAACGAAATTTTTCGGGATGAGATGACGGAGCTTTACATTCAGAAGGATGCCGCCTACAAGGAGAGTATACAAACCGCCAAGGCATTGTTACTGGAGCGCATTCGGGCGTTGGAAACCGGTGCTGCCGATGACCCCGGGCTTGCGAAAGAGCTGCAAGAACTCTCCCAGGCACTGGCGCAGGTCGGCGGCAAACATGTCTATTCCTATCTGCCAAAATCGGTCAAGGCACAGGTGGATGCCATTGTGGAGCGGCTGGCGCAGCTCCCGGAGGTGGCGGCTTGCTACGACCAATGGTGGAAACTGAAAGACGAGATTGCGGGCTACTATGGGCGGAACACACCGCCTCGCCAGCCGCTGACGCAGCGAAAGGAGTTTCGTTCTCTTAAAAACTGGATCATCCGAGAGGCAGAGGACATCTCGTTTTCCCCGTCTGCTGACAGTACGGAGCCGGAGGAAAAGCAATCGACAGAGAAAACGCCGCCTATCCGTGGCTCTGTTGATGTGCAGTCAGTGGGAGAAACTGTGTCTGCAAGGCATATTCCGGCAAATGTGGTCATGCGGCTGCTGCATCATATGGGGCAGATATTTAGGACGAGTATGCCGGTCATCCCACCTGCGCTGCGAATCGACTCCAAGCGCCGCAGACGGCTGCAGGAGAAGCGCATGGCCTTGGGACACAAGCGAGATGACCACGAAGACGAGCGGCTTCACCATGTCAACGACAACACCATGTAACAGGAGGTATAATGCATGGGTAAATTTGTATATTTCACATCCGCAGAAAAACGGCAGGCCAACGAGGTTGACCTGCCATCTTTTTTGCGTGACCGGGGCGAAAAGCTCCTCCAGGCTGGACGGGAGTACCGGCTGGCCAGCGACCACAGCATCACTGTGCGTGGCAATAGGTGGTATGATCATGTTGCGCGGAGGGGCGGACACGCCATCAGCTTCGTGCGGCAGTTCTATGACAAGACCTTCCCGGAAGCTGTGTCCATGCTGCTGGGCCGAGACGGAAAGGGCATCATTCCCATCGCAAAGCAGGAACCGGAGCCGCAGGAGCCAAAGCCCTTTGCGCTGCCGAAGCCTTACTTGACTATGCGCAGGATGTATGCCTATCTCACCAAACACAGGTGCATCGACCGGGATGTGGTCACGGCGTTTGTGCAGGAGAAGCTGCTCTATGAGGACGACCCACACCACAACTGCGTGTTTGTAGGGCTGGATGAAAACGGCGCAGCCCGGCACGCACATCTGCGCAGCACCAGTTCCCAAGGCAAAGTATTCCGCATCAATGTGGAGGGCAGCGACATAAAACACAGCTTCCACAAAAACGGGACGGACCGTTCCCTCTATGTCTTTGAAGCACCCATTGATCTACTGTCTCACATTACCCTCTACCCGGCAGGCTGGCTGGAGCACAGCTATGTGGCCTGCTGCGGCACCTCCATCCAGCCCGTACTGGAGCGCCTGCGGCAGAACCCGAAGCTGGACACGGTGTACCTCTGTTTGGATAATGACGAGGCGGGTGAGGATGCTTGCGACGGTATGCTGGATACCCTGGAGGATATGGGCTACGATGTGGAGCGCCTGCGTCCGGAGGGGAAGGACTGGAACGATGACCTGCGGGCGAAGCGAGGTGGCCATGGGTAATCTATGGATCCTCCTTGCAGCGGGCGGCGTCATGGCGGCGGTCATAGGCTGCCTGACGCTGCTGAATAACCGCTACACCCTCAACAACATCAAATCCAAAACCGTAGGCGACGGCCAGCATGGCACGGCGCGGTGGGCTACCGATGCGGAGATCCGCAAGACCTATGCCCTTGTGCCGTTTCAAGTTGCGAACTGGCGCAATGGGCTGCGCCGCCCGGAAGTGCAGGGGCTGGTGCTGGGCAGCATCAGCCATAAGCGTGGTATCATCGCACTGGTAGATAAGGACGATGTGCATTGCCTTATGATCGGCGCATCCGGCGTGGGCAAAACGGCCTATTTTCTATATCCCAATTTGGAATATGCCTGTGCCAGCGGCATGAGCTTTCTGGCATTGGATACCAAGGGCGACTTGGCTCGCAACTACGGCGCCATTGCGGAAAAATACTACGGCTACCATGTATCCGTGGTGGATCTGCGTAACCCTACCCGCTCGGATGGCTACAACCTTATGACGCTCATCAATCACTACATGGATGCGGCGCAGGCCACAGACAACCTTGCCGCCCGTGCCAAGGCGGAGAAGTACGCCAAGATCCTGGCCAAGACCATCGTGTCACCGAATGGGGATGCAGACTACGGCCAGAACGCCTATTTCTACGATGCCGCAGAGGGACTATTGACTTCCGTGGTGCTCTTGCTGGCAGAATTTCTGCCGCCGGAAAGAAAACAGGAGCGGCGGCACATCGTGTCCGTGTTCAAGCTGGTGCAGGAACTGCTGGCCCCCTCGGGGGTACGGGGCAAAAACTGGTTTACCATCCTCATGGAAAAGCTGCCCCCGGAGCACAAGGCACGGTGGTTTGCCGGGGCGGCGCTGAACACATCCGACCAGGCCATGGCCTCGGTCATGAGCACGGTATTGTCTCGCCTCAACGCCTTTCTGGACTCCGAGCTGGAGCAGGTGCTGTGTTTTGACAGCACCATGAACGCTGAGCGGTTTGCTACGGAGAAGTCTGCCATCTTTCTAATTTTGCCGGAGGAGGATCAGACCAAGAACTTCATGGCGGGCTTGATGATCCAGACGCTGGCACGGGAGCTGTTCGCCGTGGCGGATGAAAACGGCGGACGGCTGCCGGGTCGTGTTGTGTTCTTCTGCGACGAGCTGGGGACCATGCCCGCCTTTGACATCCTGCCGCTGTTCAGCGCAGGGCGCTCCCGTGGGCTGACCATGGTACCTATCATCCAGGCGCTGGCGCAGCTGGAGAAAAACTATGGGCGAGAGGGGGCAGAGATATTGACCGATAACTGCCAGGATACCATCTTCGGCGGCTTCGCCCCCAACAGCCAGACGGCGGAGCAGCTCTCCAAGGCACTGGGCAGCCGCACGGTATTGTCCGGCTCGGTCAGCAGAAGTAAAAATGATCCCAGCCAGAGCTTGCAGATGATGGAGCGACCCCTCATGACGCCGGACGAACTGAAATCCATCCCCAAAGGCAGCTTTGTGGTCATGAAAACGGGGACGCATCCTATGCAGGCAAAGCTGCGCCTGTTTCTCGACTGGGGCATTACCTTTGGTGAGCCGTACATTACCCCGGAGCATGCCTCTCGACCTGTAACCTACGCCAGTCGACAGGAACTATTCCTCCGCATCGACCGGGCCTACGGAAAGAAGGGCACCCAACCTACGCAGGTGCAGCAAGCACCTGTTGCCGAGAGGAGAAGCCCCTATTCGGCAATGGGACTTTACAATGAGGACACAAAGACATGAGTTACTTTGGAAGCATCTATGCGGATCAGGAATTATCCCACCGGGCCAAGACGGTCTATATGTACCTCAAGGACCGCTCCAACGCCGACGGCACCTGCTGGCCCAGCGTCCGCAGGATTGCGGAGGACTTGAAGCTGTCCCGCCGCACCGTGCAGCGGGCATTAAGTGACTTGGAACATCATGGTTTTCTGGAACGCACCCACCGCCGTCGTCCCAACGGCAGCTTGACCAGCAATTTTTATCGGCTCAAATAGGCAGGAAAAAGCGCACTTTCCGCCAAGGGGGAAGTGCGCTTTCAGGCTGTCATAAGGGTAGCGTCATCATGGCACATCCAGAAGAACTCACTCTATCGGAGGTACTAAGACAGAGGAAAGAATGAGACAAGACTTCTTGTAGACGCAGAGTAAATGTGCTATACTCTGGCCTGTGTGTTTGTCTACAGGGAGGATAGTCATGTTCTATACCGACGAAGAAGTATCTGTAATTACTGGTCTGCTCAACGCCTATTTGGTGCGGGAACACGCCAGTGAAAAGGTCAGGGAATCGTATACCCGGATCAGCGAAGGACTCCAAAGCCATGCACTGACGAGGGACGATTATGTTTGGCTGGAGAATGCGCTGTTGTTCCTTCGCCCATATTGGTGGAGCGACCGCGAGGACGGACGGATGCTGATGGATGCCCTCCTGCATACGCAGACACTGGCACGGAGAACGTAATAAAAATTGATGAAGGGTGTATCGCTCGATACACCCTTCATTTTTTATTCGGCAGTATTCCGTGTTTCACGTCCTTTGAGCATCTTGTCGGGGATCATAGACGCGCTGATGAGATCGGCAGGATCAACTTCCAGTGCATCCGCAATATCGAAGAACACATCCAGCGTGAAGTTGTGTGCCGTGACGGGCAGGGGCGGCTGCTGGTGGTGCATTGCGCCGCCGGGGCGGGCGGGGTGACGCTCTCTTGCAGCAACGGTTTCACGCAGGCGGCCAGGCCGGGGTGGTATGGGGAGGAATGATGTTTTTTCCTATTGAAATATTGTGCATTGCGTAGTATAATAAAGAAAACAAAATAACGGGACAGCGTGAGCCGGGTTTATCCCGGCGGCGGAATGGGGTGAAAATCCCCGCGAGACGGTCACTGTGATGCCGGTTTATTCGGCTAAGCCAGATACGCAATACGCTGCTCCCGGGCCGCTGCCAGTACCGGGGCCAAAGCTGTTGTGCGAACGCTTCACCCGGCTGCTTTTTGGCGGCCGGGTGATTTTTTGCCGAGGCAGTACTGCCTCATGCTTTCCATGGAAAGCATGATAGCCATTTCAAGCCGCCGGGGCGGGGGAGGACGGCAGACCCCTCCGCCCCGCTTTCCAAGGAAAAACGGATTCCCACACCAGTGTGCGCACTGGCTCGGAATGACACGGAAAACTTTCAAGTTCTGTCATTGCGAGGGCGCACCACGCCCGTGGCAATCCGGTAATATCCTACCCCGCGCCCCGCCCCGTGTGCAAGCGCCCCCGGGCACTCACAAATATAACAAACACATGAAAGGAAAAAAGAGATGAAAAAACGAATCTTATCTCTGCTGCTGGCGCTGGTGCTGGCCCTGTCGCTGCTGCCTGTGAGCGCGGTAGCGGAGACGGATGTGGGCCTGGACCTGTCCAAGTTCACATTCACCCTCGTTGCAGGGACTTGCAAATTAAACAATTTTGTTTAGAAGATATTGCGCCTGCTATTCTGATTATTTTGATTGCCCATATTATTATAGCTGTACGATGGATGCTTATCAAAATCTTATCAGTGGTGATAAATCACCATGGGAGGGTCAACACAGTTGTTTCGGGTGGTTGTCACCCTAATAATAATATTATACGCAAAATCGACCGAAAAATCAAGATAATGCCGAGTTTTTCAATATAAAGATTTTCGCCAGGCATGAAGAGAGGCTCCCACCACCACGGAGAGAGCCTCTTGCTTGTTGTATTTACTTCACCATGGATTCTATGACTGCCACAAATTCGGCCTGTGTCAATAGCAGTTCCATATTGTGACGAAGTTTTCTTTCACTTGATCATATCAAGCCCTCGTTGCAGCGTTTCTGCATCAATCGCTCCGGTTGCCTGGGCGATGGCATAGCCATCAGCATCGATGAAGAATGTAGTAGGCAGGGAGTAAGCACCGTAGATTGAGGCAGCATCCGATTTTGTGTCATAGAACACCGGGAATGCGTATCCGTTTTTTGCAATAAAAGCAGACGCAGATTCCACTGTTTCCCTGGCGCCATCTGTCATGTTGATCATCAGGAAATGAACATCATCTCCCAGTTCCAGATACTTCTCATGGAAGTCCGGCATTTCGCTTTGACACGGGCCGCACCAGCTTGCCCAGAAATTGAGAACAATGGGTTTCCCGATATAATCAGCAAGATGCACTTCGTTTCCATCAGCATCGTATACGGTGAAATCCGGTGCTTTGATTTTCTGCTCTGTTTCACCTGCAGCACTCTCGTCTGACTGGTTTGTACTTTGCGTTGCCAGCTGTTCCGCGGCAATGTTCTTTCCAAGCTGTCGGTAAAGCACTGTAGCTCCTCCAATCAGCAGAACAAAGACCAACGCAATGATGAAGAATGTTTTCTTATTTTTCATGTTGCCTCCTTATCCCAACAGGCCAAGCAGCTTTCCCATGGTTCCGGTTGCCATCAGAACGCCAATCAGAACAAGCAGGATACCGCTGACGGCATTGATGGTTTTGTAATTTTTCTTGATCCAGTTGAATGCACTTTTCAGATAATCGATCAGCACAGCACTAAAGACAAAGGGAATCCCCAAGCCCAGAGAGTAGGCAAGCAGCATCAGCATTCCTTCAACCACATGTGCCTGTTGGGAAGCAAGCATCAGTGCAGATCCGAGGAAGGCTCCAACGCAGGGTGTCCATCCGATGGAGAAGATCACGCCGAACAGAAGTGCAGAGAAGAACCCCATATTATCGGTATTTACAGAGCGGTGACTTCCTCTGAACAGATTCAGCTTAAACACACCCAGGAAATTCAGTCCAAAGGCAATGACGATCAAACCGGAAACAATGTTGACTGCCGTCTGATATTCCCGGAGAACACTGCCGACCGTTCCTGCCAGCGCACCGAGGGTTACAAATACAACCGTGAAGCCGGTAACAAATCCCAGTGCCCCTTTCAGGGTCTTGCCGGGGGTTCTTTCACCGCCTCCGGCAAAGTAGGAAATATAGATCGGCAGCATAGGAAGCAGACAAGGGGATATGAAGGTGATAATGCCCTCCAGGAAAGCTACTGCGTATTGCATGAACCGCTGCACCCCTTTCCGAAAATACCGGACAACAGCCAGCCGATAAAGC
>SFGJ01000033.1 GCA_004557655.1 Clostridiales bacterium | reverse complement strand
CGTTGGTATACTTGCCGCTCTCGATGGTGACGGTGGTATGGGTCGCTATGATAGCCGCAGCCTGCCCATTGCCGTTTTCTATCCCGTAGATTTCACTGTCGATGCTGTATTCGCCGTTGTTATTGGGGTCGCTCAGCACGAGATTGTTGGGAGGATCGCCGATGTTGCCGCTGCTTATAATAGAGCCCCTCAGGGTGTTGCCGTTGAAGTTGATGGAAGCGTCCTTCCCTATATGCAGATAGGGGTCGTCAACGGTGACATCGCTTGCCAAGACGATGTTGCCGCCTCCATTAGCCAGCGCGTCTTTGATATCGGAGACGCTGCTTACCCGGACATGAGACCCCGCATTTGCATCATAAAGATACTCCGCATTTGCATCATAATCATTGCCGAAGCTGTCGCTCTCAACAGTATCCTGCGTGGCAACAACGGTGATGCCGATGCCGTCGATGGACAGGCCCTGATACTCGTTGCCGGCTTCTTCTTTCATGTGACCTTTGATAACAATAGATTCGGTTACATTATCGTTCTGACCGGGAATCATTGTTCCTTCATACTGTGATAATAATTCGTCTGTACCGTTAGTCCATACAATTGCTTCATTAAGCTTGGCATCTCCCTTTATGCCGGTAATTGCAAGCTTATACTTAAGGGCAAGATTTCCTTTGTTTAAGATGCGGATTGCCGGAAGTTCATAAGTACAACCGGGTTCCCAAAGAATACTCTCATTTTCGTGACCGGAAGGCTTTTTGAAATCAAGGGTTTTGCCTTCGGCATCTTCCCAAGTGCCGTTTGCTTTTTGATACTGAAGTTCAATATCAAGCGTACCTGCCTGAATCTTGTTTACCGCTGTACTTGCGGAGTCGGTGAACCACGCAAATGTCGTTCCGATAAGCATTGCAACGCAAATAAGCATTGCCATAACGGAAGACAACAGCGTGCGCTTCATTGTCTTTGTGTTATTCATTGTCTTTTCCTCCAAAAATTTATTTTTTCACTTGAAATAACACTATGTAATCGGCATTTCGTCGTTTACATCATACAAAAATCGAGGTAACAGCCTAAAAATCGAATTATTGATTTTCCGAAACGTCTCCCGTTTGGTCGGACTCATTCACAGCCGTATCCGTCTGTTGCCCTGCAAGCTGTGCTTTGAGCGCAAGCAGCTCCGCCATCATTTTCTGACTTTCGGCACGCTCCTCTTCTATCTTTGCGCGCTCCTCCTTCATTTCCGCCATCTGTTCAAGCTTATAGCGGCGGAAGAGCCTTATACAGTTGATTCCCTGAAGCAAAATAAGCAAAAGAAAGGGAATTAGAATACATACTATATATCCGGGCGTGGTCTTCAAAAACATAAAGAATCTGCCGACCTTCGGGATATTGGTTTCGTATTTACCCAAAACATAAGGATACAAGGCATAATAACAATTACCGCAAAGTTGCCCACTGCCTCTTATGTAATACTTGCGTTTGTCTATGGGCTCATTAAAAGGGATATAGGTATCCTTACCGCATAAGATACATTTTTCGGATTTAATACTGTCGGGGTTTTCCTTTTCTGTATTGCTCATAGGCGCACCCTCCCCTCCGAAAATTTCCTTATTTTACCAGTTTTCATGTTTCACTCCTTAGTCAAACAACTTGTTTGGGTTGTTCTTGGCTTGTACCGCGTCTGCGCACATATCAAATGTCAATGTCAGATTCTGTGCACTGTTTCCTGCTTCTTCGGGAAAGTAGAAATAAACGGTTAATTCCCGCCGTTCATTAAGTCGGAGTATATCCTCCGATGCTCCCACAGCCTCGCGCTTAAGCTCTGCCGCCGTGCCTTTATACAAGGTTTTCTCTCCGTCCTTGACAGTGATTTGAAGTACATCGGCAAGGCCGCCTGCGACATTGTCAAAATACAGCTTGTAATAAACATCCCATGTGCTTTGGTTCTCAATAAAGAAGTCTTTTTTAACCGTCATACCCGGTTCAAACAGAAATTCGTGCTCCTCTATAACCGGCTTACCGTCATTCAGATTTATTTTAACTTTGCCGGTATGAAAGAGGTTATTATCAACCGAAACCGTAGCCCACACGAGAGCAAAGGTGGTGATGCACAGGCAGATAGCCAAAACAATCACGGCGATAATGCTGCCGGTCAGTTTCTTTGCGGTTTTACTGTTATCGCTCATCGGCCGTGTCCTCCTTTTTGCGCTTCCTCCAAAGAAAAATCAGCAGTAACAATGAGCCTGAAGCAATGCACAGCCATAAATATAGATTGAATGAATCGCCCGCCTGCGGAGAATCAAGATTTTCTGTTTCCTCCACCCACCAGCTAAAGTCGGCAATCAGGTCTTTGTTCTGATAGTCATTGCCTACGCTTGTATCTAAATATCTGGAACTGCCGAGGCTTGCAAGACGGCACAATTACCGGGAGGAAACCCGAAAATAATCCCTGCTCATACATACAAGAAGATACAAAATGTAGGCAAAAAGAAATCGAGTGTCCACATCCAACTCTCAGGTTGGTTATGAACACTCGATATGGTGCCGGTGGCCGGACTCGAACCGGCACGCTGTCGCCAGCGGTGGATTTTGAGTCCACTACGTCTACCAATTCCATCACACCGGCAGGTGCTTTGCTATTATAGCGCACTTTCCGGTGTATTTCAAGAGGAAAATTCACGCCTGCCGCTGTTTTTGCCCCGGAGAAATGAAAAACAAAGACTACCCAAAGCCGGAACGGTGTGGTATACTATATTCTGAATAAGAATGAAAATGGGGAGGGATGGCCGTGAAGCCCACCGTGAAGAGAATACCGATCCTGCTGGCCGGACTTGCGCTGGTGCTGGACTTGTGCGGCTGCTCTCTGGAGACCTCAGTGGAAAACCTGTTTACCCTGCCCAAGGTGCCGGTGGAGTATATGGGTCTGTCCGATATGCTCAATACATTCCTGGAAGACGGATACGAATATGTGGCGCCCGCCGGCGGAAACAATATCCAGTCCCTGCAGATGGTCGATATGGACGGCGACGGGGAGAAGGAAGCGGTGGCCTTTTTCCGCCGCACGGCGGATGAAAAGCCTCTGAAGATCCTGATTTTCCGGGAGAAAGAGGGGACGTTCTCCCTATACAGTGCTATTGAATCCGGCGGCACCTCCATCGACTCCGTCTCTTACCGGGACTTTAACGGGGATGGCTGGCTGGAGGTGGCTGTGGGCTGGCGGGTCAGCACGCAGGTGCAGACCGTGGCCGTATACAGTCTCAAATCCGGCCCTGCCGAGGTGATGATGCAGAGCGGTTATGTCCGCTATGTGGTGGACGATCTGGACAGCAATGGCCTGTTTGACCTGCTCCTCCTGCGGACAGATCCGGAGGGCGGCTGTCTGGCGGAGCACTATCGCTGGCAGAACGGCGAGATGGCCGTGGGTGGCGCCTGCCGCCTCAGCTACACGGCGGCGGAGCTGGCGCAGGGCAGCATTGTCTGCGGCAAGCTGGACAGCCAGAAGAAGGCCGCCTTTGTTACCGGTATTGGCGCCGGGAATATTGCCATGACCGACATTCTGATCAGCCGCGGCGGCCAACTGGCCACGGTGGGGGCCGACCGCAACACCGGCATTACAGAGGTGCAGTATCCCTTCGGCCAGCTTCGCCCCCAGGACATCAACAACGACGGCATCATTGAGATTCCCTATCCCGTGGACGGATACTCCCGCCTGCCGGGTAAGGTGTTCTCCTGGTTCCGGTTTGACGACCGGGGCAACAGCGCCTGGGTCATGGACACCTACCACAACCTGCCGGATAGCTGGTATCTGGTCCTCAACGATAACTGGCACGGCAAAATGAGCGGAACCCGTCTGGAAACCACGGACAAGGGCACCTGCGTGACACTGAAGGTGAACGGCGAAACGGTACTGTACCTGTACAGCTTCAGCGGCGAGGACCGCAAACAGGATGCCCAGAGCAACGGACGCACACTACTGATGCAGCGGGCCAATGTGGCCTATGCCATGCGCATTACCGACGCCGGCGACGAGATAGGCATCAGCAACGAGTGGGTCAACAGTCACTTTTATCTGATCTCCGCGGCCTGGACCGCCGGGAATTGAGAGGGGAGGCAACGCAATGAAAAAGGTTTTGGTTTTGGAGGATGAGAGCAGCATCCGCAGCTTCATTGTCATCAATCTGCGCCGCGCGGGCTATGACGTCATTGAGGCCGAGAGCGGCGAGGAGGCACTGGAAAAGCTCCAGGAGAATCCCGACACCCGTGTGGCACTGCTGGACATCATGCTGCCGGGCATTGACGGATTCGAGGTCTGCCGCCGCATCCGGGCCACCAATCTGCGCATTGGTATCATCATGCTCACGGCCCGCTCTCAGGAAATGGACAAGGTCACGGGGCTTATGACCGGGGCCGACGACTATGTGACAAAGCCCTTCTCTCCGGCGGAGCTGACGGCCCGGGTGGACGCGCTCATGCGCCGCTCCGGCGTGGCCGACGAGACGGCGGACCGGATCAACCAGCCGCCTTTTGTGCTCAACACCCGCAACCGCACCCTGGAAAAGGACGGCCAGCGCATTAAGCTGACCCAGATGGAATATGCCATCATGAAGATGTTTATGGAGAACCCGGGTAAGGCCCTGTCCCGGGAGGAGATCCTGGACCTGGTATGGGGCCGGGACTATTTCGGCGAGCTGAAGATCGTGGATGTGAACATCCGCCGTCTGCGCCTGAAAATCGAGGACAACGCCACCAACCCCGCCTATATCACCACGGTCTGGGGATACGGCTATAAGTGGGAAGCATGATGCAGGAGAGATTTGAGGAAGCGGGCAAGTCCGCTCCCAGGAGAAAGCGGCGGGTGGTGGGTATGCGCCGCCGCTGGATCATGGGCAGCGTTTTCCCGGTGATCATCATTCTGCTGTTCATCGCCGCCATGACCTCAGTGATCCTGATGGCCAACTATTACAGCAATGCCCGCTCCGCCCTGGAGAGCAAGGCCCGGGCCGGCGTGAGCTACTTCAACACCTATGTCATGGTCAGTTACACCGAGTATTACCGCAGCGCCGTGCGCTTTGCCGACAATTTTGAATCGGCGGATACCATTGAGCTGCAGTTTCTGGACAAAAGCGGCCGCATCGACATCTCCAGCCGCGGCCAGATCATCGGCCTGACACCGGAGACTCCGGAGATCCGCCGTTCCTTGGACGGCGGCAGGATGGAAACGTATTCCGGCAAGGATCCCCTCACCGGAGAGAATATTCTGGCGGTGTCGGCTCCCTTGCAGTTTGACGGCAGCGTGGTGGGCGTTATGCGTTTGGTCACGGCTACCCGCGCACTGGATAAGCAGGTGCTGCTGCTGACCCTGGTCATTATGGGCATCGCAGTGGTGATCAGCGGCGTGGTGCTGGGGGTGAATCTGGCCTTCATGCGCAAGGTTGCCCTGCCGGTGGCAGAGGTGACGGAGGCGGCTAAGCGCATTTCCGGCGGCAGCTACGGTATCCAGATCCCCAACAGGTTTGACGACGAGATGGGGGAGCTGGTGGACAATATCAACCAGATGTCCCAGCAGATCAGCCAGAGTGAAAAGATGCAGACGGAGTTTATTTCCTCCGTGTCCCATGAGCTGCGCACCCCGCTGACGGCTATCAACGGCTGGGGCGAGACCCTGCTGGCTGATGACAGCGGCGACACCGAGCAGCTGCGCCGGGGCGTGCGGATCATCCTCCGTGAATCCCGCAGGCTTACCAATATGGTGGAGGAGCTGCTGGAGTTCTCTAAGATCGAAGACGGCCGCTTTACCCTGCGGGTGGAGCAGATGGACTTGCAGGCCGAGGTGGAGGATGCCATCTATACATACCGTGAGCTGTTCCATCAGGATGGCATTGACCTGGAGTATGTAAACGCCGGGGAGATGCTCGATCAGCCCATCACCGGCGACCCGGAGCGGCTGAAGCAGGTGCTGTGCAATGTGCTGGACAATGCCGCCAAGCACGGCGGCTCCGGCAAGCGCATCGTGGTATCCATGGAGCGGGAGGAAGACTGCTACGCGGTGCGGGTGCGGGACTTCGGCCCCGGCATCCCGGAGGCGGAGCTTCCCTATGTGAAGCAGAAATTCTATAAGGGCAGCTCCAAGGCCCGGGGCAGCGGCATCGGCCTTGCAGTGTGTGATGAGATCGTCCGCCTCCATGAGGGAACCTTTGACATCGCCAACGCCGAGGGCGGCGGCACCGTGGTGACTATCCGGCTGCCCATCTCCCGGGAGGAAGAATAAAAAATAGAACATATGTTGCATTACTCGTTTCGGTGTGCTATACTGACGGGGAAGCAGAGAGGATAATAAATTCATGGCTAAAAACGAGAAAAAACAGGCTTTCCGCACTTCCATCGGCGGGCAGGCACTCATTGAGGGCATCCTCATGCGCGGACCGGAGAAGCAGGCCATCGTGGTCCGTGCGCCGGAGGGACTGGTGACCAAGGTGGAGGAGCTGAAGCTGGTGCGGGACAAATACCCGGTGCTGGGTCTGCCCGTCATCCGGGGCGTGGTGACCTTTCTGGATTCCATGGTCAAGGGCATCAAGGCCCTGATGTTCTCGGCAGACTATTTCCCCGATGAGGAGGTGACCAAACCCTCCAAGTTCGACCTGTGGCTGGAGAAGCATGTCCCGGCGGAAAAACTCCAGAGCACTATCACCATTTTCTCCCTTGTGCTGTCTTTGGCACTGTCTCTGGGGCTGTTTATGTTCCTGCCCACCTTTGTGGCGGGACTGTTCCACGCCGAAAGCGCATTGCTCCACAACCTCATCGAGGGCGTCATCAAGATCCTGATCTTCTTCGCTTACCTGTTCCTCTGCTCCAGGCAGAAGGATGTGCACCGGATATTTCAGTACCACGGCGCGGAGCACAAGACCATTTTCTGCTACGAGGCGGGCCTGCCCCTGACGGTGGAAAACGCCCGTGTCCAACCCCGGCATCATCCCCGTTGCGGCACCAGCTTTTTGTTCGTGGTGATCGTGGTGTCCATTCTGTTCTCCTCCATCGCTTTTACCCAGGTGGAGTGGCAGAATCTGTGGGTGCGCATCGGGGTGCATCTGCTGATGCTGATCCCGATTGTGGGACTGACCTATGAGTTCAACCGCTTTGTGGGTCGCCACGATAACGCGGTCACCCGGGTCCTGTCGGCCCCGGGTATGTGGCTGCAAAATTTCACCACCTTTGAGCCGGACGATTCCATGCTGGAGGTGGCCATCGAATCGCTGAAGCTGGTGCTGCCGCAGGAGCAGGGCAAGGACAAGTGGTAAGAACCCCGGCGAAAATCTTTTGAAGTATTCTGCCGGGCGGAACCAGACTTGATTCCTCAAACTTCCACAGAAAGTGACAACAAATCGTATTATGGCTACAACATATAACAATCTGTATATGGATATTCGCCAACAGCTCCGCATGGCGGGGGTGCAGGCGGCTACGCTGGAGGCCCGGGAGCTGGTGTGCTTTGCCTCCGGCAAGACCCGCCAGCAGCTTTCCCGGGATGGGCAGCTCTATGTACCCCCCGCGGTGGAGGAACAGGCCCGGGAGCTGGTGCGGCGGCATTTGGCCGGGGAACCTGTGGCGTATCTCATCGGAGAGTGGGAGTTTTACGGCCTGCCCCTGGACATTGACCGGCAGGTGCTGATCCCCCGGGCGGATACGGAGACACTGGTGGACTGTGCCCTGCCTTTTCTGCGGCAGCAGCTGGGGAGCCGGGTGCTGGATCTGTGCGCCGGGTCCGGGTGCATCGGTCTGGCGGTGGCCAGCCAGGTGCCGGACTGCCGGGTGACCCTGGGAGATATCTCTGAGGGGGCTCTGCGCATCTGCCGCCAGAATATCCGCCGCAATGAATTATCCGACCGGGTGGCGCCCCTGCTGGTGAACGCCATGGAAGCCCCGCCCAACCGGCTGGGGACCTACGACTTCATTCTGTGCAACCCCCCCTACATACCCACCGGGGACATTGGAGGGCTGGATACATCTGTAAAGGACTTTGAACCGCACAGCGCCCTGGACGGCGGCGAGGACGGACTGGACTTTTACCGCGCCGTCAGCAGCCTGTGGCCCAAGGCTCTGCACACCGGCGGGATGCTGTTTTTCGAGGTGGGCATCGGTCAGGCGGACGATGTGCTGCGTCTCATGCGGGGCTTCGGCTTCGGGGATCTGGAGGTCGCGGCGGATCCGGCGGGCATCCCCCGGGTGGTATACGGCAGATTGTACGACGAAGTTTATAGCAAATAATACTATTGTACATATAACAGGAGGAATGGATCATGGCAGCGAAGAAGGAAACAATGGCCCCCGCGCCGGCGGGCAATTCCGATAAGAAAAAGGCGTTGGAGACCGCTATGCAGCAGATCGAGAAGCTGTATGGAAAGGGATCCATCATGCGCTACGGGGACAACTCCGAGACCAATGTGGAGGCCATCCCCACCGGCTCTCTGGCGCTGGATGTGGCCCTGGGCATCGGCGGCGTACCCAAGGGACGCATTATTGAGATCTACGGCCCGGAATCCTCCGGCAAGACCACCCTGGCTCTGCACATTCTGGCCCAGGCACAGAAGAAGGGCGGTGAGGTGGCCTTCGTGGACGCCGAGCACGCACTGGATCCCACCTATGCCCGGGCCCTGGGCGTGAAAATCGAGGATATGCTCATCTCCCAGCCGGACACCGGCGAGCAGGCACTGGAGATCACCGAGGCACTGGTGCGCTCCGGCGCCATCGACGTGGTGGTGGTGGACTCCGTGGCGGCGTTGGTGCCCCGGGCGGAGATCGAGGGCGAAATGGGCGACAGCTTTGTGGGTCTCCACGCCCGGCTCATGAGCCAGGCGCTGCGCAAGCTCACCGGCGTCATCGCCAAGACCAACACCGTGGTCGTTTTCATTAACCAGCTCCGCGAGAAGGTGGGCGTGATGTACGGCAATCCCGAGGTTACCACCGGCGGCCGGGCGTTGAAGTTCTACGCCTCCGTGCGCATTGATGTGCGCCGGGTGGAGACCCTGAAGGCCAACGGGGAGATGATCGGCAACCGCACCCGGGCCAAGGTGGTGAAGAACAAGGTGGCGCCTCCCTTCCGTGAGGCGGAGTTTGACATCATGTACGGCGAGGGCATCAGCCGCACAGGCGAAATCCTGGATCTTGGCGTGAAACTGGATCTGGTGCAGAAGAGCGGCTCCTGGTTCAGCATGGGCGAGGTGCGCATGGGCCAGGGCCGGGACGCCGCCAAGCAGTATCTGGTGGATCATCCCGACGAGTGCGACGCGCTGGAGGAGAGCATCCGCAAGAATTTCCACAAGCTCATGAGCAACCAGTCCAAGGTGGCGGCCCGTGCCGCCGGCCGGGCGGTGGATGTGTCGGCGGACGATTTCGACGATGCGGATTGAGCGCATGGAGCCGTCTGCGCATAAAAAAGACCGCGTATTGGTGTTTTTGGAGGGCGGCGAACTGCTGAAAATAACACAGAGCGAGCTGCTGCGCTACGGTCTGCGGCCGGGGATGGAGCTGTCTGACAGCGTGGCGGCGGAGATCAAAAAATCTGCCGCGAAGTCCGAGATGAAGGCCCTTGGCGCCCAACTCACCGGCAACCGGATGCTGTCGAAAAAGCAGGTGGTGGAGCATCTCACCCGCCGGGGCGGTGACCGAAGCGCGGCGGAGGAGACCGCCCAATGGCTGGAGGAACTGGGCGCCGTGGACGAGGAGGCCTACGGGCAGGCCATTGTCCGCCATTACAGTGCCGCCGGGTACGGCTCGGGGCGCATTCGCCAGGAGCTGCACCGCCGGGGCGTGCCCCGGGAGCTATGGGAGGGCTTGCTTTCCCGGATGCCTCCGGCTGAGGAGACCGTGGAGCGGTTCATCCGCGGCAGATGCCGTAATAAAACCGTAGACAATGACCTGCTGCGCAAGCTGTCCGCCGCTCTGCAGCGCCGCGGCTTTTCGTGGCAGGAGATCGCGCCGGCTCTGCGCCGGTTGGAGGAAGAAACCCAGAAATAAGAGGAAAAGTACCGTGATCGTATCGTTTATATCCCTTGGATGTGACAAAAACCGGGTGAATACCGAGCAGATGATGGCCCTGTGCCTGCAATCCGGTATGACGGTGCAGGAGGACTGCGCCGGCAGCGATGTGGTGGTGGTGAACACCTGCGGCTTCATTGACAGCGCCAAGCTGGAGGCCATAGACACCATTTTGTCCGTCGCGGAGCTGAAGGCGGCGGGGGAGGTGGGCAGAATCCTGGTCACCGGCTGCCTGAGCCAGCGCTATCAGGCGGAGCTTCTAAAGGAGCTGCCGGAGGTGGACGGCATCATGGGCACCGGCAGCTACGGAGACATCGTTTCCGCTGTGGAGAAGGTGGCCGCCGGACAGGAATACAGCCGCTTTGCCGATATTAACGGCCCTGTGGAGGAGCTGCCCCGGGTCATTTCCACCCCCATGCACTACGCCTACCTCCGCATTGCCGAGGGGTGCAGCAACCGCTGCGCCTACTGTGTCATTCCCTCCCTGCGGGGCAAGTACCGCAGCCGCCGCATGGAGGATATTCTCTCCGAGGCCAGGGCGCTGGCTGAGGGCGGCGTGAAGGAGTGCATCGTCATCGCCCAGGACATCACCCGCTACGGCGTGGATATTTATAGGGAGAAGAAGCTGCCGGAGCTGCTGCGCGAGCTGTGCAAGCTGGACTTCCACTGGATCCGGCTGCACTACCTGTATCCCGACTGCATCACCGACGAGCTGATAGACACCATTGCCGCTGAGCCGAAGATCTGCAAATACATGGACATCCCCATCCAGCACTGCAACGATGCGGTGCTGCAGGCCATGCGCCGCCGGGAGACCAAGGCGGGACTGCGGGCACTCTTTGCCAGGCTCCGCAGCCGCATACCCGGTCTGGTGCTGCGTACCAGCATCATCACGGGCCTGCCCTATGAGGACGAGACGGCCTTTGAGGAGCTGTGCGATTTTCTGCAGGAGGAGAAGATCCCCCGGGCGGGGGCGTTCGCCTACTCCCCGGAGGAGGGGACGCCGGCGGCTGAAATGCGCAACCGCGTGGACACAGACGAGGCACGGAATCGGGCGGAGCTGATCATGCAGGTGCAGGAGCAGGTGATGGATCAGTTCAACGAAAGCCGTTTGGGCAGCGTCACCGAGGTGCTGTGCGACGGATTCGATACGCAGGCTATGGCCTATGTGGGCCGCAGCTGGGCGGAAAGTCCCGGCATCGACGGAAATATTTATTTCACAGCCGAAAGGGATGTGCAGCCGGGCGAATTCGTACCCGTGCGCGTCACAGGCATTATGGACGGCGACCTTACCGGAGAAGTGACAGAGGAGGAATGAGATCATGTCTATGAATACAGCCAACAAGCTGACACTGCTGCGGGTCTTTTTGATCCCGGTGTTTCTGGTGGTATTTTACTGGGGCTTTCCCGGCAGTCGGTATGTGGCGCTGGGGATCTACGCCGTGGCGTGCCTGACGGATCTGCTGGATGGCTACATTGCCCGCCACTATAATCAGGTGTCCGACTTCGGAAAATTCGCAGACCCCTTGGCGGACAAATGTCTGGTGATGGCGGCCCTGTGCTGCTTTGTGCAGTCCGGGGAGTTTTACGGCTGGAACCTGGCGGTAGTGCTGGTGCGTGAGTTTGCCGTGAGCGGTATGCGGCTCATCGCCGTAGAAAAGGGCCGGGTCATTGCCGCCGGGTGGTCCGGCAAGGTGAAGACCGCCAGCACCATGGTCTGCATCTGCCTGATGCTCTTCGGCATTCCCCAGGTGCTCAATTATGTCTGCCAGGGGGTCATCCTGGTGACCACGGTATATTCCGGCGTGGAATATTTCGCCAAAAACTGGGACGTGTTCAAGGAAAACTGAGAAAAAATACCCCCTGCAACGCTCCATTGCACAAATGCAACGCCCCGGCGGTGGTGTGCAACGGGAAAAATTGCTACTCTTTATCTACCCCAAGACACCGTTCAACACAAAAAGGAGGTAGAAACATGAAAAAGAGAATGGCGACAGCGTTTTTGGGAGTACTCATGTCATTGTCTTGCATCATGCCTGCGATGGCGGCAGAAAGCCAAGAAATGAATGATGAAGATTTTAACATGGCGGTTGCGGAGGCAATGAGGGGCTATGACTTTGACCCGGAGGGGACAAAGGATGCACTTGCGGAGTTGGATGCCACCTTGATAGGTGAACCAACGAAAGTGGAGTATAGTTCCAATGCAGATGAAGGCGTAAGTCTGATGTCGACACTGCCGAGCAATTATGAATTGGTCGTGTATAGCATAAAAAGAGGTAATTCTTCAAACTACCTCTTGCAATGGAGATTGGATTGCAATAAAACGGAGACTTCACCGGGAACAGTAGATTATATAAGCATAGAGTGGGACAGCGCCCGGGCGAACTACTATAGTTCATCGGGGGATAGCAAGCATAGCACAGTGCAGGGGCGAAATACTGGTATTGTACTGTTTAATGTGGAAGATGAGAATATGACCGCAGGCACCTGGTCCGTAGGGACAGTATATGTTACACCGACCAAGAGCGGTGCAATGGAAATAGGGTCAAAATATACACACACCTATACAAGGACTTCTGTTACCGGCTCTGCCTCCTCCTCTTTTGTGATTTCGGCAAATGCTACGACGGGGCTGGGATTAACCTATACATATACCTATACGATTACGACCACCGGAAGCATGGAGTCGTAGATGCTTTGGGCTGACAACACGATTACAATGCATCTGTAAAGGGGGAGAATTTCAATATGGCCGATAAGACTTTCGGAGACAATCTATCCAAATCGCGCAAGAAGGCGGGGCTATCCCAGGAGGAGCTGGCGGAGAAGATGGGCCTTACCCGGCAGACCATCTCCAAGTGGGAGACCGGGGATTCACTTAGATAAAGATACCACACCATTCCCACGCTGACTTTTGCTCAACCGATACAGCCGGAGGGCTGGATAACAAGAAAAGGCGGTATGCGC
>SFGJ01000032.1 GCA_004557655.1 Clostridiales bacterium | reverse complement strand
TCCTTGTGTTCTATGATATATCATCCGGAGTGTTTCTTCCGTGATGACATCACCGATTTAGTTGTGTTCACCACACTCGTGAGCGTGTTCATGCTGATGGCAGATGGAACCGGTGGAGATCAGCTCGCCACGGAGATAGGTTTCCACCGCCGTCTGAGCTTCGCCCTGGACACCGACAATGACCTCCACGCCACGCTCGTTGAAAATGTCTACAGCACCGCCGCCCA
Source organism: Clostridiales bacterium (assembly GCA_004557655.1). GTDB lineage: Bacteria > Bacillota > Clostridia > Oscillospirales > Oscillospiraceae > Vescimonas. The sequence continues at coordinate 11,806 of SFGJ01000032.1, read as the reverse complement.
TGCCGCCGGAGATAATGACCTGTGTGCCGTTGTCTGCCAAAAAGTTGGGCAGGAAGCCGGGGCGATGACCGGGATTGGGAACGGAATTGACTGCAACGATCTTGTCGTCGGCGGTGTCAAAGAAGATGAAGTTTTCACAATGGCCAAAATGTCCGGCCACCTGAGTTCCCATAGCTGCTACTGCGATTTTCATAATAATCTGCTCCCTTCATAATTCCAGCAGTTTGCAAACTGCTTCATAGATTTCTTTCAAAGCATCCCGGGCAGGACAATCGATGTCCGCAATGGATATTCCTTCGTTGATGGCTCTGGATGCGCTCTTATCATAGGGGATTTTTCCTGCAAAGAGAATGCCCTCATCTTCACAGAAGGCCCGTATCGCCTTGGTGTTCTCTGGACTGATATCCCATTTGTTGACGCAGACTGCCAGCTTCGCCTGAAAGGTCTCGGCGGTTTTAATCAGTCGCTTTAGGTCACTGATACCGGACAGGGACCCGTCAATAATGGCAAGGGGTGTTTCCGGAGCATTTTTCAGCATTGCCATTTTTACATCAGTGACCAGCTTTCCGGAATTGCCTCGGCCCATTTTCAGCGTTGCCGTGGAAAATACGCCATCGTCCAGATACAACTCCTTGCGGCCCGCCATATCGGTATGCAGCGCAACTGCCTTTTGTGGACAGACATAGGCACAGACACCGCAGCCCTCGCAGGCATATTCATTGACGGCATAACCGGTGGTTGCTTTTTCAATGGCATCAAACCGGCAATGGCTTTGACAAGCACCGCAGCTAATGCATTTTTCCGGGTCGATCACCGCCTTGTCGCCCCCGTAAAAATCAGAAACGGTGGGCTTAACCGTCTGCTCATACACCAGATGCAGATTGGGTGCATCCACATCACAGTCCGCAATGGCCTTTGTCTGGGAAAAACGGATAAAGGCTGCCGCTGTTGTTGTCTTGCCGGTGCCGCCCTTGCCGCTGAGGATCAGAAGTCGTTTCATACTGCACCTCCGATCTTGCAAAGCAGCTCCTCGAACAAACAGCGCATCTTCTCGTCTGTTGCTGCCGCGATCTGCCCGTCCGCTGACAGCGCCGCAATTCGAAGGTCATAGGGAATCCTTGCAAGGACTGGCAGATCCTTTTCCTTGCAAAATTGTTCCAACGGTTCATAGGGTGTGTCCTGTTTGTTGATGACCACACCGCACTTTTTTCCCAGCAGCGTCACCAATTCGTGAACCATTTGGAAGTTGTGAAATCCAAAGGCAGTAGGCTCTGCTACCAACAGGCAGTAATCCGCATCCGTCACGCTCTCCATCACAGAGCAGGAGCTGCCGGGCGGACAGTCGATAACGGCAAGTCCATCCGCCTGTCTGAGCGCCTCACGGATCACCGGAACGCCGGTCGCCTCGCCGGGGTTCAAAATTCCGGTCACGACCTTGATATTTCCGCGCTTTCCCACTTCAAGTGCGCCAATCGCTTTCGGCTGCTCTGTTATGGCACGCTCCGGGCACACCAGCATACAGCCGCCGCAGCTGTGACAGACCTCGGAGAATACCATTGGTTTTTCTTTGATATACATTAAGGCATGGAAACGGCAGAATTCCACACACTGCTTGCAGCCGGTACATTTTTCTGCATCGAACTCCGGCAGCAGCGTACTAACGATTTCTGTCTGCGTCTTTTCCGGCTTCAAAAAGAGACGCCCGTTGGGTTCCTCCACATCACAGTCGATGTAAGTCCCCTCTGCGGCCGCTGCAATCAGATTTACCGCAACAAGTGTTTTACCCGCACCGCCCTTGCCGCTTAAACAGGCGATCTTCATCTTCCACCATGGAAGCCGCCGTGAAATTCGGTCAGTTCACTGAGTTTGCCATCCTCAAAAGCGGTCAGATCATCCACTGCGGCTTTGTTTGCGGATTTATAAATTTTCATACCTGCTGCCTTGAATACGTCTGCTGCGTTTTGTCCGCAACGGACCGTGATCAATACATTCACACCGTTATCCACAAGGAACTGTGCTGCCTGGATTCCGGCACCGCCATGAGCCTGTGCTGCCGGATTCTCTAAAATGGTATCCTTACCGTCTTCCCAAAACAGGAAATACGGCGCACGGGCCAGAACGATACAGACATCCTGTTTGTTTTCATCCAAAGGAATTGCAATTCTCATTTTTCTATCCTCCATAATGTTTTGTTGTACACAGCCCCTGCGGTGCCGCCTGCATCCGCCGCAGCCGCAATAGTCTTCATTTCCATCACAAAGCTGAAAATCTCCACCCTCGATTCGGATGGAAAGTCCATCTACCAGAGCATCTGCCAGCTTCTTTCTTGCGGAATTGTAAATCAACTGTACAGTGGTTCTGGCCACCTGCATATAATTGCTGCATTCCTCCTGAGAAAAGCCCTGCTTGTCAATCAGACGGATCGCCTCATATTCATCCACGGTCAGAATCACGGAAGCTTTGCAGGAAGTATCTCCGATAGGCTGGAATTCTTTCGTTGTTGGCATTTGGCATACTTTTCTGCATTTTTTCGGCCTCGGCACAGTGTTTACCTCCTTACAAGTACTGTGGAGTACCTTTGCGGCTATTATAGCATTATTTTTGGCATATGTCAATTACATAATTGACATATGCCAAAAAATGTAGTATGCTATAGTTGATTAGGGGGGATACCATGAGCTTTGAATCTTTCTTTCCGGTGTGGGATAAACTGAATACAATACAGAGAAATCGCATCTTGAGCGGACTTATTACCAGACAGGTAAAAAAGGGAACGGTTATCCACAATGGCAGTATGGACTGTACCGGACTGCTGTTGGTCAAATCCGGACAGCTTCGCGCCTACATCCTTTCCGAGGAAGGGCGGGAGATCACGATTTACCGCCTGTTTGATATGGATATGTGCCTGTTTTCAGCGTCGTGCATGATGCGCTCCATTCAGTTTGAGGTGACCATCGAGGCCGAGAAAGATACCGAGCTTTGGGTCATTCCTGCGGAGATTTATAAGACCATCATGGAAGAATCCGCTCCGGTAGCAAACTACACCAATGAGCTGATAGCCACCCGGTTTTCTGATGTGATGTGGCTGATTGAGCAGATCATGTGGAAAAGCCTTGATAAGCGAGTCGCTGCATTCCTTCTGGAAGAAGCATCCATTGAAGAAACCAATGAGCTGAAGATTACCCACGAGACCATAGCCAATCATCTGGGATCTCACAGGGAAGTCATTACCCGAATGCTTCGCTATTTCCAGAACGAGGGTATGGTCAAACTGTCCCGTGGTACTGTGACCATTACAGACGAAGAAAAGCTCCTGGGACTGAGCGAATAATGAAATCGTTGCGAAATCGCCACCGGTATGTATGTACCGATGGCGATTGTTTTATCCGTCTTTTTTGTCCTTTACCTTACAAATAAGCTGCGTCATTGTACCCATTGGGCAGTAAACGCACCAGCTTCGTGGCTTATACAGTACCATCGTAATCAGTCCAAGCACGGTCGAAGTCAGCATCACGCTGTAAAAGCCAAAGGCAAACTGTGCAACGCCCGGATGGAACAGTGTTCCGTGATATGCCCAATTCCAAGGTAATTTGAATGTCCAGAGCAGTGTTACGACTTGTTTTAAGTCCTGCACTCCTGCAAAAACCAAATAAGTATTCCAGAGCATCTGAAAAAACATCACAAAAAAGAAAATCAGGAAACCGTACCGAAACCATTTGCTTTTCATCCACCTGGGAATATCCTTTTTCCGTGATAGTCCGAAGCGTCCACCCAAGATGCCGAAAAGTTGTCCCCGTCCGCAGTAGCGGTTACAATATCCTTTTGTTCCATTGGCTATGGAAATAGTCAGTGGAACAAGAAAACAAATCAGCCCCAGCCACGCAAACAGGATATTAAAGAATCCCAGTACTAAGTAGGTCAGCGATGCGATCCAGAGATAATCATACCAACGCTTTTTCTGCTTGCTCATGCCTCTACCTCCTGAATCACAATTACGCTTGCCGGACATTCCTTTGCACACTTGCCGCACCCAACGCATTTTTCCAAATTCACCTGTGCAGCCACACCTTGCCTGATTTGAATTGCCCCAAGGGGGCAAACCTTAACACAACATCCGCAAGCAACGCAATACTCCTGATCCACGAATGCCTTTCGTTTCTTTTTGATCGCCGCCATAATAGCCCTCCCTATGTTCCTTTGACAGTTGGTATTATAGCAGAAAGCATGATATTCTTCCGTGATGACATCACCAAAGCAATACCTACCCCACATTTCCAATGATACAGGAAATGTGGGGCGTTCTTATTTATCCATACCACAAGCAAACGAAGATTCCACAAGCGCACGGTCATTGACAACCGCATCATAGAAGCGGAACCCTCCGGCAAAATTATAGGCTTCATGCCCATAGCCTTCCAGGATCCGGGTGGCAATATAGCTGCGGAGACCGCTCTGGCAAATGACGTAAACCGGCTTGCCCGGTTCGATCTCATCCAGACGCTCCCGCAATTCATCCACAGGAATATTGACAAAGCCTTCAATGTGCCCGCTGCTGTATTCCCATGCGGTGCGGGTATCCAGCAGGATGACACTTCCGTCCCGGGGCAGCTTGTCTGCATCATGAAGATGCCACTGCTTCAGTCCCTTGGAGATGTTGTCGATCATGAAGCCTGCCATATTCACAGGATCTTTCGCGGAGGAATACGGGGGTGCATAGGCCAGATCCAGATCTTTCAGCTGCGTTGCTTTGAGCCCTGCGTGGATAGCGGTAGCCAGAACGTCGATACGCTTATCCACACCATCGTAACCTACAATCTGAGCGCCCAGCAGGCGGTATGTACCCTTCTCAAAGACCACCTTCATGGTCATTACCTTGCCGCCGGGATAGTAACCAGCATGACTCATGGGGGACAGAATGACAGTATCAACATCCAAACCTGCCTTGCGGGCGTTGGTTTCGTTGATGCCGGTGGTAGCTGCGGTCATATCGAATACCTTAATAACGGAGCTTCCCTGACTGCCCAGATAACGGCTGTCTCCGCCGCAAATATTGTCAGCAATGATACGGCCCTGCTTGTTGGCGGGACCGGCCAGAGAAATCAGGGCATCCTCGCCGGTAACGTAATGCTTCACCTGTACGGCATCGCCTGCAGCATAGATATCCGGAACAGAGGTTTCCATCCGGTCATTGACCACGATACTGCCTTTGATACCAAGCTCCAGACCGGCTTCCCTCGCCAAAGCGGTATCCGGAGTGACACCGATGGCCAGCACCACCATATCGGCATGGAGCGGGGCGTTGTCTTTCAGCAGTACATCCACGCCGCCATTTCTTTCTTCAAATCCTTCCACGGTATATCCCAGCGCCAGCTTGACGCCGTGTTTGCGCATTTCGCTGTGGATCATGGAAGCCATATCGGCGTCAAAGGGATTCATCAGCTGCTTGGGACGCTGGACAATGGTCACATCCATGCCCAGTTCCCGCAGATTTTCTGCCAGTTCCAGTCCAATGAAACCGCCGCCTGCCAACACAGCAGATTTTGGATGGTTCTGATTGATATATTCCTTGATCCGGAAGGTATCCTCTACCGTACGCAGGGTAAACAGCTTATCGATACCAACACCGGGAAGTCGGGGCTGGGTAGGCTTTGCGCCGGGAGAGAGGATCAGCTTATCATAGCTTTCCTCGAACACCTCATCGGTTTCCAGATTCTTCACGGAAACGGTCTTGCGCTCCGGGTGGATGGCGGTGACCTCATGGCGCACCTTCATGTCCACGCGGAAACGGGAGAAGAAGCTCTCCGGTGTCTGGAGTGTCAGTTCTTCCGGATCAGTAATGACATCGCCGATATAGTAAGGCAGTCCGCAGTTGGCGTAGGAAATATATCCCGAACGCTCAAACACAACGATCTCTGCCTGTTCATCCAATCTGCGGATTCTTGCTGCAGCTGTGGCACCGCCAGCCACGCCTCCTACGATCACAACTTTCATGTTACCGTTCCACCTTTCCGGAATAAGCGGCAATTCCGCCGATATTGTTTACATTGGTATATCCCATCTGCTGCAGCATACCGGTTGCCTGACGACTCCGGGAGCCGGAATAGCAGTATACGAACAGAGGGATCTCTTTATTTTTGGCCAAAGAACTGATTTTGTCAAGTTGCTGCAGAGGCACATTTTTGCTGCCGGGGATATGGCCTTCCCGGTATTCCTGCGGGGTGCGTACATCCACCAGAACCGCATCGGCGGTAGCCTTATATTCCTCTACGCCTTGATTGATATTTACCTGTTTGAAAAAATCAAAGAAGCCCATAATCACACCTCCTTACAGCATCCCAAGAATTGCGTTCTTGGGTCTTGCACCGGAAATCTGCTGAATGATCTTGCCATTTTCCATTACCACCAGGGTGGGAATGCTCATGACGCCGAACTGGCTGGCCAGCTCAGGCTGTTCATCCACATTGATCTTGCCGACCTTGATATCGGATCGCTCTCTGGCGATTTCTTCCACGATAGGAACCACCATACGGCAGGGACCGCACCAGGGTGCCCAGAAGTCCAGCAGAACTTTTCTGTCGGAATTCATCACTTCGTTTTGGAAGTTATTTCTGTTGATATTGATAGCAGACATTTTGTTGTCCTCCTTGTTTTCTTTTGTGACCTCATTATATCCGGAAAAATGAACGGCTTCCGTGATGACATCACCTAACAAAGAGCAAATGTCAGAATAATCCATTATACCTGGGGAATGGGTAATCCACTTCATAATTTCTACATAGTTCCATAAAGCGTTTTGTTGATGCTGTGAGAAACTTATCCTTATGATGGATCATGTAGAAGTTTCTTTGGAATCGCAGCCCCTTCACACCTATAGTAACAACAAGCCCTCGTTCTATGGCAGGAAGAATCATTCGATGGGGCAGGACAGAAATTCCCAATCCATTTATCACCGCATTGACCAATGCTGTTGTACTCATAGCTTCCCATAGGCTTGTGTTTGTACTTCCTGCTTGTCCGAAAAGAGAAAGCAAAACAGAATTATTCCGGTAAATACATTCAATAAAAAATTCTGGTGGATCGTTCTGCATCCACCAGAGTTTTTGCATATATATTTTCCAATCCGCTATAATCCGGCCAAAAAGATTTGTTATCCGTTTACGGTGTCGCCCGGCCAGTCGTTGATGCCACCGAATTCTACGATATTCATATAGCCTAACCTGACCAGTTTTTCAGATGCCTGCTTGCTGCGGTTTCCACTGCGGCAGTAGATCAGGATCAGCTGATCTTTATCAGGTAGTTCGGGAACTTCCTCTGTCCCGATGGTTTCATTGGGGATGTTGATGGCACCGGGAATGTGTTTTTCGCTGAATTCCTCAGGTGTGCGGACATCTAAAATAATGTAATTGCTTTCTTCTTCCATCATAATGATCGCCTCGTCCATTGTGATCTGGCGATAGGTGCCTTCCTGAGCAGCAGGTGCTGCGCAGCCTGCCAGCAGGAGCAGGGTCAATAAAAACGGGATATATTTCTTCATAATAATCTCTCCTTTGGTAAGTGGGGTGACAGATGCCGCCCCACTTATCTATTTAGGTCCGTGCCATTCCGTCCACACTCAGCACTACGCCGGTGATATAGGATGCTTCATCGGAAGCAAGGAACACAAAGGCATTGGCGATGTCTTCGGGTTGCCCCAGTCGGCGCAGAGGGATTCTTGCAATCATGGGGTCGATGACTTCCTTTGGAACCGCTTTCATCATATCGGTCTCGGTGATGCCGGGAGCCACAGCATTAACGCGTATGCCCTTGGGGCCAAGCTCTCTTGCCAGGGACACAGTCAGACCATTCACCGCAAACTTGGACGCAGGATATGCAAATCCACTGGGCTGACCGGAAATGCTGACCATGGAAGAAGTAGAAAGGATTACGCCGCCACCTCTTGCCACCATACATTCTGCTGCTGCACGAGTGGCATTAAACACGCCTTTCACGTTCAGATCCATGACCTTGTCAAAGGTATCCTCAGTGTATTCCATAAACGGAGTGCTTTCCGATACACCGGCGTTGTTCACCAGAATATCCACGCAACCGTATTTGGCGGTAGCCTCCTTGAAAGCTTCCCTTACGGATTCCAAACTTGCAAGGTTGGGGCTGATGCCTGCAACAGTGGCTTCCGGATATTTTTCCTTCAGTTGAGAAACCGCCTTATCGGCAGAAGCCTGAGAGCTTGCTGCCAGAATGACAGTAGCGCCTTCCTTCAGAAATTTATCTGCGGTAGCGAAACCAATGCCACGGCTTCCACCGGTAATGATCGCAACTTTATCCTTCAGTCTCATATTGAGTACCTCCTTGGTTTTCTTTATGGATGTAGTATAACCGAAAGATAAACTGAGTTCCGTGATGTCATCACCTAACAAAGAGCAAATGTCAGAATGGCAAGGATCGTAGTTTATTGAATTCTGTACAGCAGTCAAAAATGCCGCCCGCAGGATTTCTCCCACGGGCGGCGTGTGGTCAGCTATCCAAAGGTTTGTATTCGGTCACAGTTTTCAAATAGGTTTCGGGATCGCCGTTGAGTATCAGCTCTGCGTATGCCACCGGATCATTGTAGATCAGATAGTCCAGCTCTGACCGCTGATACATATTGTCGGCTACTTCGTTCTCCACGGCGATTGTGTTAATCGCTATCATACTGCCGCTATCTAATTTCAGCTCCACACAAGCTGTATCCATGTTGAACGTACAGGACAGGATTTTCATTACTCTTGCCTCCTTAATCTTTCGGTATTTTTCTTCGCCAGTTCGCTGGCAGCCTTGCGGCGGCTTTCATCATAGGGTGCGGTCAGCTTAAAACCAAAACGGCCCTTGCTGACTTCAAAGGACAGGCAGCCGTTTCCGTCATCGTCGATCAATCGGCACTCGGAGGGATATTTCCCGGCAAACTCGGTGAGCCTCTTTTTGAGTGCGGTATTATAGGTACAGACCTCAACCATGCTGTCCGCTTCGTTAAAATAGACGTTGGTACTGACTCGAATATACCCAAAAACTCTCAATGATTTTCCTCCTATCCTTTGTTTTTGCTATACGAGAATGCAAAATTTATTTGTGCTACTTTGCTGAGATTCCGTACTTTTTCGCACGTTCACTTGAAGCCTTCCTCCGCTCGGTACTGTATTGCGGATAAGACCTATAAACTGCACATCACCGTGCAGGATGCTGCGGCCAAGCCTGAATTTGACAAGTATGTGGTTACGGTAAACGGAAAGGAAGCTGCATTAAAGAAAGTCGGAACCGCTTATACACTCGCCTCCCTGACGCAATTTGATACGCTGGAAATCGAGGCTTTTGTAAAAAATATAGATGATACGGCTGTTTTTGAGTGGACAAGAGGAGCGGGTTTAGCTAAGATCCAAATCGAGGGAACAACGGCAAAAGTGACCGTTGATACCTCCAGCACCGTGATGGGCCAGTATATGATCAATGCAACTGTAACATGCGGTGGCGCTTCCTTTAAACTGCCTACGATTCGGGTACAGAAGGTTAATGCCCTGAAGCTGGCTACGCCGGAAATCATCGGCCAGCCCGTGAGCGCGTCCTATGGTCAGGGCCAGTCTCCCAAGGCCTTGCAGGTGATGGTGAAAAATGATGCGGGCGCAGGCAATCTCCAGTGCAACTGGTATAGCTGTGACGATCAGAACAGGACCAATCCTGTCCTGGTGGCTACGGATACCAAATTTAATGTTGCGGAAGACGGCAAATATTCCGTTTATACCCCTTCTACATCCCAGGTGGGCACTACCTGGTTCTACGGCGAGATCTATCGGACCAGGGGCACTCTGGAGGGCACCCGTGTACTCACGGACTGCGTGAAGGTCGAAGTGACCAAGGTCACCATGGAGCTGGAGGGTCAGGGCACGGAGCAATCTCCCTGGCTGCTGAAAAACCAGGAGGACCTGAACTACCTCTATAAGAAGGTGGCGGACGGCTACACCTTCGCCGGGATGTACTTCGCCTTTGCCAATGACATCTCCCTCACCGCCGACTGGAAGCCCATCGGCGTCACCAAGGACGGCGGTGTGGACACCAAGAAGGGCACCAACATCCTACCCTTCTCCGGCACCCTGGATGGCCGGAACTACACCGTGCGCATTGCCGAGGGCGGCAAGCCCCTGTTCAATATCGTTCGGGAGGCCACCATAAAGAATCTGAAAATTTTCGGCACGAAGATCGACGGCTTCGGCCTCATTGAGCGCTACGATGTGGACTACGGCGACGACGGCAACTATAACACCGGCTGCCCTGCCACCGTGGACATTGACAACTGCCACATCCTCACCGGCTCCAATATCAGAAACTCCGGCTTCATCGGCGGCTATGCCTCCGGCGTGAACTTTGTGAACATCAGCAACTGCACCGTGGCCAGCGGTGTGACCATCGGCTACGGCATGGATGAGTATTATGCCAGTGGTTTCCCTGCGACTACGGGCTCCTTTGCGGGCGACTTTAACGGCAACATGACCAACTGCTCCAGCGCTGCCACGGTAATGGGCAGAAAAAGCGTGGGTGGTCTGGTGGGCAGAAAGGGCCAGTCCATGGGCCCCTGCGTCATTAAAAACTGTTCCTTCACCGGCAAGGTGGTGTCTGAGGGCAATGCGGGCGGCATTCTTGGCTCCGGCTATAATGACAGCACCGCGCCGAACTCCCCCTGCGTGACCATTGAGGACTGCAAGTGCTCCGGCGACATCACCGGCAAGGATTGGGTCGGCGGCATCCTGGGTCGCGAGGGCGACATCAACCAATGCTGGGGCAATGGCATTGGCGGCATTCAGAACAACGCCTTTACCGGCAAGGTCCACGGCCCCCAGGGCAAGACCGGTGGTATTATCGGCTATATGAGTTCGCTGAACAAGAATAATATCATTTCCAATAACTACTACGCTTCCGGCTGCGGTGCGGAGAAGGGCATTGCCTCCGTGAAGTATGTGGACACCAGCTGCGTCAGCCACGAGACCGCCAGCGGTGCCATCTACTTCGATACCTCCAAGGCCCTGCCCAAAATCAAGGGTGTGGAGTTCAAGGACTTCAACCGCACCGACGACCCCCTGGGCGCGGACGCGGAGAAGCTCTGCTACACCGATAAGCCCGGCGACGGCACCAACAACGGCGGCACCCCCGCCACCGGCGATACCGGCGTGCTGGTTTGGGTCATCGCCCTGCCCGTGACGATTCTCGCCGCAGCCTTCGTCCTCAAACGCAAGGAGCGGGAGGCGTAAGCTCTCTGCATAAAGAGACTGGAAACACCTACTGAGTGGGAATAACTAACGAAACCCGCAAAGCCTTGAAAACACTGGGCTTTTGGAACGGAAACGGGGCATTTGATAGCAAATTGATAGCAGATACCAAAACCGGATTTACTTTGTTCACTCCCGTATAGCGGGTGGCTTGCGTATTTGTCTTTTCTCTGTTTCTTCAATCCTTTTATCAGAGCATCGCTTAATTCCTTCGAGGGGACTTTGGCCCACCGCTGGGTGGTGTCGTACTTCGGGTAGTTGTAGCGCCAGCGGTCATAGTCCTCCTTGGTGATCTCCCCGGCCTCCAACTTCGCCGCCTGTTCCCGCCACGCAATCAAGATTTTGTTCAGCTCACTGGCTTGACGGCCTCCCTGAAAAATATCTGCTTGCAGGCAGGCACGTCCATCCGCCTCTACCACTTTCAGACTGTAAACATCCTCCAAGGCGAACAGCGTATGGGCCAAACCTATGTAGTTGTCTATGTCCGGGACGCTCAACGCCTGGGGCGATACATCTAA
>SFGJ01000009.1 GCA_004557655.1 Clostridiales bacterium | reverse complement strand
ATGGACGTACATATCCGGATCCGCCTGCTGGTGGGGTGCCTTGCTGCGGTCTCCCTTGGGATCCGTCATCGCGCCGTCCACCGTCAGGTCGTTGTCCTGGACGTAGACCAGGAACTTCTTGAAATTCTCGTGGTAGTGGGTGCCGTACTTCTCGTCGATCTCGTAGGTGGAGGAGAACACGGCGTTGAAGGCGTCCATGCCCACACAGCGCTGGAAGCAGCTGGCGGTCTTCTGACCCAGCAGGCGCTGCATCTTCACCTTTTTCACCAGATCCTCGCTGGACTGGTGCAGGTGGGTGAAGCGGTTGATTTTGTGGCCGGTCAGGCTGGAGGTGGCGGTCATCAGGTCCTCATACTGGGGATCCTGGGCCAGAGCGTAGGTCATGGCCACGCAGTTGATGGAGGGGCGGATCATGGGGTGATCCACCCAGTTGTCGATCTTCTCGCCGAACATGTAGACACGGGTGTTCAGCTTACGCAGGGAGTCGATGTACTCCTTCGCGGTCATCAATGCCATTTTCGTTTCCTCCTTAAATTTACCGCATAGCTATTGTTATATCGCCGTTGGCTGCCCATTCCTGATGAACATACACTTCAGCAGCGCAAGTGACGATGGCTTTTTCTCTTTTCTCGGAAATAACATTTGCATGGATTTCAAGGGTGTCTCCCGGCAGGATCTTTTTTCGGAAACTCACCTTGTCAACGCCTAAAAGGAGCGGCGTTTTTCCAGCGTAGCGCAGTGTTGACATCAGCAGGATATCCACCGCCTGCGCCATACATTCTATAGAGTATACGCCCGGCAGTATCGGCTTTTCCGGGAAGTGCCCGAGAAAGATGTCCATCTTAGGATCCGCGAAAAAGACGGCGCGGATATCCTCTCCGGGGCTCAAATCTTCTACCGATGTCACCAGAAGCATCGGCTCACGGTGCGGCAGGATCGTTTTGATCTCATCTTGATTCAGCTTCATAACGCAATTTACCCGTTCTGAAAGTTGGCGGGGCGCTTTTCCAGGAACGCGCCCATGCCCTCCTTCTGGTCGGCGGTGGCGAAGCACATGGCAAACAGCTCGTTCTCCACGGCGATGCCGTCGTCAATGTCCATCTGCATGCCCCGGTCGATGCATGCCTTGGCATACTTCACGGCGATGGGGGCGTTCTTGGTAAAGGACTTTGCCATCTCCAGCGCACCGTCCATGAGCGCTTCTGGAGCAAAGACAGCGTTGACAAGGCCGATCTTTTCCGCTTCGTCGGCCTTGATCATCTTACCGGAGAAGATCAGCTCCTTGGCCTTGGCCACGCCTACGCGGCGGGGCAGGCGCTGGGTACCGGAGAAGCCGGGGGTGATGCCCAGGCCCACCTCGGGCTGGCCGAACTTGGCCTTCTCGGAGGCCAGGATGATGTCGCAACTCAGCGCCAGCTCACAGCCGCCGCCCAGAGCGAAGCCGTTGACCGCGGCGATGGTGGGGAACTCCAGCTTTTCGATGCGGCGCATAAGGGCGCTGCCCCGCTGACCCCAGCGGCGGCCGCCGTCTAGATCCAGCGGATACTGCTCGCCGATGTCGGCGCCGGCCACGAAGGAGCGTCCCTCGCCGGTAAGGATCAGGCAGCGGACGTCCCGGTCGCTCTCCAGCGCCGCCACCACCTGCTCCAGCTCCGTGATAACCGTGCTGTTCAGGGCGTTCAGCGCCTCGGGACGGTCAATGGTCACGATGGCGATGCCATCTTGCTTTTCGCAGCGTATCGTTTGGTACATCGTACATGTCTCCTTTCTGTGCAGGGAAGGGAATCGTTGAAAAGGGGGAGCCGCCTGCGGTCAGGCGGTTCCCCCGCAGCGCATGAGATATCAGCGCCAGGCGGCGCTCAGTCCTGCGCCATCTTCTTGTACTTGGCGTAGCGCGCCTTTACGTCGGCGATCTCCTTGGCGTAGAGGGCGTCGGCCTTCTCCGGGAAGTTGTTCTTCAGGGAGGCGAAGCGGTTCTCGCCCATGAGGAAGTCCATGAGCTTGTCCGTGTCAGGTTCCGGGGAATCCAGCTGGAAGGGGTTCTTGCCCTCCGCGATCCGGCGGGGATCATAGCGGTACAGGTGCCAGTAGCCGCACTCCACGGCCTTCTTCATTTCCAGCTGCGAATTGCCCATACCTGCCTTGATGTGCTGCTCCAGGCAGGGGCAGTAGCAGATGACGATGGAGGGGCCATCATAGGACTCGGCCTCCCGCAGGGCACGCAGCGTCTGCGCCTGATCTGCGCCCATGGCCACCTGCGCCACATACACATAGCCGTACTGCATCAGGATGCCGCCCAGATCCTTCTTTGCCACCTGCTTGCCGCCGGCGGCAAATTTGGCGGTGGCACTGGTGGGCGTGGCCTTGGATGCCTGTCCGCCGGTGTTGGAGTACACCTCGGTGTCCAGCACCAGCAGGTTCACGTCACGGTTCTGCGCCATCACATGGTCGATGCCGCCGAAGCCGATGTCATACGCCCAGCCGTCGCCGCCCACAGCCCAGATGGACTTCTTGGCCAGATAGGCTCTGTTCTCAAGGATGTATTTCACGTCCTCCGTCTGCTGGGCCTTTTCCAGCGCGGCCAGCAGCGCGTCTGTGACGGCACGGGAGCTATCGTGCTTATTCCACCCGTTCTGGTAGGCATCCACCGCTTCCGCGGCAATACCCGCGGACTTGATGGCGTCCAGACGGAGCAGCAGCTCCTTACGGATGGCGTCCTGCGCGTGGAAGAAGCCGTAGGCAAACTCGGCGTTGTCCTCAAACAGGGAGTGCTCCCACGCGGGGCCGTGACCCTGGCAGTCCTTGCAATAGGGCAGGATGGGCGCGCCGCCGCTGATGGCAGAGGAGCAGCCCGCGGCGTTGCCCACATACATGTGGTCGCCGAACAGCTGGCTCAAAAGCTTGATATATGTCGTCTCCGCGCAGCCGGCACAGGCGGCGGAGAACTGGAAGTAGGGCTTGGCGAACTGGGCGCTCTTCACGCTCTTGTCGCTGATGACATCCTTCTTCAGGTACTTCTCGTCCATAGCCACATGATCGAACAGCGGCTGCTCGGCCTTCATCTCCTCGAAGGGAGCCATGGTCAGCGCGCCCTTGGCGGGACAGGCTGTCAGGCACACGCCGCAGCCCAGGCAATCGTAGGGGGACACCTGCATCCGGAAGGCATACGCCGGAGCGTCCTTGCCCAGACCCTTGGCGGGCGCGGTGACAAATCCGGCGGGCACCTGTGCCTTTTCCTCCTCGGTCAGCAGCACCGGGCGGATGGCCGCGTGGGGACAGCTCATGGCACAGCGGTTGCACTGGATGCAGGCCGCGGCGTCCCACTTGGGTACGGCAGTGGCCACACCGCGCTTGGAATAGGCGGAGGTGCCGTTCTCCCACGTGCCGTCCAGCACGCCGTGCTTCTGGAACACGGACACGGGCAGCTTGTCGCCCTGCTGCCGATCCATGGGCAGCACGATGTCGCGGACAAAGGGCGTGGCGCTGATCTCGGCGGCAGGTGCGTCCTGCGCGTCCGCCCACGCCGCGGGAATGTCCACCTTCACGGCGGCGTTTACGCCCACATCCACGGCCTTGTCGTTCAGATCCACGATCTTCTGCCCGGCCTTCTTGAAATAGGTGGCGTAGTTGTTCTTCTTCATATCCGCCACAGCCACATCCATGGGGATGACCTTGGTCAGGGCGAAGAACGCGCCCTGCAGGATATTGTTGGTGTGCTTGCCCAGACCGATCTCCGCCGCTAGCTTCGCCGCGTCAATGATATAGAACTGCGCGTGCTTCCGCGCCAGATCCCGCTTCATCTTGGCGGGGAGGTGCTCCTCCAGCTCCTCCGTCGTCCACGGGCAGTTCAGCAGGAACGTGCCGCCGTCCTTCAGATCCTCGGTCAGGTCGTACTTCTTGACATATGTCGGCGCGTGGCAGGCCACAAAGTCGGCGGAGGACACCAGATAGGTGCTGCGGATGGGCATGTCGCCGAAGCGCAGATGGCTCTGGGTCAGGCCGCCGGATTTCATGGAGTCGTAGGAGAAATACGCCTGGGCGTACTTGTCAGCCACCAGGCCGATGGTGGAAATGGCGTTCTTGTTGGCGCCCACGGTGCCGTCGCCGCCCAGACCCCAGATCTTGCAGGAGATCTCGCCGGGATGGGGGAACTCCACGTTCTCATAGGTCAGAGAGGTGTGGGTCACATCGTCGTTGATGCCGATGGTAAAGTTGTTTTTCGGTGTCTCCTGCCGCAGGTTGTCGTATACGGCGATCAGCTGGCCGGGAGTGGTGTCCTTGCTGGACAGACCGTAGCGGCCGCCCACCACGCGGATGTCGCCGCGTCCGGCCTGATTCAGCGCCGTGACCACGTCCAGATACACCGGCTCACCCACGGAGCCCGTCTCCTTGCTGCGATCCAGCACGGCGATGCGCTTGCAGCTGGCGGGGATGGCGGCGGAGAAATCGGGCACGGAGAAGGGGCGGTACAGATGGATCTGCACCATGCCCACCTTGCGTCCGCAGGCGTTGAGGTAGTCCACCGTCTCCCGCAGCGCCTCGGTGACGGAGCACATAGCCACCACGACCTCCTCGGCGTCGGGCGCGCCGTAGTAATTGAACAGCTTGTAGGCCCGGCCGGTGATTTTATTGATCTCGTCCATGTAGTGCTGCACGGTACCGGGAACGATGGCACTCTTGACGTTAGCGCCCTCCTTGCACTGGAAGTACACGTCGGGGTTCACGTTGTTGCCGCGGTTGGTGGGATGCTCCGGATTCAGCGCATCCCGGCGGAAGGCCTTCAGCGCCTCGTAGTCGATCAGACCCCGCAGCTCCTCATAGTCCAGCGCCTCGATGCGCTGCATCTCGTGGGAGGTGCGGAAGCCGTCAAAGCAGTGCATGAAGGCGTACTTCGCTTTGATGGCGGACAGGTGCGCCACCGCCGCCAGATCCATGGCCTCTTGCGGGGAGGCGGACATCAGCATGGCGTAGCCGGTGGTGCGGCAGGTCATAAAGTCCGTATGGTCGCCGAAAATGGAGTGATGGTTGCTGGTGACCACGCGGGATGCGATGTGCATTACGCTGGGGAGGAACTGTCCGCCCATGGCGTACATAGCCGGGATCATCAGCATCAGTCCCTGAGAGGACGTGAACGTGGTGGTCAGGGCGCCCGCCTGCAGGGAGCCGTGGCAGGTACCGGCAGCGCCGGCCTCGGACTGCATCTGGATCACGTCCACCGGCGTGCCGAACAGGTTCTTTTTCCCCTTGGCGGACCACTCATCCACCTTTTCCGCCATAGGGGAGGACGGCGTGATGGGATAAATGGCCGCCACCTCAGTAAAGGCGTAGGCAGAATGGGCTGCCGCTGTATTGCCGTCCATGACGACATAATTCTTTTTGCTCATATTTTTTCCCAACTTTCACTTTTCACCGTGGAAGGCTGCGATGTCTGCCTTCGCCATGTTCATAAAGATCGCGGTATCGCAGGAATATCCCACAAAGCGGACGCCCATTTCTAGCAGCCTTCTGCCGGACTCAGCAGAGTCGGCGAAGCAGCCCACCTGCACGCCCTTTGCCGCCGCCTTGCGGCAGATCTCGCCGATCAACTCCATGACTCTGGGGTGGGTGATCTGCCCGATGATGCCGAGGGAAGCGGACAGGTCATAGGGTCCCACGAACACAATGTCTACGCCGTCCACGCTGAGGATCTCGTCCAGATTGTCGATGGCCTTCTGTCCCTCCGCCTGAAGGATCACCACCGTGTCCTGCGCCTGCGTGAAGTACTCCGCACCCGGCACCGCGCCGTAGGCGGCGGAGCGGACGAAGCGGCACGTGCCTCTGCTGCCGCGGGGGGAGAACTTTGCCGCGGAGACGGCGATCCTCGCCTGCTCTGCGGTGTCGATCTGGGGGATCATAACTGCACCGGCACCCACGTCCAGAGCTTGGTCGATCCAGATGTCCGTTCCCCGGGGAACGCGCACCACGGGGCAGACGCCCGCCACGTTGGCGGCGCGGATCAGGTTTTGCAGGTTCTCAAAGGTGCCGGGGCCGTGCTCCATATCCAGCAACACAAAATCGTAACCGGCGTAGCCCGCCGCCTCCACGAAGGCGGGGTCAGAGGTGATCATAAAGGGTCCGAAAGCACCCTGTTCCGACGCCATAGCGGTCTTGAAGCTCTTGACCGTCTCCATGGTGGGCATTGTATTCTCTCTTTTCATAGCAAATCCTCCTCGTATAGTAGCACCCTGTCAGGAAAGTGTTTCCACAAATTCACGGATGCGCTTCAAGCCCTCGCGGATGTTGTCCTCGCTGGTGGCATACGCCAGACGGACGAAGCCCTCGCCGCCCTCGCCGAAGCCGGTGCCGGGGACGACCACCACGTGCTTCTCCTTCAGAAGACGCATGGCAAACTCCCGGGAAGGGATACCCAGGTGGGAGATATTGGGGAAAGCGTAGAACGCGCCCTTGGGCATAAGGCAGCTGACGCCCTTCATGTCGTTCAGCCCGCCGACGATGATCTCGCGGCGGCGGCGATACTGCCGCTTCATCTCCTCGACGCACTCTTGGCTGCCGTTCAGCGCGGCCACGCCGCCCCACTGCACACCCTCGTTCACAGAGGAGAGCACGTTTTCCAGCAGCTTCGTCATCACCACGATGACCTCCTCCGGTGCCGCCGCCCATGCCAGACGCATACCGGTCATGGCGTAGGTCTTGGAGAAGCCGTCCACGATAACGGTGCGCTCCTTCATGCCGGGGAAACTGGCAATGCTGGTGTAGGGCTCGTCGTCCCACAGCAGCTCGCGGTAGATCTCATCGGTGAGGATGTAGAGGTCGTTTTCCTTGGCGAAGTCCGCCAGCTGCCGCAGGTTCTCGGCACTTGCCACACCGCCGGTGGGGTTGGAGGGGGAGTTGAGCAGGATCACCTTGGTCTTGGGCGTCAGTGCCGCGCGCAGGTCTGCCACGTCGTACATGAAGCCGTTTTCCTCCTTCAGCCGGACGGGCACGGGCACGGCTCCCACCTGCATCATCAGCCCCACATAGTTCGCCCAGCCCGGATCGGGCACCAGCACCTCGTCGCCGATGTCCAGCATGGCGGTGCACGCCAGATTCAGCATACTGATGGCACCTGCGCCGATGAGGATCTCGCTGGGCTTGTACTCCAGACCGCGGCGTTTATAGAGATCGGACACCGCCTGCCGCAGAGCCGGAATACCGGCGTTGGGGGTATAGTGCGTCTCGCCCCGCTGTAAGGAGGCCACAGTCGCGTCGATGACGTGCTGGGGGGCGGTGAAGTCCGGCTCGCCCAGCGCGAAGCTGATGACATTGTCCAGCCCCGCCTGCATGGCGAACATCTCGCGAATGACGGAGTGGGGCGTCTTTTGGCTCTTGTTGGAAATAAATGACATGACGGTTCTTGTCCTTTCTGTTGGGAGTTTAATAGGCTTGCAAAATGGGCGCGACACCACACGTAGCCCTTGTCACCCGGTCGCGCCGCAGGAGGGAGAGTCTCCATGCAGATACAGGTGCGGCAGCGTGTGGTGTCGCTTCTATTGTGAGGGAGGGCAATTGCTTTTAGGCGTTGTACGTTTCCTTGTCCAGAATGCCCAGACGGCTGGAGATGCAGACCATGCCGCAGCAGTCGCCGGTCACGTTCAGGGTGGTAGCGGCCATATCCAGCAGGACATAGACGCCCGCCACCATCGCGGTGACCTCCTCGTTGGGCAGACCCATGGTTGCCAGGCAGATGGAGCACATCACGATGCCGCCGCCGGGGACGCCGGCTGCACCGGCAGAGCAGACCACGCACAGGACGACCATGAATATCAGCTGCCACGGGGTGAAGTGGACACCGAAGGCGTGCGCGCCGAAGAGGGTGTACACCGTGTACTCAATGGCTGCGCCGTCCATGTTGATGGTGGCGGCAGGAGCGGCACACAGGTCAACGACGTCATCGGGCACACCGTTTTTCTCCTTAGAGACCTCCATGGTCACAGGCAGCGTAGCCGCGCTGGACTGGGTGGAGAATGCCATCAGGATAACGGGGACAATGTTCTTGAAGAACTTGAAGGGCTTGACACGTCCGAAGAAACGGAGCAGCAGGGGCAGGACGATGAGCATGTGCACCAGAGAAGCACCCCACAGGGAGAGAACCATGGTGAAGATCTCCTTCAGGTTCTGGACGCCGGTGGTGCCCACCAGGTTGGCGATCAGGCAGAACACGCCGTAGGGGGCGACGGTCATAACGGTTGACACCATTCTCTGCATGATGAGGTTGCAGCCTTCCACGACCATGGCGACCATGTCCACGGTATTGGCGTTCTTACGCATCTTGGTGATCATCACGCCGAAGAAGATAGCAAAAACGATGATCTGCACCAGCGTACCGTTGGCGAGAGAGGCGAACACGTTGTCGGGGACCCAGCCCACGATGCTGTCCACCATGTTAAGCTGCTGAACGCTGGAGTCCACTGTCGCCTGCAATACCAGACCAGTGCCCGCGCCGCTGATGGTAATGGCGAGACAGCCCAGAACACCTGCCACAGCGGAGGTGATGAAGGTATACAGCAGGAACTGACCGCCGATCTTCTTCAGCTTGGCGATGTCCGCCACGTTTGCGATACCGGCGATGATGCTGAACAGCACCAGGGGGTACACACACATTTTCAGGAGTCGAATGAACAGGGAACCAATGAATGCCACATACGAAGCCTTCTCCTTGAAGACCAGACCCGCTATCGCACCGAGAACCAGCGCGATCGCCAGCTTTACGGGGATACTGAGCTTCTTCTTAGTTTTTGTTGCTTCACTCATGATTTTTTCCTCCTCTTAACCATTTTCCTTTCACGTGTTTTTCCATAATGTGAAATTAAGTATCACAAGATGGAATCTTGCCTATATTATTGCCAAAAGTTTGTCAAATGTCAATCCCGCATTTTTACCAAAAAAGCCGTCGTAATCTATTGCAAAACGACAAAAAAAGGGGTATTATTAAGGTGTGATTTCGCAATGTGGAAAGGGGTATATATGAAAGAGGGTACCGGACCGGTTCAGTCAATTGACCGGATATTGGACATTTTAGAGACTTTGTCTGCAACGCCGACAGGGCTTTCCCTGTCGGATCTGGCGTCAGCCACATCCCTGCACGCCAGCACCGCCCACCGGCTTTTGTCGGCTCTGGCGAATCGGGGGTACGTGCGGAAGGACCCGGACAACGGGAAATACCGCCTGACGCTGCGGCTCTACGAGATCTCCCGCCGCGTCTCCATGGTGCTGGATCTTTTCTCCGCCTCCAAGCCGATGCTGGAGAAGCTGTCCAACGACGCAAAGGAGATCGTGCACTTGGTGGAACGGGACGGAAACGAGGTCGTGTACCTCCACAAGTTTGAGCCGTTCCTCCGCCCCATCAACATCACCTCCTCCGTGGGACTCCACAACCCCATGTACTGCACGGGCGTCGGCAAGAGCATTATGGCGTATCTGCCGGAGGACGAGGTAGAGAAGATCTGGAACGGCTCGCAGGTCGTCCAGTTCACGCCAAAGACCCTCACCACGCTGGAAGCTCTGCGGGAGGATCTGGTGCGTGTGCGGGAGCGCGGCTATGCCATCGACGATGAGGAGCACGATCTAGGCGTCCGCTGTATGGCAGCCCCGGTGCGGAACTGGAAGGGCGACCCCGTGGGAGCCATCAGCATCTCCGGCCCCGCCGCCAGAATGACGGACGACACCATGGCGCAGCTGGTCGCCCCCCTGCAGGAGACAGCCGGTGCCATCAGTCAGCTCATGGGCTGGCATGTGTGATGCCTCCCTTTTCGCCCATAACAGGAAAAGGAGGGGGAAAGCGTTGGAGCCCAACGCTTTCCCCCTCCTTTTTGCGCTTTCGGCACAATGGCACAAGGAAGTATCTATTGTATCCTTCTATTGCTCCACTGTCGTTTCCGCGCTTGGTTCGCATTCAGGATCAGAGTGCGCGGCGGCGCAAAGTGACCCCTTTGCGATCAAGGAACTGGCATCAGGCGTTGACCTTTTTTGTATATCGGACAGAGCCTGTGTGTCAGGTTTTGTTATTGTGGAGCTGCTTGCGCAAGGTGTTTTTTGAAAAACTCAATGAAGTGTACGGCGGCCGGCGACGCATTCTCGATGCTGCGCACCACGAGCATGATCTCCCTACACAGATTGTTTTCTATCAACGAGAGGATGAGGTTATCATCGCGGCTGGTGTATTCCACACGTGGCGAAATTTTATTTCTCCGAAATACGCCCATATGACCAAGTGCGTCCAGTGCAACCAGTGTGCGCTCGTCTGCCCCCGCGCCGCCATCCGTCCCGTGCTGCTGGACGAGAGTGAGCAGCAGAATGCTCCCGCCGGCTTCGAGACCAGGAAAGCCACCGGTCTGGCTCAGTACCAGTACCGCATGCAGGTCTCTCCCTATGACTGCACCGGCTGCGGCAGCTGCGTCAATGTCTGCCCCGCCAAGGAGAAGGCACTGGTCATGCAGCCGCTGGAGAGCCAGCTCGGTCAGGCGGAGAATTGGGAATACGCCGTGGAGACCGTCGCCGTGAAGAAGGACGCCGTCAGCGACAAGACCGTGAAGGCCTCCCAGTTCGCCAAGCCCTATTTCGAGTTCTCCGGCGTCTGCGCCGGCTGCGGCGAGACGCCCTATATCAAGCTGGTGACCCAGCTGTTTGGCGACCACATGTACATCACCAACGCCTCAGGCTGCTCCTCCGCTTACGGCGGCTCCACTCCCAGCTCCCCCTACTGCACCGACTGCAACGGCTGTGGCCCCGCCTGGGCAATGAGCCTGTTCGAGGATAACGCCGAGTACGCCTACGGCTATCTGCTGGGTCAGGACGCCATCAAGCGCCAGCTGAAAGCCGCCGCTCAGACGCTGGCCGACAAGGGTGTGGCCGCCGATGTGTGCAAGAATTACATCGACAAGGCCGAAAGCGCCGCCGAGTCCCGCATGGCAGCCGACGCGCTGCTGGCGGCCGTGACCGGCGACAAGAGTGACGAGGCCGAGTTCATCCGCAACAACAAGGAATTTCTCACCAAGAAGTCCGTCTGGGCCTTTGGTGGCGACGGCTGGGCCTATGATATCGGCTACGGCGGTCTGGATCACGTGCTGGCCTCCGGCAAGAACATCAACGTCCTGGTGCTGGATACCGAGGTGTACTCCAACACTGGCGGTCAGTCCTCCAAGGCTACCGCTGCCGCGGCTATCGCCAAGTTCTCTGCCGGCGGCAAAGTAACCAAGAAGAAGGATCTGGGTCTGATGGCCATGAGCTATGGCTATGTGTATGTGGCACAGGTGGCCATGGGTGCCGATCCCGCCCAGACCCTGAAGGCTATCCGCGAGGCGGAAGCCTACGACGGCCCCTCCATCGTCATCTGCTACTGCCCCTGCATCGAGCACGGCATGAAAGCCAGCATGGGTCTGAGCCAGATCGAGGAGAAGAAGGCCGTGAAGTGCGGCTACTGGCACCTGTACCGCTATGATCCCCGCCTGAAGGAGCAGGGCAAGAACCCCTTCCAGCTGGATTCCAAGGCGCCCACCGGCGACTTCCAGCAGTTCCTCATGGGCGAAAACCGCTACGCATCCCTGAAGCTGTCCTTCCCCGAGAAGGCGGACGCCCTGTATCACAAGGCCGCCAATGATGCCAAGGAGCGTTATGAAGGCTACGTCAAGCTGGCTAAGGAATAAGAAATACGGCGCTGTACGAATCCGTCATTGCAAAGGATACCGTGACCGCTCTGTGTAGATGGTTAATATGCTGATTGACGACGATTTAGTATTTTTCAAAAAGTATGGGCTGATTCAATAAAACCGCCCTGACGCAAAAACTCCCTGCGCTAAGAGTGTTTGACCTCTTTGCACAGGGAGTTAGTCTATTAAGGGAGTAAAAGCTTTCTGCTGGGATTATTGCCCCAGCTCAAGCAAATTGACAAAATATATAGTGATTATTCAGGACGACCGAGGCAATTAGTCACCGTCCTTCCTTCTGAGTAATCAGGGCATGTTTACAGTTCAAATTATCCAATACGCACGTAATACGCATTATTTTCGTGATGCGCCTGTAATACGCATTTAATACGGAGATAATGCGTATTAGCTATTTTCGACGACTTGGAAAAACAATATGTCAGCATTTCCATATTGACAACCACAATATATTGTGGTATATAAGAATTATCATTGTTCTTTGTGCACCATTTGCAGGTCTGTGATCTGCATCGCACACGTTGTTAAGTTTGTACTTGAGGAGCACCATGCTCCCGTCTGAGATTAGGGTCATTGCGCCCTCGTATTTCAACGACTATGCTGCGGGAAATTTTTCTCGCGGCATTTTCCACCTGTACGCCGCCCCGCCGCCGTGCTATGATGTGCCTGTACTTAAGGCATCGCGCATTTAGGTCGGAGCAGAGCAGGCACGGGTGGAAAGCATTATCAGCAGCTTTTCGCTCTGACTAAGAACCCGAAGTATGTCAAAATGCGCCTCCCGAAAAACGGGTGGCCACCAGAATTGAACAATACTGCAAACGCAGGAAGGATCGTATGAAGCCGAAACGGCAGGAAGATTCTTCCTGCGTTTTTGCTTATTATTTTGTCGCGGCACTTGCCACCGCCGCGATACCGCAGGAAAAGAAAACGCGCCGAAATCAATTCGGCGCAGATCAGAAAAAAGAAGTTTTGAAAAAGCCGTTGGGACGATACGGCAGGAAAATCGTCAAGGGAGAGGCAAGCTCCCGCCCTGTATGCCGCAGTCAGAGTGCGGCGCCGGTTATACGGGGTATCGCGCATTCTTGATCCGTCGCCGGACGGATCACAGGACACCGGCGGAGCCTTCCGCAGCCGTGTTCAGCGGCCTGGTGTCCACCACCGCTCCATCGGAGCAGGGCATATTTGCCCCATGTGGCAGCGTACTGACCTGGCACAAGTAAAGAGAGACAGACATACGGGCAGACCTCGAAAAACACACAGCACCAAGGCTTTCCGCCTGCGGCAGTCTATTATTTCTGCGGAGATACGCCGGAAATGGCTCTCCTTGCCAACGGGTGAAGTGCGTCCATCTGAACACGACTACGATTACAAGGAGATTTCTTTATATGACCACAAAAGGCATTTACCACACCCTCGTTACCCAGTTGGACAAGCTGGCGCGGCACAACCGGCAGGGCAGCTTTCGCACGAAGGATCGCTACTATGAGGCGGTCAAGCGTTTCTGCGCCTACCTCGCCGCCCACTACCATCTGCAAAAGCTGGAGAACATCAGCGGCAAGCATCTGGTGAGCTACGTCCTCTATTTGCAGGCGCAGGGCAAATCCGCCAGCACCATCAAGACCGACCTCTCCGCTATCCGTTTCTTCCACGACAAGATGTCCCATCCCCGCTATACGCTGCCAGGCAACGAAGAACTGGGCGTAGCCTTGGAACGCCGCCGCTTCGGGCAGCAGGATCGTACATGGACGAACTCGGAGTTCGGTAAGCTGATTGGCCGCGCCATGGCAGAGGAGCGGGAGGATTACATCCTCGCCCTGTATCTGGCTCGTTACGCCGGCCTACGCATCCATGAGTGTTTCCGCATGGACACCGCCGCGGCGGAGTGTGCACTGCGGGAAAACGCCCTCACCGTAAAAGGCAAGGGCGGCAAAATCCGTATCGTTCCCATCGAGGACGACCGTATTACGATGATGCTGCAACGGCTGCTGTACAAAACCGAACGCGGCCACAAGCTGTTGGTGCCGGATGGCATCCCCACTGACCGAGCCATCAACAGCATGCAGCAGTTCATCCTCCGCCACCGTGACGCCATCTGTGACCCCACCGCACCGGACAGGCGCATTACCTTCCATGGGCTGCGGCATACCTACGCCGCCGAAAAGTACACTTCCCTCGTCAACGGCGGCATGACGCCGTTGGATGCCCATTTTACCGTATCCCGGCTGTTGGGACATGAGCGGCCCGACGTGACGAACATCTATCTGGCGTCCGTGAAAGGAGGTTCTGCCCGTGGAGAATAAGTATCGTGATCTAAGAGACCTCCCCATGATTCTGCGAGTAGAGGACTTGATGCCCATTCTTGGCATCGGCCGCAACACCGCCTACGAGCTGATCCGCAGCGGACAGATACGGAGTGTCCGCATTGGTAGGCAGATCCGTATTCCGAGGGAAGCTCTGCTGGAGTTTTTGGATGGGAGGAAGTTTTAAATGACAACGCCGCAAAGAAAAAATTTGCAGGATGACCTCCTGCTGTCGTATAATAATATTATGATCTTCCCTGCGCGGCAAAAGGAGGGAATCATTCATGCCGCGTAAACCAAGCAAGCCCAAAACCACACGCCGTGGAAAGAACGAAGGCAGCGTCTATCGCCGCAAGGACGGCAAATGGGTCGGTCAGGTGACCGTAGGCTATCACCCCGATACCGGCAAGCCCATCCGCAAATACACCTACGCCAACACCCGTGAGGAAGCGGCGCACTGGATCGCCCTGACGCTGGTTTCCGAAACATCCAAGGCCGCTCCTTCACTGGCATCCGAATTGCTGCTGAAGGACTTTCTGCACCGCTGGCTGACCACGTTCAAAACCTATGAGGTTTGCAGCCGTACCATGGAGCTGTATTATTCCTGCGAACGGTTACATATCGTTCCTGCATTGGGAGACATCCCTGTGGCGGAGCTGACAGCCTCCCGCATCCAGACGTTCCTCTATTATCTGCAAGCGGAAAAGCAGCTCTCCCGCCGCACCACTTCTTTGGTGCGCAGTATCCTGATCCAGCTGTACGACTATGCAGTAGAAATGTCTCTGGCACCGATCAATCCTGTCCGCAGCACAAAGCTGCCCCGGCAGCCGCAGCGCCCGGAATCGGAGGAAAAAGTCATCCCCATTGCTCAGCGTGAAGCGGTGCTGGCCGCAGCGCAGAAGGATCCTATCATGCGCCCCATCATTACTACGCTGCTGTTTACCGGCATGCGCATCGGCGAGTTGCTGGCACTCCAATGGAAGCATATTGACTTTGCGGCCCACACCATCACCATTGCTCAGTCCGTGACACGGGAGCTGACTTTTGATGAGAACGGGAAAACAATAGATATGACCG
This sequence comes from Clostridiales bacterium, assembly GCA_004557655.1. Classification (GTDB taxonomy): domain Bacteria; phylum Bacillota; class Clostridia; order Oscillospirales; family Oscillospiraceae; genus Vescimonas. The sequence goes on along the minus strand of SFGJ01000009.1, from coordinate 38,595 downwards.
ATGCGCTGGGCTCCACTAAGACCCGCACGTCCCATCGCGTCATTCAGGCACCGGAGTTGGTGCTGACACGGCTGCGGGAATGGATGCGCTATGTGGCGACACTGCCGAAAGGTCTGGAGGTGCTGACACCGGAGGGTTTCATTTTCATCAGCACACGCACCATGTCCATGCGAACATACAGTGGCTTCCGCGCCAGCTATCGTCACTTCCTGGATCGCAACGGCTTTTCCGGCGAGGGCTTGAATCTCCATCGGTATCGCCACACCTATGCCTCCATGCTTTTGGAGCAGGAGATCAATCCCAAGATCGTCCAGAAGCTGTTGGGTCACCGGGACGTATCCACCACGCTGGGCATCTATACTCATGTGGTGCCGGAGGTATTTGCTGGTGTCGCTGCCGCTGTGGATACCGCCTCGCAGCAGCTGATGGACGGCACCTACACACCGAAGCGCAGCGCAGAAGCCGTCAGAGCACAGTTACAGCAGATCGACCCGATGTTATCAGAGGACATGACCGTGAATCTCAAGTATTTGTAAGGCTCTCAGGACCCAAAAGCCGTACAGCTTAATACAGCTTGAGACCTAAAACAAGGCAACATCCGAAAACACAAGGTAGCAAAGTGTCCGTCACACACAGACATTGAAAATTCCATCAAAAACGAGAAAACCTTGGAAACACAAGGTTTCCAAGGTTTTCTCTTGGTGGAGACTGCTGGACTCGAACCAGTGACCTCCTGCGTGTGAAGCAGGCGCTCTAACCAGCTGAGCTAAGCCTCCGTATTCGGCAACCCGTGACGGATTGCCGTGTGGTGACCCGTACGGGACTCGAACCCATGTTACAGCCGTGAAAGGGCCGTGTCTTAACCACTTGACCAACGGGCCATTGCTGAAAGGGATTCCCCTGAGATGCGCGGCATCTCAGGGGAACATGGTAGCGGCGACTGGATTTGAACCGGTGACACTGCGGGTATGAACCGCATGCTCTAGCCAACTGAGCTACGCCGCCATAAGTCAGCCCCTGACAGGCAAGAATTATGTTACCATACTCAGGGGGTCTTGTCAATTCTTTTTTTTAAAAACCCGAGGATTTTTCAGCGTTTTTAACCGCTCTATCGACAGGACAGACACCATCTCGGCGGCAGACACATAGGCTGGGGCATAGAAAGGGGAGAGCCTATGGAAAAGAAATCTGTCCTAAAAAACTACGGCTTTCTGGCAGTGATGCTGCTTGCCATGCTGCTGGGCTGCGCCTTCGGATTCCTGCTGCCCAAAGCGTCTGCCGTCATCAAGCCCCTGGGCACGGTGTTCATCAACATGATGTTCTGCGTGGTGGTGCCCCTGGTGTTCGCATCCATTGCCGGATCCGTGGCCAACATGAGAAGTATGCGCCGGGCGGGGCGGATCATGGGAGTCACAGTGGCGGTGTTCGTGGTGACGGGCACCATTGCGGCCGTGCTCATGTTCGCCCTGATGAAGGCGGTGCCGCCGGTGCCTGTGCCGTGGCAGGAGATCCCGGCGGGGGAGATGGGGGAGTACGCCTCGGTGTCGGAACTGATCGTGAACTTCTTTACCGTGGGGGACTTTGCGGGTCTGTTGAGCCGCAAGGCCATGCTGCCGCTCATTGTTTTCTCGGCGCTGTTTGGCTTTGCCGTGAACATGGCCGGAGGGGCGGAAACCGCTGTGGCCAAGTGGCTGAACAGCATGACGGAGGTCATGCTGAAGTTCGTGAAGATCATTACATATTACGCCCCGGTTGCGTTCTTCGTCATATTCGCCGACCTGGTGGCCACCTATGGGCCGCAGATCGCCGGGGCCTACGGCCGGGCGCTGGCGGTCTACTATCCACTGTGTCTGGTGTATGTATTCACGGCGTTTCCGCTGTTTGCCCGGTTTGGCGGGGGCAGACGGGGCCCGGGGGTCATGCTGCGGCATATCACAAGACCCGCCGTGGTGTCACTGGGCACCTGCTCGTCGGTGGCCACCATTCCCACCAACATGGAGGTGGCAGAGCAGACGGGCATCAGCAAGGATGTGTCGGAAATGGTGATTCCGCTGGGAGCCACCATGCACATGGACGGCTCGTGCTTTAGCTGCGTGCTGAAGGTGGCCTTCGTGTGGGGTGTGTTCGGTCAGGAGATGAGCTGGGGCAGTCTGGTGCCGGTGGTGCTGGTGGCGGTGCTGTCGTCGGTGGGCATGAGCGGCGTGCCGGGAGGCGGATACATAGGAGAGTACATCATCTGCTCCATCTTCTTCCCCACGCAGATGGAGCTGGCGTTCCCCATCCTGGTGGCTATCGGCAACCTGGTGGACCCGCCGGCCACCATGATCAACTCCTCCGGAGACTATGTAGCCTCGTTCATCGTGTCCAGATTTGTGGACGGAAAAGACTGGCTGGAGAAGAATCCGGCAAGGAGATGACAGGTAAAAAGGAGTGCGCCGCAGTGCGGCGCACTCCTTTAAATATGTGGGTATTAGTACATACCGCCCATGTCAGGTGCGGGAGCAGCGGGTGCGGCGGGCTGGGGCTTATCGGCCACCAGAGATTCGGTGGTCAGCACCATGCCGGATACGCTGGCGGCGTTCTCCAGAGCGGAGCGGGTCACCTTGGCGGGATCCACGATGCCGGCGGCGATCATGTCGCAGTACTCCTCCTTGTAGGCGTCGAAGCCGTAGCCGGCCTTGCCCGAGGCGCGGACCTTCTCCAGGATCACGGAGCCGTCCAGACCCGCGTTGGCAGCAATCTGGCGGATGGGCTCCTCCAGGGCCTTGGCCACGATCTGCACGCCGGTCTTCTCATCGCCCTCTACCTCACCGAGCAGAGCGGTGACGGCGGGAATGGTGTTGACATAGATGGTGCCGCCGCCGGCCACAACGCCTTCCTCTACGGCGGCCTTGGTGGCGTTGAGGGCGTCCTCGATGCGGAGCTTCTTCTCCTTCATCTCGGTTTCGGTGGCAGCGCCTACCTTGATGACGGCCACACCGCCGGCCATCTTGGCCAGGCGTTCCTGCAGCTTCTCCTTGTCATACTCGCTGGTGGTCATGCCGATCTGGCTGCGGATCTGTGCCACGCGGTCGGCAATGGCCTGCTTGTCGCCGGCGCCGTCCACGATAATGGTATTCTCCTTGGTGACCTTCACCTGGCGGGCACGGCCCAGCATATCCACGGTCGCATCCTTCAGCGTCAGGCCCAGCTCCTCGCTGATGACCTGGCCGCCGGTGAGGATGGCGATATCCTGCAGCATCTCCTTGCGGCGGTCACCGAAGCCGGGAGCCTTGACGCACACCACATTCAGCGTGCCCCGCAGGCGGTTGACGATGAGGGTGCTCAGAGCCTCGCCCTCCACATCCTCGGCGATGATGAACAGCTTCTTGCCCGCCTGCACCAGCTGCTCCAGCAGGGGCAGGATCTCGCTGATGACGGAGATCTTCTTGTCGGTGATGAGGATGTAGGCATCGTCAATGACGGCCTCCATCTTCTCGGTATCGGTGACCATATAGGGGGTAATGTAGCCCCGGTCAAACATCATGCCTTCCACGACCTCGCTATAGGTCTCGGCGGTCTTGGACTCCTCAATGGTGATGACGCCGTCGGAGCTGACCTTCTCCATAGCCTCGGCAATGAGCTTGCCGATGAAGGCGTCGCCGGAGGAGACAGTGCCCACGCGGGCAATGTCATCGGAGCCGTTGACCTTCTGGCTCTGGCTGCGGATGGAGGCCACGGCAGCCTCCACGGCCTTGGCCATACCCTTCTTCATGACGATGGGATTGGCACCGGCGGCCAGATTCTTCAGGCCCTCCCGAACCATGGCCTGGGCCAGCAGGGTGGCGGTGGTGGTGCCGTCGCCGGCCACATCGTTGGTCTTGGTGGAAACCTCGCGGACAAGCTGAGCGCCCATGTTTTCAAAGGGATCGTCCAACTCGATTTCCTTGGCGATGGATACGCCGTCGTTGGTGATCAGGGGAGCGCCGAACTTCTTGTCCAGCACCACATTGCGGCCCTTGGGGCCCAGAGTGACTTTTACGGTATCGGCCAGCTGATTGACGCCGGATTCCAGAGCCTTGCGGGCTTCGTCCCCGCGCTTGATGATCTTAGACATATTGATTGCCTCCTATATTGCAGATAATGATTTTACAAAAGAATGTCATTCCGAGGGAGCGAAGCGACCGTGGAATCCGTAACACCCTTTGCATAAGGCCGGGGAGAACGGATTGCCACGACCAGTCTGCGGACTGGTCTCGCAACGACAGCGCAGAAGTTTCTTACTCTACGATAGCCAGAATATCGCCCTGCTTGACGATGATGTACTCCACGTCCTCCAGGGTGATCTTTGTGCCGGCGTATTTGTCGGTGATGACCTTGTCGCCGGGCTTCACGGTCATGGACACGGGATTGCCGTCCACCATGCCGCCGGGGCCTACAGCAATGACCTCAGCCACAGAGGGCTTCTCCTTGGCAGAGCCGGTGAGGATGATGCCGCCCTTGGTGGTCTCCTCCGCCTCCGTCATCTTCAGCACAACGCGGTCAGAAAGCGGTGTCAGTTTCATGGTTTGTTCCTCCTTATATCCTTTAAAATTAAACAATTTCAGCGTTAGCACTCAAAACAAAGGAGTGCTAACGCTGATTATCATACCACAACTATTTGGTTTTGCAAGGGGTAATTTGGAAAATTACAAAAAGTTCACATTTTTGCCATGGCGGGGGAAATATCCCGGGCGGTGGCATTGCAGTCGCAGCCCTCCGGGCCGAAGAAATTCAGCTTCTTGTCCGCCAACCGGATATGCACATAGTCGGAGGTGAAGCACTCGCCGTCCAGACAGGTGGCGATGTCCTTTTTGGTGGAGGCGATGACGATGTCCCTGGCGGTGTAGCACTGGGCCAGATGGGGAAACTGGGTATAATTGCCCTTGGAATAAGGCCCCACGAACTTCAGAAAGGCGACCCGGGAGATCTTGTCCACCACCAGCGTGTTCAGCACGCCGTCGTCCATCCGGGCCTCGGCCACGGGCATGAAACCGCCGCCGTAATACCGACCGTTGCATACGGCTACCAAAGCATAGTCCTTCTCGGCGGCCACGCCATCCAGTGTCACCGTCCAGTGGGAGGTGATGCTCCGGAAGAGGAAATTCGCCGCCAGAGCTACGATATAGCTGCTCTTGCCGTCCAGAATGGGACTCTCGCTGAACTTGTGCACATCGCTTGCCACCCTTGCGTCAATGCCGGAGCAGGCGATGGTCACGGCGACGCGGTCGTTGACCTGAATGGCGTCCAAAGGGAACTGAGGACCGTTCCACAGGTTTTCGGCGTCCCTGAACTTGTCCATATGATCACCGAAGTTCTTAAGGAAATCGTTGCCTGTGCCGATGGGAATAACGCTCATGGCGGCATTGTCGAAGCCAATAATGCCGTTGGCCACCTCGTTTAGGGTGCCGTCGCCGCCGCAGGCGTAAAACCGCAGGTCTTCCCCGGTCTGGCAGAGCTTGCGGGCCAACTCCGTGGCGTGACCCTGCCGCTTAGTCAGGATGCACTGGACGTCCAGACCATGCTTGAGCCGCAGAGAGTCGGCCATGTCATATATGCGCTGGCGGCTGTCGGATTTGCCTGCCGTGGGATTGATGATGAAAATATGCTTCATAAGCCCCTCCCGAAGGAAAAAGATAAAAACACATCTGCCATTATAGCAGTCAAAGCGGGGAATTTGTGTATAAATTGAAAACAAACAACATTCTTACACGTTGCCATAGAGAAACAGGTCGCATTTGAGCATCCCGTTGTAGAGTTTGCGCTTCTTGTCCGCGGGGCGGCCGAAGGCGCGCTCAAACTCCGTGTGACTGCTGAGCACCAGCGTCCGCCATCCGGCGGGCAGGGCCCTCCACACCCTGCCCAACTGCCGGTACAGATCCTCCGCGTCAGCCCGATCCATGAGACGCTCACCGTAGGGAGGATTGGTCACCAGCTGGCCATACTCGCTGGTGCGCCGGAAATTTCTCATGTCCGCCACCTCGAAGCGGATCACATCCTCCACGCCGGCCTTGGCGGCATTGTTCCTGGCGATGGAAATGGCATGGGGGTCAATGTCTCCGCCCCAGATGTCGTACTTGCCGCGATACTCTTTGTCCATGGCCTCCTGCGCGGCGTCCAGCCACGCGCTCCGGGGCAGGAAAGCCCAGCGCTGGGCGTCAAAGCTGCGGTCCAGGCCCGGCGCGCGGTTTTTGGCAATGAGGGCCGCCTCAATGGGGATGGTGCCGCTGCCGCAGAAGGGGTCGCAAAAGGGGTCCTTGCCCCGGTAACGGGACAGGATCACCATGGCTGCTGCCAGAGTTTCCCGCAGGGGCGCATCCACGCCCACCGCCCGGTAGCCCCGCTTGTAAAGTCCTTCGCCGGAGCCGTCCAGCCCGATAACTACATTGTCCTTGAAAATGGAAAACCGCACCTGATATTTTACCCCGTCCTCCGGAAACTGCTCCAGACCGTAGCGACTCTTCAGCCGCTCCACCATGGCCTTTTTTACAATAGACTGGCAGGCGGGGGCGGAGTGGAGCTGGCTGGTGATGGAGTACCCCTTCACGGGAAAGGCGCCGTCCCGGGGGATGTAGTCCTCCCAGGGGATGGCCCGCGTTCCCTGAAACAGCTCCTCAAAGCTCCGGGCCGGGAACTGACCCAGCACCAGCAGCACCCGTGCGCCGCACCGGAGATTGATGTTGAGCCGGGCGCAGTCGGCCTCCGTACCCTGGCAGAAAACACGCCCGTTTTCCACCTGCACGTTCCCAAAGCCCAGCCTGCGCACCTCGTCGCCCACCAGCTTCTCCAGCCCCAGCAGGCAGGGGATCATGTAAGTTGCCATAAAAGCGCACCTCGCCTTTTTATTCCTGCACACAGTATAGAATAGAAATGAAAAAAGTGCAAGAAAAAACAGTGGCGTCATCGGCCGTTATCCTGTATAATGAGGAGAAGAAGCCGGCGCAACCCGAGGTTGCGCAAAAAAGATTGCCGCGCAAATCCAGGTTGATAGACAAAGACGGCGGACTTTGGTATTCTGGAGACACGAGAGGAGAGGAAGCTATGTCCTTTGGGGAGCAGCTGCAGTTTTTGCGCCGCGGCAGCGGCCTGACCCAGGAGCAGTTTGCCGAGCAGCTTCATGTATCACGGCAGGCAGTGAGCAAGTGGGAGTCCGGGAAGGGCTACCCGGAGATGGATAAGCTGCTGTTTATCTGCCGGCAGTATCATGTGACGCTCAATGATCTGTTTGAACAAGGGGAGTGCCCCCCTATTTCCCGGGAAAATGCGCCTGCGGGCTCTTTGCGGTCATCGGTTTCCGCGCTCATCAACAATCTTTCGCCCCGAAACAAGTGGCTGGCCGCCGGCATCCTGCTGGGAGTGGCTGTGCTGGCCGGGCTTATGGGGCTGTGCCTGAAAGGAGGAGAAACAGATATGGTAACGGCTATCTGGATCGCCGCCATGGTGGTCTTCGGCATTGTGGAGGCAGCCACAGCGGGGCTGACATCCATCTGGTTCGTGCTGGGCAGCGCGGCGGGGCTCATTACCGCCATCTGCGGCGGAACCGTCTGGCTGCAGGTGACGCTGTTTTTCGTGGTGTCCATTGTAGCGCTGCTGGCCACCCGGCCCCTGGTGCGAAAAATGATGGATAAGAAGATTACGCCCACCAACGCCGATGTTGTGCTGGGCAAGGAGGCCCGGGTCACGGAAACCATCGACAACACCGAGCCCTCCGGGGCGGTATATGTGGAGGGTAAGACCTGGTCCGCCCGCAGCGAATCCGGCGAAATACTGCAGGAGGACACCATGGTACGCATCGTGCGCATGGAGGGTGTGAAACTGTTCGTGGAGCGGTTATAATTGAAGTGAGCACATATATTACATATACAAGGAGGAACAAAAATGGAAAATTTTATTCAGAATCTTAATGCCGGAACCATTGCGCTGGCGGTCCTGATCGTGCTGCTGCTGATTCTTATCGTCAGCAACATCCATGTGGTGCAGCAGTCCAAGGCCTATGTGGTGGAGCGGTTGGGCGCGTTCCATGCCGTGTGGGGTGTGGGCCTGCATCTGAAGCTGCCGTTCATTGAACGGGTGGTGAAGAAGGTGTCCCTGAAGGAGCAGGTGGCGGATTTCGACCCCCAGCCGGTGATCACCAAGGACAATGTCACCATGCAGATCGACACCGTGATCTACTTCCAGATCACCGATCCCAAGCTCTATACCTACGGCGTGGAGTACCCCATGAGCGCCATTGAGAATCTCACCGCCACCACCCTGCGAAACATTATCGGTGATTTGGAGCTGGACCAGAGCCTGACCAGCCGTGACACCATCAACGCCAAGATGCGCTCCATTCTGGATGAGGCCACCGACCCCTGGGGCATCAAGGTCAACCGCGTGGAGCTGAAGAATATTCTGCCGCCCCGCGAAATCCAGAACGCCATGGAAAAGCAGATGAAGGCCGAGCGCGAGCGCCGGGAATCCATTCTCCAAGCGGAGGGCCAGAAGGCCAGCCAGATTCTGGTGGCCGAGGGCGAGAAGCAGTCCGCTATTTTGAAGGCGGATGCCCAGAAGCAGGCCCGCATCATGCAGGCAGAGGGTGAGGCTACGGCTATCCTGAAGGTGCAGCAGGCCATGGCGGACTCACTGAAGCTGCTCAACGAGGCCGCCCCCAATGATCAGGTCATCAAGCTCAAGGCCCTGGAGGCCCTGGAGAAGGTGGCCGACGGCAAGGCCACCAAGCTCATCATCCCCAGCGAAATTCAGGGTCTGGCGGGTCTGGCTGCCAGTGCCAAGGCTGTTTTGAGTGACGATAATGTGAAACAGTAAGACTCTGGAACAAGGAGGACGCTATGATTGTTACTACGACTCCCGCTGTGGAGGGATGCCGCATTGCGGAATATAAGGGCGTAGTATTCGGCGAGGTCATCGCAGGCGTGAATTTTGCCAAGGATTTCATGGCCGGACTGACCAATTTCTTCGGCGGACGCTCCACGACCTACGAGGAGGAGCTTATAGGCGCTCGCCGGCAGGCAATGGCCGAGATGGAACAGCGGGCGGCGGAAATGGGCGCCGATGCTGTGGTAGGCGTGGACATTGACTATGAGGTGCTGGGCGCCGACAACGGTATGCTTATGGTCACCGTCAGCGGAACCGCCGTGCGGATAGAATACTAAACCCCACCATAGAACACAAAAGCAGAAGCTGCGGTGATGGCCGCAGCTTCTACTTTTGCGGGGCGTTATTGCCCCGTCATAATGTTCAAAATCACCCGGTCTGTCTCGTGCATACCCTTGGAGGCCAGAATACCCACATTGCGGATGGTTTCCTCCACATCGTCTCCCTCGATGCCGTCGCCGGGGCGGAAATTGTTGCCGCCCAGATACATATTGTATCCCAGAATGCCGGTGCCGATGGCCATGGCGATCTTGCTGGCGCAGCTTGCCTTGGCGCCGTCGCAGATGCAGCCGGAGATCATGGCCACGGCATTGCAGATGGTGTGGCTGATGCCGTCATAGTCCGCACCCCGGAGCCACGCGATGCCGCAGCCGGCGCCCACACCTGCGGACACGGCTCCACAGTAGGCGGACAGGCGGCCGATGCCGGTTTTCTGGTGGATGGTGATGAGGTCGGACAGAGCCACGGCCCGAAGGATCTTCTCCTCGTCGGCCCCCATAAACAGGCCGTAGCGCCACACGGGCACGGAGGCGGTGATGCCCTGGTTGCCGCTGCCGGAGCAGATGACCACCGGCATCTCGCAGCCGTTCATCCGGGCGTCGGACCCGGCGGCGCCCCAGGCCCGGGCTTCGGTCTCGATGCCGGTGCCGGTAGCCAGCAGGGTGGAGCCGATGTTGGCGCCCCAGTTCCCCTTAAGCCCTTCAGCGGCAATGGCGCCGTTGCACTGGATCTGTCGGCTGATAAGGGGGCGGATACGCTCTATGGGTACGGTTTCAATAAAGGTAAGAATGTCTTTCACATTGAGAACGCTCTTGTCCTGCAAATTGTCCTCGGCGGATGCGCTTGCGGGCTTCTCCAGCAGGACCTGACCGTCCTTTTCTATGTATACCAGATTGGTGTGGTTGTTGGCCACGCGGGTCACGGCCTTGTGTGCCCCGGCCCAGCCTGTGAGACGGATGTCCAGCATACAGGGGGTTTCCGGGCAGGTGACGGTTATCTCGCTGCTGTCCAGATAGGCCTGGATCTTGGCAGTGTCCGACTCGGTGACACCTGCCAGCACCTGCAGCTCGGCAGAGGCATCTCCCGCCACGATGCCCACTGCGATGGCGGCGTCAATGCCCCGGCGGCCGCCCGTATTGGGCACCACCACGGATTTCACGTTTTTCAGGATATTGCCGCTGACCTCGGCCAGCACTTTTTCCGGTTTAACGCCCAGCACCTCACGCAGCTTTGCAGCACAATACGCAACGGCGATGGGCTCTGTACACCCGGTGGCCAGGAGAAGCTCCTCCGCCAGAATGGCACAGTAGGCTTCTGTTTTCCTTTCGTTTAACATTCTTACCGCACTCCTTTATTCATATGTATATGTTTTTCCGGCGTCGCCGGAGGTATGACCACTTACCCGCCGATATTCTCCACAAAGGGCAGATCGTCGGCGGCGATCCAATCCGCCACATTCACCACCTCATACTCCGTGGGTGTTTTGCGGATTACCACCCGGGAAAGGCCGGAGTTGATGACCTGGCGGCGGCACATGGCGCAGCTGGTGGCGTCGCCCAATATTTCGCCGGTCTGGGCATCTTTGCCCACCAGATACAAGGTGCCGCCTACCATGTCCCGCCGGGAGGCGGAGATAATGGCGTTGGCTTCGGCATGGACGCTGCGGCACAGTTCATACCGCTCGCCCCGGGGCACGCGCAGAGCCTCCCGGGTGCAGTAGCCCATGTCCACGCAGTTGCGCCGGCCGCGGGGAGCGCCGTTATAGCCGGTGGAGATGATTTCGTCGTTTTTCACGATGATGGCGCCGTAGATCCGGCGCAGGCAGGTGGCCCGCTCCAGAACCGTCTGCGCGATGTCCAGATAATAGTTCTCCTTACTGATACGATCCATGCAGAACACCTCACTTGCTCTTAGTAATATAATTATACCGCAGGGGTTGTCCCATTTCAAGAAATATAAACCGGATCACCTGCTGTTTTGCAAAAAAGGCGCTGCCGCGGCAGCGCCTTTTTTGCCGGGATCAAAATCTGTCATCGGGGCGGAAAAAGTCGTCCGACGGCTGATCCGCCTGGCCGGGACCACCCATGCCCTTTGCGGCGCGAATGGCGTCGAAGTAGGCCAGATCAGTCTGCTGGATATAAGGCCGGATCCAGATGGAGAGAATGCCCAGAGTCAGACCGCACAGGATCCCCCAGCCGATGAAGGTCAGATCCAGCACGAACAGGTCCAGCTTGAAGCCCATGGTCTGCTGCTTGCTCAACCGAATGGCCTCCATGACTCCCATTTCCGGATTCTCACACAGGTTATACAGGGCGAAGCGGTAGCGGTAGATGGCTATAATGCCGGGGATTACCAGCAGCAACGTCCACAGAAAGACGAACAGCCCCATGACCAGATGCAGCAGGATGATCTTTCCCGTGAAGCCGAAGCCGTCAAACAGGGAGGAGTAGGGCATGGTCTGTCCCCGGCGCACACCCTGGTGATACAGCACCCAGCCGGCAGCCAGCACGCTGCTCAGCAGCCACACCAGCACCGACACAAACAGCACCGCAAAGGCGGGAAAGGGTGGGTGGCTGAAAGGAAGGTATTCACTGACACGGATAAACCTGTCGCCGGTAAAGATCACCAGTTGGTCCGAGGGGATCATATAGGAGTTTACTCCGTTCAAAACCGCCGTCAGGACCAGATAGATCAGCGTGAACACATAGGCGGAGACACGGGCGGACCTTGTGGTGGCCCTTGCGCTCTTTTTCAGTTCAATACGATTCGGCATAGATGCATCGCCCTTTACTATATAATATATAAAGCCAATGTAGCACATTCCACCAAAAAAAACAAGAGCGGGAAGCACCTGCGGACCGGGAACAGGGGCGCAGGGCACTTTTTTATAACATTTTAATACATATACTGGCAAAATTTGCCGCAAATCCCACAGGATAGGGGTGGACAAAGGGGCGGATTTGTTGTAATATTATCTTCAGTATGGGGTAGCATAGGGCTACCTATGAAGTAAGATGAGGTGAAAGACAATGGCACAAGCTTTCTTTGGCGGCGTTCATCCCAATGACATGAAGGCCGCAACCAATGAAAAGGCCATCGAGCAGCTGGCAGCGCCGGCTGAGGTGGTCATTCCCATGTCTATGCACATCGGTGCGCCTTGCAAGCCCGTGGTTTCCGTGGGTGACAAGGTGACTGTGGGCCAGCTGATCGGCGAGCCCGGCGGTTTCGTTTCCGCACCCATTCATGCCAGCGTTTCCGGCACTGTCAAGGCCGTGGAACCCCGCCCCTTCTCCATGGGCGGCACCATGATGAGCGTGGTCATCGAGAACGACAAGCAGAACACCGTGTGTCCGGACATTCATCCCGTTGCCGATCCAGACAGCCTGACTCCCGAGCAGCTGGTGGAGATCGTCAAGAACGCCGGCATCGTCGGCCAGGGCGGCGCTACCTTCCCCACCCATGTAAAGATCAGCTCCGGTTTGGGCAAGGTGGACTATGTCCTTATTAACGCTGCCGAGTGCGAGCCCTACATCACCGGCGACCACCGCACCATGCTGGAGCGGCCCGAGCAGGTCATCAAGGGTGCTACTCTGCTGGCAAAGTGCTTTGGCGTGGACAAGGTGTATATCGGCATCGAGGCCAACAAGCAGAACGCGGCCGATGTGCTGAACCAGACCATTGCCGAGCTGAAGGCTCCCGTGGTGGTGGAAGTGCTGCACACCCGTTACCCGCAGGGCGCTGAAAAGCAGCTCTGCCAGGCCATCTCCGGCCGGCAGGTACCCTCCGGCAAGCTCCCCGCTGACGCCGGCTGCTGCATTTTCAACCTCAACACCACCTGCGCGATTTACAAGGCTGTGTACACCGGTATGCCCGTGGTGAGCAAGATCGTCACCGTGTCCGGCTCCGGCGTCATCGAGCCCAAGAACATCGAGTGCCCCATCGGCACCCCCATCACCGACCTGTTCGACGCCTGCGGCGGCCTGCGGGAGGACACCTACAAGCTGATCATGGGCGGCCCCATGATGGGTCTTGCCCAGTACGATGTGGATGTCACCGTGGGTAAGGGCACCGGCGCCATGCTGGCCTTTGCCGGCGACGAGGAGAAGTATGTGGCCGAGCCCCAGTGCATCCGCTGCGGCAAGTGCGTGGGTGTTTGCCCCATGCGCCTGGAGCCCGTCTTCATGTATAAGTATCTGGAAAAGGGCGATGTGGACACCTGGCAGAACGTTCTGCACGGCATGGACTGCATTGAGTGCGGCGCCTGTGCCTACACCTGTCCCGCCCGTCTGCCTCTGACCCATATGTTCCGCATGGGCAAGCAGAAGGTCAACAACGCAAGAATGGCTGCCAAGGCTAAGGCTGAGGCTGAGAAGAAGGCAGCCGAAGAGAAGAAGGAGGCGTAAGCAATGACAGATTATAAAAGCTTGAAGCTGATCGCATCCTCCTCCCCCCATATCCGCTCCAATGAGGACACCCGCTCCATCATGCTGGATGTGATCATCGCTCTGATGCCTGCTCTGGTTATGGGCGTGTATGTGTTCGGCTGGCGCGCCCTGACATCCACCTTGGTGTCTGTGGCGTCCTGTGTGGTCTGGGAGTGGATCTACCGCAAACTCCTGAAGAAGTCCTGCTCCGTGGGCGACCTGTCCGCAGTGGTCACCGGTATCCTGCTGGCCTTCGTTTGCCCGGTGCAAACCCCTTACTGGATGCTCGTCATCGGCGCGTTCTTCTCCATCGTGCTGGTCAAGCAGCTCTATGGCGGCATCGGTTGCAACTTCCTCAACCCCGCTCTGGCAGGCCGTGCCATTCTCCTGGCCAGCTATGCCGGCGCTATGACCAACTATGTCAAGGTCGGTGAGAAGGCTGCCCTCATCGGCAGCAACGCCGACATCGTCACCGCCGCCACCCCCCTGGCCATGATGAAGGGCGTGGACGCCACAGGCTGGGAGACTCTAACCAATACATACACTCTGGGCGATATGTTCATCGGCCGCATCGGCGGTTCTTTGGGCGAGGTTTCCGCTCTGATGCTCCTGCTGGGCGGCGTCTACCTGCTGCTGCGCAAGGTCATTTCCTGGCAGATCCCCGTGGCCTACATCGCCACCGTGGCCATTATCTGCCTCATCTCCGCTCCTGAAGGCGTAAGCGGTGTGGAGTACATGGCTTACAATGTCTTCGGCGGAGGCCTGATGCTGGGTGCCATCTTCATGGCCACCGACTATGCCACTTCTCCCGTCACCAAGCCCGGCCAGCTGATCTTCGGCATCGGCTGCGGTTTGCTGACCGTGCTGATCCGCCGCTTCGGCTCCTATCCCGAGGGTGTGTGCTACTCCATCATGATTATGAACTGCACCACCTGGCTGCTGGATAAGTACATTCGTCCCACCATCTATGGTGCGCTGAAGAAAGAAAAGAAGGAGGCGACGAAGTAATGAAGATCTCCGGAAAGTTTATTCTCAAGGTCGCCGGCACATTGACCGTCATCTCTCTGGTGGTGGCCGCCCTGCTGGGCTTCGTCAACAGCATCACCGCTGAAAAGATCGCCGCCATCGACGCTGAGAACACCAAGATCGCCATGAGCGCCGTTGCCCCTGAAGGCAGCGAGTTCGGCGATAAAATGGAACTGCCTGAGGCCGCTGTGGCCGCCGCTGCTGCGCAGGGCGGCAAGCTCACCGAGCTGTATCCCGTTACCAACGGCGGCGTTGCTGCCGGCTATGTGATGAAGGTTTCCGCCTCCGGCTCCCAGGGCACCATCGTGATGATGGTGGGTCTGGACGCCAACAAGGCCATCACCGGCATCTCCGTGGTCAGCCATTCCGAGACCTCCGGCATCGGCACCAAGGTCGTGGGCAATGAGCCCAACGCCGCCGGCGTGCCTGTTCTGGATCAGTTCATCGGTCTCAGCGGTGCAGGCTCCCTGACTGTGGGCGGCAACATTACCGCTGTCTCCGGCGCGACGGTTTCCACCAAGGGCATCGCCATGGGCGCGAATGCCGCTCTGGCTGCCGTGGAAGCCATGGGCTAAGAAAGGAGGAGCTGAATTATGAATTTCGGTAAGCAACTGAAAGAGGGCCTGATTACACAGAACCCCGTTCTGGTGCAGGTGCTCGGTATGTGCTCCACCATGGCCATCACCACCTCGTTCTTCAACGGCCTGGGCATGGGCATTAGCGTGCTGATCATCCTGACCCTGTCCAATATTTTCATTTCCCTGCTTCGCAAGATCATTCCCAACGAAGTGCGTATTGCCTGCTTCATCGTGGTCATTGCCGGCTTCGTGACGTGCGTGGATCTGCTGCTCAAGGCCTTTGTGCCGGCGCTGTCCGCCTCTCTGGGCGTGTTCATCCCGCTGATCGTGGTGAACTGCATCATTCTGGGCCGTGCCGAGGGCTTTGCTTCTAAGAACGGCATCGGCGCCTCCACTGTGGACGGCATCTGCCAGGGCATCGGCTATACGCTGGTGCTGATCGTCATGTGCGTAGTGCGTGAGTTCCTGGGCAGCGGCAAGTTCGGCGGTGGTCTGCTGGGCGGCGGCGCTTTGGGCAGCGCGCCCGGCATCTCCATCATCCCCGAGGAGTTTGGTATCAAGGTGCTGACTCTGCCTGTGGGCGGATTTTTGACCCTGGGCGTGCTCATCGCTGTGATGCAATGGGCTCTGGCCAAGAGTGCCAAGAAAAAGGAGGCTAAGTAAATGGATATTACGACTTTGCTCGCCATCTCTCTTGGCGCTATTCTGACCAATAACTTTATCTTTGCACAGTTCCTGGGCATCTGCCCCTTCCTGGGCGTGTCCAAGAAGATCGACACTGCTGTGGGTATGGGCGCCGCCGTGACCTTCGTCATGGGTCTGGCCTCCGCCGTGTGCTTCGGTGTCAACAAGATTCTGGTTGCCGCCGGTCTGGGATTCATGCAGACTGTGGCTTACATTCTGGTCATTGCCTCTCTGGTGCAGTTCGTGGAAATGTTCCTGAAAAAGAACATCCCCACTCTGTATACTGCTCTGGGCGTGTACCTGCCCCTGATCACCACCAACTGCGCCGTGCTGGGCGTGGCCCTGCTGAATACCCAGAATGACTACAACTTCATCGAGTCTGTGGTTTATGGTATTACCGGTGGTTTGGGCTTCCTGCTGGCCATCTTCCTGTTTGCGGCTATTCGTGAGCAGTTGGAGGTCTCCAGCGACAGCCCCAAGGCTTTCGACGGGTTCCCCATCGCTCTGGTCACTGCCGGTCTGATCGCTCTGGCGTTCATGGGCTTCAGCGGTCTGAAGATCTGGTAAGGAGGTAGAAGAGAATGGATTTTACTACTATCATGTGGGCCATTATCGTGCTGGGCGCACTGGCCATCGTATTTGGCCTGATCCTGGCTGTGGCGGCAAAGGTGTTTGAGGTGGAAGTGGATCCCCGTCTGCCCCAGATCCAGGCTGCCCTGGCCGGCGCCAACTGCGGCGGCTGCGGCTATCCCGGCTGCGGCGGCTGCGCCGAGGCTATTCTGGCCGGCAAGGCGCCCGTCACCGCATGCGCTCCCGCAGGCCCTGAGGGTGCCGCCAAGATCGCGGCCATCATGGGTATGGAGGCTCCCACCGGCGACAAGATGGTCGCCCATGTGCTCTGCAACGGCGGTCTGAACGCCAAGAAGAACTTTGAGTATCGCGGCGTGACCGACTGTCTGGCTGCCACCAAGGTCTGCGGCGGCAATGTGCTGGAGTGCAAGTATGGCTGCTTCGGCTTCGGTTCCTGTGTGGAGGTATGCCAGTTCGACGCCCTTCACATCGGCGAAAACGGCGCCGCCGTGGTCGACAAGGAGAAGTGCACCAACTGCGGCGCCTGCCGTGAGGCTTGCCCCCGCAAGCTCATCGTGGAGGTTCCCTACAAGCAGAAGGTCTTTGTCAACTGCTCCAACAAGGACAAGGGCCCCGCAGTCACCAAGGTCTGCGCTGCTTCCTGCATTGCCTGCGGTATGTGCGAGCGCACCTGCAAGTTCGATGCCATCCATGTGGTGAACAATGTGGCCGTCATCGACTACGCCAAGTGCAAGAACTGCACCATGTGCGCCAAGGCCTGCCCCCGCAACGCCATTGAGCCCATCCCCACTCCCGAGGAGAAGGAGAAGTTCAAGGCCGCGCAGAAGGCTGCTGCCGAGAAGAAGGCCGCTGCTGCCAAGGCTGCTGCCGAGGCTGCCGCCGCTGAGGCGCCCAAGGCCGAATAAGGTAAATCCCAAACAACCGCCCGGAAAACCGGGCGGTTGTTTTTGCCGGTCATGGGGGAACCGTTATGCGGGCATGGCGGCAGCGGAAAGCGGTGGCCCTTGCTCCCTCATATTTTTCTCCTTGCTTTTTCCCGCAAAAGGCGTATACTATGGAGCAGAACATCCGGCAGAGTAGGAAAATGCGTGTTCAGTGCCGACGGGACGGGGAGTTGTCCGCCGGACGAATGGCGAGCATCATCGCCTACAGTGTATTTTCCGCATCCCGCTGCCGCATAGCGCTCTGTTAAGCGGCGATGCGCCGCTGCACTCCTCTGTGCGGCTGTTCCGATACTCTCGGACTGCCGATGAAAAAGAGGAGGTTTTTTATGCAGCTTTTTAAGACGCCTTTTTCTGCCGCCTACTGGAAAACAGCGGCCGCGGAGCTGAAAAACTATCGAGCATTGGTGTTTTCGGCGCTGATGATCGCCGCGTGCATCGTGCTGAGCCATTGCAAGATCCCCCTGGGGGAGAATCTCTCTCTCAGCGTTACCTTTCTGGCCCGGGCCCTGTGCGCGCTGGTGTGCGGTCCGGTGGTGGTGATCCTGTTCGGCGCGGCAGAGGACACGCTCAGTTTCTTCCTGTCCTCCGGAGGCTACCCCTATTTCCCGGGCTATATGCTCACCACCATTCTGGGCTGCATGATCTACGCCCTGTTCTTCTACCGGGCAAAGATCACCTGGCGGCGCATTATTCTGGCAAAGGTCATCACCAACATCCAGAATGTGCTCTTAGGCTCCCTGTGGAGCGCCATGCTGTATAGCAAGGGATACATATATTATCTCACCACCAGCGCCGTGAAGAATGCCCTGTACCTGCCTCTGCAGATCCTGATGCTGGGATTCCTGCTTCAGGCCCTGCTGCCGGTGCTGCACAAGACCGGCAAGCTGCCCCTCCAACTCCCTGAGGAAAGGCTGGGCTGGTGAAAACCGATCAACCGTCCCGGAGGGGACGGTTTTTTCTTTTGGATAAAATATGAGCTTTGTTCACAATAGTTTAACATTGCCAGCTATTGACATCCGGGGACACTGGTGGTAAACTGCGTTTAGCACTCAGGCAAAAGGAGTGCTAAAACGGAGATTATTATGGAATTGACAGATCGAAAAAAGCAAATACTGAAGATCGTCACCGAGGAGTATATCCAGTCTGCCGAACCCATCGGGTCCAAGGCTGTTGTGGAGCGGATGCCCGGAAAGATCAGCTCTGCCACCGTGCGCAACGAGCTGGCGGATCTGGTGGAGATGGGCTATCTGGAGCAGCCCCACACCTCAGCGGGGCGCATTCCTTCGGCCAGGGGCTATCGGCTGTATGTCAACGAGCTGATGGAGCACAAAACCGTTTCCGGTGAGGAGGCGGAGAGGATCACCTCCGCTCTGGACAGCCAGATGAAGCAGATCGACCAGGTGGTGGCCCGGGCAGGACAAATGGCCTCCAGCTTGGTGGGCTACCCGGCCTATGCTGTGGCGGACCACAAAAAGGCCGTGACGGTGCAGCGCTTTGAGCTGATTGCCGTGGGAGAGGACAGCTTCATCGCTGTGGTGATGCTGTCGGACAGCCGGGTGAAGAGCCAGCTCATGCACCTGCAGCTCAAGGTGGAGGAGGAGCATCTCAGGCAGATGAGCCATTTGCTCAACACCCACTTCACCGGCATCTCCGCCCAGGAGATGAACAGCCATCTGATGAATTTGAGCGATCAGGTGGAGGGCCAGTGGTTTTTGCTGCTGAATCAGGTAGTGGACTACGCCGGGGAATTGTTGACACAGGCCCAGACCCAGGAGGTGTTTACCGGCGGTGCCAGTCAGATTTTGAAGTTTCCTGAGTACCGGGATGCCGATAAGGCCCATGAGCTCATGAGCTTCATCTCCGACAGCAAGGAGAATCTGCCCGTTTCCACAAACGGCGCGGCCATGCAGATTCTCATCGGGCCGGAGAATGTCAGCGACGCGCTGAAGGACAGCAGTGTAGTCATTGCCAGCTATGATATAGGTGAGAATATGCGGGGCCTTGTGGGCGTTGTAGGGCCCACCCGCATGGATTACGCCACCGTGGCGGCGAGGCTCAGCTACTTTGCCGAGAGCCTGAGCCGAATGTTTGGAAAACCCAGGGAGTTACCTCCGGGAGAGGAGAAGGAAATATGAGCGAGAAGAAGAAAAAAAATACACCCCAGGAACAGCCGGAGCCGGAAAAGACCACCAATGAGGCTCCCGCTGAGGATACGGCCCCGGCGCCGGAAGTGGTGGAGGAGGAGACCTTCACCGTCACCCGGGAACAGATGGAGCAATTTGAGAGCCTGGCCAAGCTCCTCAGCGACGGGAACGATAAATACCTGCGTCTGGCGGCGGAGTATGACAACTACCGCAAGCGCACCACCAAGGAAAAGGAAAATATCTATGCCGACGCCAAGCTGGACACGGTGAAGCCGTTTCTGGAGGTGGCGGATAATCTGGACCGGGCGGTGAGCCAGTTCGAGGAAGGCGATCCCCACCGGCAGGGCATGGAGATGATCTGCAAGCAGTTTACCGCCGTGCTGGAGAAGCTGGGCGTCACGGAGATCCCGGCGCTGGAGCAGCCCTTTGACCCGGGAAAGCACAACGCCGTGATGCACATCGACGATGAGAACTTCGGTGAGAATATAGTGGCCGAGGTGTTCCAGAAGGGCTATCAGATGGGCGAGAAGGTCGTGCGCTTCGCCATGGTGAAGGTAGCCAATTAAAAATGTTCGTTGCGGGCGAGACCCGTTTGCAATAGTAATCAATCAAATGTTTATAGATTTAGGAGGCAATCATTATGTCTAAAGTTATCGGTATTGATCTGGGCACAACCAATTCCTGCGTGGCCGTTATGGAAGGCGGCGAGGCAGTTGTCATCGCCAACGCCGAGGGCAACCGTACCACTCCCTCTGTGGTGGCATTTTCCAAGACCGGCGAGCGTATGGTAGGTCAGGTGGCAAAGCGCCAGGCCATCACCAACCCTGACCGCACCATCTCCTCCATCAAGCGTGAGATGGGTTCTGACCACAAGGTCACTATTGACGGCAAGGCCTACACTCCCCAGGAGATCAGCGCCATGATTCTGCAGAAGCTGAAATCCGACGCGGAGGCCTATCTGGGCAGCCCTGTCACCGAGGCGGTCATCACCGTGCCCGCCTACTTCACCGATGCGCAGCGTCAGGCCACCAAGGACGCCGGCAAGATCGCCGGCCTGGAGGTCAAGCGTATCATCAACGAGCCCACCGCCGCCGCTCTGGCCTACGGCGTGGATAAGGAGCAGGCCCAGAAGATCATGGTCTACGATCTGGGCGGCGGCACATTTGATGTGTCCATTCTGGAGATCGACGACGGCGTCATCGAGGTGCTGGCCACCGCCGGCAACAACCGTCTGGGCGGCGACGATTTCGATCAGTGCATTATGAAGTATCTGGTCAGCGAGTTCAAACGTAGCGACGGCATCGACCTGTCCGGCGATAAGGTGGCCATGCAGCGCCTGAAGGAGGCGGCTGAGAAGGCTAAGATTGAGCTGTCCGGCGTGACCAGCAGCAATATTAACCTCCCCTATATCACCGCTGACGCCACCGGCCCCAAGCATCTGGATGTTACCCTGACCCGGGCCAAGTTCAATGAGCTGACCGGCCATCTGGTGGACGCCACCATGGGCCCCGTGCGTCAGGCTATGAGCGATGCCGGGCTGAAGCCCGCGGACCTTGCCAAGGTGCTGATGGTGGGCGGCTCCAGCCGTATCCCCGCCGTGGTGGAGGCAGTGAAGAACTTTACCGGCAACGAGCCTTTCAAGGGCATCAACCCCGATGAGTGCGTGGCCATGGGCGCTGCCCTGCAGGCAGGCGTGCTGACAGGCGATGTCAAGGGTCTGCTGCTGCTGGACGTGACCCCCCTGTCTCTGGGCATTGAGACCATGGGCGGCGTGTGCACCCGCCTCATTGAGCGCAACACCACCATCCCCGTAAAGAAGAGCCAGATCTTCTCCACAGCCGCCGATAACCAGACCTCCGTGGAGGTCAATGTGCTGCAGGGCGAGCGTGAGATGGCCGCCGCCAACAAGAGCCTGGGCCGCTTCCATCTGGACGGCATCGCTCCGGCCCGCCGCGGTGTGCCGCAGATCGAGGTCACCTTCGACATCGACGCCAACGGCATCGTCAATGTCTCCGCCAAGGACCTGGGCACCGGCAACGCCCAGCACATCACCATCACCTCCTCCTCCAACATGAGCAAGGAGGATATTGAGAAGGCCGTCAAGGAGGCTGAGCAGTATGCCGCCGAGGACGCCAAGATCAAGGAGAAAGTGGAAGTGCGCAACCAGGCCGATCAGATGGTCTACCAGGCGGAAAAGACTCTGGGCGAAGTGGGCGACAAGGTGCCCGAGAGCGAGAAGGCGCCCATCCAGGCCGGTATTGATAAGCTGAAGGAAACCCTGAAGGGCGAGGACACCGACGCCATCAAGGCCGCCACCGAGGAGTTGACCCAGATGTTCTACAAAATGAGCGAGAAGCTTTATCAGCAGCAGGCGCCTCAGGGTGACGCCGCAGGCGCTCAGCCCGGCGCGGACGCCGGTGCGCAGGGCGGCCAGTACTATGACGCCGACTACAAGGTCGTGGATGAGGACGACCAGAACAACAAGTAATGTTCCGCATACCGCAGAGGGGCAGGAGTACCTGCCCCTCCTTGTGGCGTTAGGAAAGAGGAGGATTCCCAAGAAGGGAGAGACCGTTTATGGCTGAAAAAAGAGATTATTACGAGGTGCTGGGCATTCAGAAGGGCGCCTCGGAGGACGAAATAAAAAAAGCATATAAGAAACTGGCCCGGAAGTACCACCCGGACATGAACCCCGGCGACAAGGAGGCCGAGGAGAAGTTCAAGGAGGTCAACGAGGCCAATGAGGTGCTGTCCGACCCGGAGAAGAAGGCCCGGTACGACCAGTTTGGCTTTGCCGGAGTGGATCCCAACTACGGGGCGGGCGCGGGCGGAGCGGGCGGCTTCGGAGGCGGCTTCGACTTCGGCGACCTGGGGGACATCTTTGGCAGCTTCTTCGGCGGCGGTTTCGGCGGTGGGCAGCGGCGCAATCCCAACGCCCCTCAGCGGGGTGAGAGCATCCGTGCCAGTGTGTCCGTGAGCTTTACGGACGCGGCGTTCGGCTGCGAGAAATCCGTGACACTGGAGCGCAGCGAGATGTGCGGCACCTGCAAGGGCAATGGCTGTGCCCCGGGCACCACACCGGAGGTATGCCCCGACTGCCACGGAACCGGTACGGTGCAGGTGCGCCGTCAGACGCCCATGGGGGTGTTTGCATCCAACGGCCCCTGCCGCAAGTGCGGCGGAACAGGACGGCTTATTCATCAGCCCTGTCCCGACTGCCGGGGCGGCGGCACCGTGCGTAAGCGCAAGACCATTCAGGTCACTATCCCCGCCGGCATTGATCACGGCCAGACCATATCCCTCCGGGGACAGGGCAATGCCGGAAAGAACGGCGGCCCGGCGGGGGATCTGCTCATTACCGTGATGGTGCAGCCCCACGACCTGTTCCGCCGGGACGGGGTGGATGTGTTCTGCGAGGCGCCCATCACCTTTACCCAGGCGGTGCTGGGTGCGGAGCTGGAGATCCCCACCATTGACGGCAAGGTGAAGTATTCCATTCCCGAGGGGACCCAGACGGGCACGGTGTTCCGTCTCAAGGGCAAGGGCATTCCCGTGCTCAATGGCCGGGGCCGGGGCGACCAGTATGTCACCGTGACCATCGAAACACCCCGGAACCTGAACAAGGAGCAGAAAGAGGCCCTGCGGAAATTCAGCGAGACCGTTGGAGAAAACAACTACGAAAAGCGCAAGAGCTTTTTCAAGAAAAAATGAGGCATACTATGTACGCTGCGGACTACCATGTGCACAGCACCTGCTCCCCGGACGGAAAGATGACCATGGCGCAGGCGGCTGAGGCGGCCATTGGGGCCGGACTGGACGAAATATGTATCACCGACCATGTGGACACCATTTACTGGGGCACCAACGCCCCGCGTACCAGTTTCGACTGGGCGGCATCCCGGGCGCAGTACCGGGAGGCGGCGGAAAAATATAGCGATAAACTGTCCATAAAGCTGGGCACTGAACTGGGAGAAGCAAACCTGTCCTTCGAACGTGCAGAAAAATTGCTAAATTCTGCGGAAAAGCTGGACTTTTGCATCGGATCGGTGCATACTTGTAGTGAAAAGTTCGATTATCTGGATCTGTACTTTCTGGAAGGGGGACAAAGTCCGGACTTCTATACCGCCGTCATTGAGGATTACTTAGACAGCGTGGCAGCTATTTCCAAATGGGGACGGTTCCATGTGCTGGGTCATCTGACCCTGCCGCTGCGATACCTGAAGGAGCATCTGGGGTGGAGTATGAGCTTCGCGGCTTGGATGGACCGGGTGGAGGAGATCTTCAGCATCATCATTCCCAAGGGCATCGGCATCGAGTGCAATACCAACCGGGGCAACGACCCGCTGCCGGGGGCGGACATCCTCCGCCGGTATCGGGAAATGGGCGGTGAGGTCATTACCCTTGGGTCCGACGCCCATGTAACAAAGGATGTGGGCTGCGCGATCCGTGAGCGGCAGGAGTTGCTGAGGGACTGCGGATTCAAATATTTTACCACCTTTACCGGAGGGAAGCCGGAATTCAAAACACTATAAGATCAGGGAGAGGACATCATGAAAATTGCGATTGGCTGCGACCACGGCGGGTACCTGCTCAAGCAGGACATCCTCATCTGGCTGGAGGAAAATGACATCGACTATGAGGATGTGGGCTGCTACAACACCGACAGCGTGGATTACCCCGCCTACGGCGAGAAGGTGGCCCGTCTGGTAGCCGGCGGCGAATGTGATAAGGGCATCGTCATCTGCACCACCGGTATTGGCATTTCCATTGCCGCCAACAAGGTGAAGGGCATCCGCTGCGCTCTGTGCTCCGATAGTCTCAGTGCCGAGATGACCCGCCGCCACAACGATGCCAATATCATCGCTATGGGCGCCGGCATTGTGGGACCGAATCTGGCCAAGCGCATGGTGGAGGTGTTTTTAAACACCGAGTTTGAGGGAGGCAGACACGCCCGCCGGGTGGGGCTGCTGGATACTATTCAGCCTTAACGGGAAAGCAGGGAGGTGCCGCATGGCAACAAAGGGATATAACAGCTATCACGGCCGGTCGCCGGTCTGGAAAAAAATCCTGATTATTATTCTTGTGCTGCTTTTGCTGGCCGGCGGCGCGTTTTTGTACTGCCAGAACCATCTGGTGTACGATGAGAATGGCAAGGTGCATCTGGAGCTTCCTTTTTTCAGTAAAAAGGAGCCGCAGCCACAGCAAGACCCGGAGAAGGACCCGGAGGATGTGGACTTCCTGCGGGAGGAGCCTCAGGGACCGATCCTGGAGAAGATCGGCGCAAAGGAACTGGCTGTAAATGCGCTGGAGGAGGATGTGACCGCTATTGTCTCCGGCGGCGAGAAAACCATCGTGGTGGATGTAAAGCTGGCGGACGGCAGCTTTACCTACCAGCCGGCGTTCCCGGTGGAGGGCACCTCCGTGGGATCGGTGATCAGCAGGGAAAACCTCAAGAAGCTTGCGGAGGCAGACAAGTATGTTATCGCACGGGTCAGCGCTCTGGGCGACACCGCCTATGCCAATGCTCATGTGGAGGCGGCGGGCCTTCTGCGTACATGGGACGAGTGGCTGTGGTACGATTACAGCAGCGAGTGCTGGCTGGATCTGACCAAACCCCTGACCCAGAGCTATGTCAAACAGGTGTGCAAGGATCTGACGGATCTGGGAGTGGATGAAATCATGCTGGAGAATTTCGGCTGGCCGTCGGTGGGCAATATGCCGGCTATGCTGGTGCCGGAGGGCACGGATAAGCCGGCTGTCATCACGGCGTTTGTGAAGGACCTGCGCGAGACCCTGCCCAAGACCACGGCAGTGTCCGTGGCCATCAATCGCAACGCGCCGGAAAACAGCGGCCTTACGGCGGCAGTTCTGGCGGAATTTGACCGCATCTACGCGGACCCCGAGAAGGTGGACATGGATGCTCTGGCGGCTGCCATGCCGGCGGATTTTAAGCGGGAGGCACAGTTGGTGCAGCTGGTGACCCAGGCCCCCGCCGCAGGCAGCTATGTGCTGATAAATGAATGATCTTGCAATGAAAAAGCCATTCCCCATGGGAATGGCTTTTTTGCTTTTCAACCGAAAGGAAATGTGGTAAAATAAGATCCAAACACAGGGGAGGAGTCGCCGCAATGCGAAACCGCGTCTATATCGAGATCACCAATCGCTGCAATCTCGCCTGCGATTTCTGCCACGGCACCAAACGGCCCTTGGGGACGATGCCGCCGGAGGATTTCCGCCGGATCGCGGAGAAATTGCGGGGGGAGACAAGCTACCTGTATTTGCATGTGCTGGGAGAGCCGCTGCTGCACCCGCAGCTGAAGGAGCTGCTGGCCATTGCCGGGGAGCTTGGTTTTCGGGTGTGTCTGGTGACCAACGGGACACTGCTGCATAAACGGCGGGAAGAACTGTTGGCGGCAAAGAGCCTGCACAAGGTCAGCGTATCCCTTCACAGCTTCGAGGGGAACGGCGGTGCGGGCGATCTGCCGGCGTATTTGCAGCAGGTGTGGGAGGTGTGTTTGCCCCTGTCGGAGAGGGGCGTTTTGTGCGCCCTGCGCCTGTGGAACGAGGGCACCGCCCCGAGGCTAAACGGTGCGGTGGAGGCGTTTTTGTCTCAGAGGATCGGACGGGATGTGGAGAGCCTGCCCCGGGATGCCCGGGGAAACCGGACATTGCGGCCCAATCTGTTTTTGGAGCGGGCGGAGCGGTTTGGCTGGCCGGATCTCCATGCGCCGGAGAGCGGAGCCAACTTCTGCCACGGATTTAGCCGGCAGCTTGCGGTGCTGTGGGACGGGACGGTGACGCCCTGCTGCCTGGACAGCGAGGGGGATATCCCTCTGGGCAATCTCCTTTCCCAGCCGTTGGAGGAGATCCTGCAGGGGAAGCGGGCTGCGGCTATGGCAGCAGGTTTTGCTGCCCGGAAGCCCACGGAGGAGCTGTGCCGCCGATGCGGCTACGCACGGCGATTTTTGAAATAAATGAAACAGTACGAAAAAAAATTAAAGAGCATGGCAGCACCGCTTCTGGTGTGGTACGACGCGAACCGCCGCGTTCTTCCCTGGCGGGAGGAGGTTTCACCCTACCGCACCTGGGTGTCGGAGATCATGCTGCAGCAGACCCGGGTGGCGGCTGTTCTGCCGTATTTCCGGCGGTTCATGGAGCGGTACCCCACGGTGGAGGCTCTGGCGGCGGGAGAGGAGCAGGAGCTGCTGAAGCTATGGGAGGGCCTGGGCTATTACAGCCGTGCCAGAAACCTGCAAAAGACCGCCCGCATTGTGGCGGAGACATACGGCGGAGCGTTTCCCGCCGACTATAAGGCCCTGACGGCTCTGCCGGGCATCGGGGACTACACGGCGGGGGCAATACTGTCCATGGCCTTTGGCGTGGCGGTGCCGGCGGTGGACGGCAACGCCCTGCGCATTATCAGTCGGGTGACCGGGTCAAGGCTGGATGTGCTGGAGGCAAAGAACAAGAAAGCATTCCGCGCCTGGACGGAGACTGCCCTTCCCATGGACCGGCCCGGGGCGTTCAATCAGGCGATGATGGATCTGGGGGCGGGCATCTGCCTGCCCGGGGCGGCGCCCCGGTGCGGGGATTGTCCTCTGGCGCATCTGTGCACCGCCCGGCAGGAGGGGACGCAGGCTCTGCTGCCTGTGCGCGCCCCCAAAAAAGAAAAGAGGATTGAAGAAAAGACGGTATTTTTGCTGCGGCGGGAGGATGGATCCGTGGCGCTGCGGCAGCGGGAGAAAACGGGACTGCTGGCGGGGCTGTGGGAGTATCCCAACACCCAGAGGCTTCTGACGGAGGAGCAGGCGGCGGCGCAGTTGGCTGCCTGGGGACTAAGGCCGCTGCGGTGGGAAAAGTCCTGGCGGTGCAGGCATATCTTCACCCATGTGCGGTGGGAGATGCAGGGCTACGCCGTGACCGTGGCCGGTGAGGGCGAATTGGAATGGTATCCAAAGGAGAGGCGGCAGGAGATGGCTGTTCCCTCCGCCTTTGAAAGAGCAAACCGCATTTTACGGGAATTGGAAGGAGATCAAAATGGCACAGCTTTACTTTAAATACGGAGCCATGGGCTCCAGCAAGTCGGCCAACGCACTGATGGCCCGATTCAACTACGAGGAGCGGGGGCAGGACACCCTGCTGGTGAAGCCCCGGCTGGACACCCGGGACGGAGACCATATGGTGCGCTCCCGCATCGGTCTGGAGCATCCATGCATCTATTTTCATGAGATGCAGCAGATGCCCGACCGGGAGCTGCAGAGATATGCCTGCATCATCGTGGACGAGGCACAGTTCCTCACCAAGGAGGAGGTCTACTACCTGGTGCATTTGGTGGACGACTGCAATATCCCCGTCATTTGCTACGGCCTGCGGGCGGACTTCCGGGGAGAGCTGTTTCCCGGCAGCTACCACCTGCTGGTGCTGGCGGACAAGCTGGAGGAGGTCAAGACCATTTGCTGGTGCGGCAAGAAGGCTGCTTTCAACGCCCGGTTCGACGAGCACGGCCGGGTGGTGAAGGAGGGTGCGCAGGTGGTGCTGGGCGCCAACGACAAGTACATCGGCCTGTGCCGCCGTCACTGGATCGCGGGGGACTTAGGCCCGGACTTCAAGCCCCGGAGAGGATGAGATGCGGCATTTGTCCTCGCCGCTGCGGGGCGGAGCGCACGGAAAGATCAGGACAGGGCCTTTGTGGGATGCCCACCACACCGGTGGTGGCCAGAGCGGCTCTGCACCCCTGGGAGGAGCCGGTGCTCTGCGGCAGCGGCGGAGCCGGGACGGTGTTCTTTTCCGGCTGCAATTTGGGCTGCGTCTACTGCCAGAACCACGCCATTTCAGCGGAGAATTTCGGCAAGGCTATCTCCATAAAGCGGCTGCGGGAGATCTTTCTGGAGCTGATAGACCGGGGGGCGAAGACCATCGAGCTGGTGACAGCCACCCATTTTGTGCCGTTCATCCTCCCGGCCCTGGAGGAGCCGCTGCCGGTGCCGGTGGTGTATAACTGCGGCGGCTATGAGAGCGTGGAGACCCTGCGGCTTTTGGAGGGCAGGGTGCAGGTGTATCTGCCGGACCTCAAGTACGCCGACAGGGAACTGGCGGCGAAGCTGTCCCGCGCGGCGGACTATTTTTCCGTTGCCACGGCAGCTATTGAGGAGATGTTCCGGCAGACGGGACCATGCGTCATTGAAAACGGGATCTTAAAGCGGGGCGTGCTCATCCGCCATCTGGTGCTGCCGGGGCAGATGGAGAATACCCGGCGTTGTCTGGATTGGATCGCGGGGCGTTTTCGGCCCGGTGATGTGCTGGTGTCGCTCATGAGCCAGTACACGCCCCAGCCGGGGGCGGAGGGAACCCTCCGCCGCCATGTGACGGCGGCGGAATACCGGGCGGCTGTGCAATATATGGAGAACTGCGGCATTACGGACGGCTATGTGCAGGAGCGGACCTCGGCCCGGGAGGAATATATTCCCCGCTTCGATCTGACCGGCGTTTGAGAGAGTGGGGTTGTATGAATTGTTTGGTATATTTAGGACAGCAAAACCGCTTTTTTTATCAAAATATAGTATAATTTTGAATAAAATGAATGCGCTTGGAATAAGTTTCTGTTGCAATACGGGAGAGAATGTGGTACCGTAAAGACAGAGGAAAATGCCGTCTCAGACGGCGGGAAACATGGGTGTATCATTTTGAGGAGGTACCTATATGAGCTATCCTAAGACCGGCCAGGAGGTCTATGTCAGCCTGAATCTGTCCAACACCATGCTCACCGGCATCGGCAAGGGCACCATTACCCGCGAGGAAGTCTCCGTGGACTACCTGAAGAAGCTGTTTGCCAAGTACGGAGTCATTGTATCTGCCAAGCCGGAGCAGCACCGTTTGCTGGAGATCGTGAACGAGACCTTTGATCTGGGACTGGAGCTGCCGGAGGAGCTGAAGCTGTTCCAGCTTTCCGAACAACACCGCCGTCTGGTGGTCATCAATGTCCAGGGCCTGCGCCGCAAGGGCGGCTCCCTGCTGCCGGAGTACACCGAGGAGGAGTTCCAGGAGGCAACTTTCACTTTCGTGAAGTATTATGTGCAGTCCCGCCACTATGACGAGCTGGTGGCGGAGAACGAGAAGCTCAAGTACGATCTGGAGCAGGAGCTGGAGTGGCGGCACCGCACGGACAGCTAACTTATATAACAGGAAATCGGCTCTCCATGGAGAGCCGATTTCTATTATTGTTTTAGAGTTTTTTAGCAGCCGGGACAAGCAGGCCGACCAGACCTACAATGGTTCTATGATACAGAGACAGAAAATGACTTCGCAGTCTCTGCGCATGAGACAGCCCTTTAATCCGCCGCAGAAGGCCATTCACACATGGATCGTATGCGGCGGGGATAATGCACAGATAAGCCAGAGGGCCGCTGTTTTCCCGTCAAACCATGCGGTAGTCGCCCCGGGCAGCGGCCTCCAAGCGGCGATTTTTCTCCCGGGCCAGCTCGTTCTGGAGCTGGGCAATGATTTCATTGGACACCAGAAAGCCTTTGGGGGTGAGATGCCAACCGCCCGCATCCTCCTCCGCCAGACCCTGCCCGGCGCACCGGCGCAGCAGGGCGGCCAAAGGATCAAACCGCTGGCGGAAACGATACGCAAACTCTTTGGGATCAATGCCCCGGGTGGTGCGCAGGCGCAGCATGAGATACTCCCGTTCCCGCTCATCCGGGTCCACGGTCTCGGATTCCTGCAGACGCAGCTCTCCCTTGAGGTAAGCGTCCAGATCCCGGACATAGCCGTAGCGCACATTGCCGAAGTCGGAATAGGCCCCGGGGCCGAAGCCGGCGTACTCCTGCAGGAGCCAGTATTTCAGATTGTGCCGGGAGGCAAAGCCGGGCTTGGCGAAGTTGGAGATCTCATATTGCTCGTAGCCGCACTGTTTCAAGAATTCCACGGTGTATAAGTACATATCCGCCTGCTGCTCCTCGTTGGGGAAGGTCAACTCCTCCCGGCGGCTATACAGGGGCGTCCCCTCCTCCAGCTTCAGCCCGTAGCAGGACAGGTGCTCCGGCTGCAGCCCCACGGCGTCGGACAGGGTGTTCTCCCATTGCTCCATGGTCTGCCCCGGCAGACCGTAGATGAGATCCAGGCTGATGTTTTTGAAGCCGGCTTTCCGTGCTGCCGCCACAGCGTCACACGCCTGCTGCCAGGTGTGGACCCGGCCCATGGCACGCAGCATCTTATCGTCCGAGGACTGGACTCCTAAGGAGAGGCGGTTAAAGCCCGCCCGGCGCAGACACCGGAGGACCTTTTTATCTCCGACGGAGTCGGGGTTGGCCTCCAGGGTGATCTCGGCATTTTTATCCACCTTGTAGAGCTTTTTCACGGTGCCCAGCAGACGGCACAGGCGTTCGAAGCCCAGATAGCTGGGCGTTCCGCCGCCGAAATACACGGTGTCCACCAAATGACAGCTCGCCTGAGGCGCCACCTCCGCCAGATGCCGCTCCAGCGCATGGCAGTAGTCGTCCATGCGGCTTTCACTGTCGGGCAGAGAATAAAAGTCACAATAGGCACACTTGGACCGGCAGAAGGGGATGTGGATATACAGACCCAGAGGCAGGCCCTTTTTGACAGCAGTTTTTTTCACGACTCACACCTCGCGCCTCGGCGGCAGCATGGTGACGGCCTCGCTGGGGCAGTTCACCTTGCAGGAACGGCAGCCGATGCAGTCCTCGCTGCGGACTTTGTAGATCCCGTCGGGCTGCTGGTCGATGCAGCGCATGACGCACCACATGGCGCAGATGCCGCAACCCGTGCAGTTCACGGGGTTTATTTCTGCCAGAGCATGAGGCTTGGGACCAAAGGGATGGATCATAACAGCCATTGCATCAACCACCTTTTCATAAAAAAGGACGATGGTTCCGTCCGAGTTTACTCTACTGAGTATACCGTTTTTCCGGGAGTTTGGCAAGAAAAACGCATATTTTCTTTATCCGTGGAAAGACTACCTGCGAAAGGAAGTGTGGTCTATGGAAACGACTCCGCAGAAGTATCAGCAGTATGTGCAGCAAAAGCAGAAAAAGTCGCCTCTGGGTAAGGATCTGGCTCTGGCGTTTCTTATCGGAGGGCTTATCTGTGTGCTGGGTCAGCTTATTCAGAACGGCTATACGGCGGCGGGACTCGAGCAGGAGGATGCCGCCACGGCTACCTCCGTCAGCCTGGTGTTCCTGTCGGCTTTGCTGACGGGCCTGAATCTCTATCACCGCATCGCCCGGTTCGGCGGAGCCGGCACTCTGGTGCCCATTACCGGCTTTGCCAACGCCGTGGTGTCCCCGGCCATCGACTTCAAGGCGGAGGGCTTTGTGACAGGTATGGCGGCGAAAATGTTCCTGGTGGCGGGGCCGGTGATCGTGTTCGGCACCGTGGCCAGCGCCCTGTACGGCCTGATTTTGTGGATGGTGGGATAAAAAAAGAAGCATTGCCCCGATGTTTGGGTCGAATTAACCGAAAAACAAAGCAAAAACTGGCACTTTTCACAAAAAACGGGCAGAAAATTGTATTTGTCAACCCTTGAAAAATATTATATAATTCCTTTATTGAGTGATATGTGCGTCTGCGCACATTTTCCAAAAATGAAGGGAGTTACTAAACTATGAGTGCCAATGAAATTCGCAATATTTGCCTGTTGGGTCACGGCGGTTCCGGAAAGACCACTTTGGCCGAGCAGATGCTCTTTATGACCAAGGGTACCGACCGTTTCGGCAAGACCGTGGACGGCAACACCATCTGCGACTATGACGCCGAGGAGATCAAGCGCCAGATTTCCATTTCTCTGGCTTTCGCTCCCGTGAAGTATAACAATGTCAAGATCAATGTCATGGACGCTCCCGGCAACTTTGACTTCTCCGGCGAGGCGCTGTGCGCCATCCGCGCCGCTGAGTGTGCCGTCATCGTTGGAAACGCCAAGGATGGTCTGTCCGTGGGTATGGAGCGTACATGGAAGATGCTGGGCAAGAAGCCCCGCATGATGTTCATCAACCGTGTGGAGGAAGCCAACGCCGACTACGCCTCCTGCGTGGACGCCGTCAAGGCCAAGTTCGGTACCGCCATCGCCCCCATCGTGGCTACCAAGGCTGACGCCAACAAGGCCGTCACCGTTATCGTGGACCTGCTGCACAACAAGGCGTATGACGCCAAGGGTGAGTGTGCCATCCCCGGCGACATGGCCGACGAGGTGGAGGCCCTGCGTGCTGAGCTGATGGAAGCCGCTGCCGGTGCCGACGAGGAGCTGATGGAGAAATTCTTCGAGTCCATGGAGCTGTCCGCAGCCGACATGGCCAAGGGCCTGAAGATCGGCGTGCGTGACGGCAGCGTGTGCCCCGTGCTGTGCGGCTCCGCCGTTACCGGCCTTGGTGTGGATATGCTCATGAAGACCATCGTGGATCTGGTGCCTGTGGCCACCGATATGCCCGCTGAAAAGGCCAAGGACGAGGCCGGCAACGATGTGGAGGTGGCCTTTGATCCCAACGGCCCCACCGCCGCCATCGTCTTTAAGACCATTTCCGACCAGTACGGCAAGTTCTCCATGATCAAGGTCGTGCGCGGCAAGGTTACCAGTGATATGTCCCTGTACAACCCCGCCACCGGCAACACCGAGAAGCTGGGCCGGCTGTACAGCATGAAGGGAAAGAAGGGCGAGGAGATCAAGGAGATCTGCTGCGGCGACATCGGCGCCATCGGCAAGATGGACCGCGTGAAGACCGGCAATACCCTGTGCGATGCCAAGAGCACCGTGGTGCTGGAGAGCATCGAGTATCCCGCTCCCTGCTATGAGAGAGCCATTTCTCCCAAGGTCAAGCAGGAAGTGGAGAAGATGGGCACCGGCCTCAACAAGCTCAACGAGGAGGATCCCACCTTCCATGTCTCCAACAACGCCGAGACCCACCAGACCGTCATCTCCGGCACCGGAGACATTCAGATCGATGTCCTGTGCTCCAAGCTCAAGAGCCGCTTCGGCGTGGAGACCGAGCTGTCGGCTCCCCGCGTTGCATACCGCGAAAAGATCCGCTCCAAGGTCGAAAAGCGCGGCCGCTATAAGAAACAGACCGGCGGCAGCGGCCAGTTCGGCGATGTGGTCATCACCTTTGAGCCCCAGAATGAGCAGGAGGATATGATCTTTGAGGAGGCCGTGTTCGGCGGCTCCGTGCCGAAGAACTACTTCCCCGCCGTGGAAAAGGGCCTGCGCAAGTGCTGCCTCACCGGCGTTTTGGCGGGCTACCCCGTGGTGTTCCTGAAGGCCACTTTGACCGACGGTTCTTACCACCCTGTCGACTCCTCCGATATCGCCTTCCAGTTGGCCGCCGGCTTGGCATTCAAGGATGCTCTGCCCGAGGCCAAGCCCGTGCTGATGGAGCCCATCGGCGAGCTGAAGGTCACCGTGCCCGATAACTACGTGGGCGATGTCATGGGAGATCTGAATAAGCGCCGGGGCCGCGTCATGGGCATGAACCCCACCGGCGACGGCGAGACCGTGCTGGAGGCCGAGGTGCCTATGGCGGAGATGATGTCTTACGCCATTGACCTGCGCTCTATGACGCAGTCCAGAGGCACTTTCGTGTTTTCCTTCGTCCGCTACGAGGATTGCCCTGCGGCCGCACAGGAGAAGGCCATTGCCGAGGCCAAGGCCATGGCAGAGGCGGAATAAGTCAAATAATATATGCAGCCTGCCGGACAGGCGGGCTGCACTTTTAAAAAATCTCCAAAAGTTGCAAAAGCAACTGCTGAAAAACAACACTCTGTGGTATACTCTGATCACAGCAAGTGAAATCGGACTGTGATCCAGAAAATATAAAGGAGGAACTTTACAATGAAGAAATGGGTATGTTCTGTTTGCGGTTATGTGCATGAGGGCGATGTGCCCCCCTCTGAGTGCCCCGTGTGCCATGTGGGTGCCGATAAGTTCATCGAGCAGAAGGAAGAGAGATCCTGGGCCGCTGAGCATGTGGTGGGCGTAGGCAAGTCCTTCGGCAACGATGTTCCTGAGGAAGTGCAGAAGGAGATCATCGACGGTCTGCGCGCCAACTTTGAGGGCGAGTGCTGCGAAGTGGGTATGTATCTGGCCATGGCCCGTGTGGCTCACCGTGAGGGTTACCCCGAGATCGGCATGTACTGGGAGAAGGCCGGCCTGGAGGAGGCCGAGCACGCCGCCAAGTTCGCTGAGCTGCTGGGCGAGGTGCTCACCGACTCTACGGAGAAGAATCTGGCCATGCGCGTGGACGCCGAGAACGGTGCTACCGCCGGCAAGTTCGAGCTGGCCAAGCTGGCTAAGAAGTACAACCTGGACGCCATCCACGATACCGTCCATGAGATGGCCCGCGACGAGGCCCGTCACGGCAAGGCTTTTGAGGGCCTGCTGAAGCACTACTTCAACAAGTAAACACAGGGATTGTTCTCATGAAAAAGTACGAATATGTTTCTCTGAAGACCCATACCGGGCTGATGAGCAGCAAGTTGCAGGACTATCGTGAGGTCATCAATGCGTACGCCGCCAAGGGGTATCGTTATGTGGGCTGGTTTCCCAAGAAAACCAGCAATATGCTCTCCGGCGTTATGGAAGAGGTTGACCTGATTTTTGAGATCGACGCCTAAGAGACGGATTTCTTGGATACAATAAGTGAATGAACAGGGAGAGGAGAGATCCTCTCCCTTGTTTTTGCCCTCGCCGGTGGAAAGAAAGCGGAAACTGAAAAACGGAAAGCCTAATTGCGAATAGATAATCAGCAGGGCGGCTCGTGCGAGCCGCCCTGCTGATTAAAATGTTTACTCCGCGAGCTTCTCCGCCACGGCGTCCAGCCAGTGACCCTGGAAATTCTCAATTTCCCCGGCGTCTACCAGCTCCGCCAGGGTGGGATCCAGGGGCATTTTAGCCAGGACCGGCAGGTTATACCGGGCGGCGGCCTCGTCGGTCTTGCCCTGGCCGAAGAGATAAATCTTCCTGCCGCAGTCGGGGCAGGGGAGATAGCTCATATTTTCCACCAGACCCACCACGGGAATATTCATCATCTGGGCCATCTTCACGGCCTTTTCCACTACCATGCTCACCAGCTCCTGGGGACTGGTGACGATGATCAGCCCGTCCACCGGCAGGGACTGGAACACATTCAGCGCCACGTCGCCTGTGCCGGGAGGCATATCCACGAACATATAATCCACGTCCTGCCACAGCACATCCGTCCAGAACTGCTGCACCACGCCGCCGATGACCGGGCCGCGCCAGATGACGGGGTCCGTCTCGTTGTCCAGCAGCAGATTCACGCTCATTAGCTGGATACCGGTGCGGGTCTGTACGGGGACAATGGCATTCTCTGTGCCCACGGCCCGGCCATGGATGCCAAAAGCCTTGGGGATCGAGGGACCGGTAATGTCGGCGTCCAGCACGGCGGTGCGGTAGCCCTTGCGCTGCATGGTCACGGCAAGCTGGCTGGTGACCATGGACTTGCCCACGCCGCCCTTGCCGGACACCACGCCGTATACCTTGCCTACCCGGCAGCCCTCGTGAAGGGGCTTGATCTGAAAGGGAGAACCCTCCGTGCGCTCGCCGCAAGACTGACCGCAGGTGCTGCAGTCATGTGTGCATTCACTCATTTTTCGTTGCTCCTTTGCTGTGATTTATGGGTCAATATAATTATAACAATGGTATAGCACCAAAAGGGCACTTTGTCCAGTATAAAGAGCCCTCTTTCAAAATGTGCGGGGATAAGAGAAACTATACCTTACAGGCGAACGATCCGCACGCCGTCATGGCCTGTCAGATAGTTGGCCTCCCGGCTTTGGCAGGTAAAGAGCAGGATCTGCCGCTGCTTGCCAAGCTGTGCCAGATAGTCCAGCGTCTTGTGCAGGCGCTCGTCGTCGAAGGCCAACAGGGCATCGTCCAGGATCAGCGGGGGATTTTGCTCTGCCGGCAGCACCATCTCGCAGATAGCAAGCCGTGTGGCCAGATACAACTGATCGGCGGTGCCGCTTGACAAAACCTGTACGCTGCGGCGGGTGGGATCGCTGCTGGATTCGGCGGAAAGATGGAACTCCCGGTCCAGCAGGATATGGGTCCAGTCGCTGCCCGTCATATCGGAAAAAATCTCCGCCGTCCGGCGCCCCAGCTCCGGGGAAAAACGGTTTTGCAGGGTGGTATTGGCGTTGCGCAGGGCATCCAGAGCGGCGGTCAGGGCGTCATATTCCGCCTGCTGCTGCCACAGCTGTGCCCGCTTGTGAGCGATTTGCCGCTCTGCTTCCTCCGTGCCGCCCAGAGCCGCCAACCGCCCCTGTACCTGCGCGATCTGCTGCTGCAGCCGGGTGGATAGGTCGTCGGCGCCGGGCATCTGCGCCTGCAAAAGCTCGGCCTGCGCCTGCCGGAGCTCCTCTGCCAGGGTTTCGCGCTGCCGGGAAGCTTGCTGCACAAAGTGACGAATGTCTGTGGCTGTATGTGCGCTTGCGTCCCATTTTTGAACCAGTGCCAGCAGGGAAGAAAGCGCGGCCCGCAGCCTCTGCTCGCCGTCCTCGGCAGCCTGATTCCGCTGCTGTAAAAGAGTGCGTTGTTCCTCCAGTTCCTCCAGCATGGGGAGGTAGCTTTCGGCCAGTTTCCGAAGCTCCTCCTGCCGCCGCAGTTCCCGGCGGCGCACCTGCTGCAACCGAATGCGGGTCACAAGCAGCCGCAGGAAATTCCCGGCGGCCAGCGCTGTGATTACACAGGCCGCGCACAGCCACAGAATCTGCGGCCGACCGATCTCATACCACAGGAATCCGCCGCCGCACAGGCCCATTGCCAGAGAGATCAAAAGCTGCGTCACCTGAGGCGGAGCCTTGGTCTGGATCTGCAGCTGGGCCTCCAGCTCGGTTCTCGTCATGGGGTGCAGAGGGTTTTTGGACAGTTCCTGTAAATGCTCCTGCATGGACCTCTCCTGCCGGGCCGCCGCATCCCGGGATTGCTGTACCTGCTCCGCCATGGACCGCACGGCGCCTGATTGTTCATTGATGGCCTGCAGTGCCGCGCTGTCCGGCAGGGAGTTCAGAAGCCGCTGCTTTTTATCTATCCTTGCCTGCAACTCCTGCTGCCGGGCCAGACGGCGGCGGTTTTGCTCCTCCTGTGCCTGCCGAAGCTGCTTTTGCAGGAGGGATTCCTGTTCTGACAAAGCCCGGACTTCGGCTTGGGAGGAGGCCAGGGCGGCGATTTCGGATTCCAGCAGGGGAATGGAGCCGGAGCGGTTGTATTTGCGCTGGTGGAGCTGCTTTTTCAGACGGCTTTCCGCCTGAGAAAAGGAGATCTTTTCCTCTCCGGTGGAAATAAGGGCATTGATGCGCCGCTCCAGATCGGCGTCGGCGTCAATGGCCATGCTACCTGCGGAGATGAAAGCACACCGCTGATAGACACTTTGAGGCACCCCCAGCAGAGTTTCTCCGCAGCGAAGGGCGTCTATGCCGGAGGCGGGAGTATCCGTGCCGGCATAGGTGCAGGAAAAAGCGCCCAGGGGGGCGTCTGCACGCTGGGTCCGGCGGCTCAGCGTCAGCCGATCCGATCCCACGGACAGCTCGAGTTTGCCCTGCATGGGACTTCCGTTCCAGGGCTGAAAACGGTTTTTGTCCGCCAGGTCGCCCCGCTGCCGGGTGTTTAGCCCGTAGAACATGGCCAGCAAAAAGCGGGACCAGGTGGACTTGCCCCCTTCATTGGGGGCGCAGATCACATTCAGACCCGGGTGCAGTGAAAGCTGCGATTGATTCAATTTTCCGTAGGTGGCATTCGCCTGAAGGATCCGCAAGACCATCCCGCCTTTGTATTTTTTATTACCAAAACTATATTACAATAAGATGTGATCATTATAGCATAAGCGATGGAAAATGTCATCTTATGGTTATAGAAAAATCAGCAAAAAACTTTAAAAAAAAGGATTGACAAAGAACGAAGTGGGCAGTATAATAACAAATGTTCCGCAAGCGGGGCGTGTACCTTGTAAATTAAACAACGAACGAAACGAAAAGCACCAGACGGGAGCACTGAAAAGTGCGA